>JAIBBD010000057.1 GCA_019694855.1 Dehalococcoidia bacterium
CTCGCCGCGCTCGACATCGTTCAAAAGGGTCGAGAACTGGCCCTTCGCTTCGCCTGCGCTAACGGTTTTCATACGCGGAACTCCCGGGATCGATGCCCGTCCAGTCTACTCCGCCCCGAGGGCCACCACCCCGTCCGTCTCCAGCAGCCGACGCCGCATCGAGGCTAGCGCCTCCGGCGCCGCCCCTCCGAATGCCGCCATCGACGCGCGAAACAGCTCCGGCGCTGTCAGGATCGCGTAACGCGAGGCCTCCGAGGCCACGCGCAGCGCGTCGAGGTATGCGGCAGTGCGGTAGGCAGGCGCCGTCGTCCGCTCGCCGTTCACGACGACCAGTCCTCGCTCGACCCGCCCCTCGGCCAGCGCCGCGTCGAGGCGCGCGCGCAGCCGGTAGTGCGGGGCCATCCCCACGGTCCCGCTCGAGCCCTCCACCTCGAGGAGCAACTGCCCCTCGTCGCAGCGCAGGACCAGTTCCTCGCCCGGCCACACGCGAAACCCGAGCAGCTCGAAGCAACGCACCGCGGCTGGCACCAGGCTGTGACGTCCCTCCCGCCACAACACGTCGCGCATCCGCGCGAGCTCGGCCGCTTCACGTTCGGCGGCCCGCGCCTGCTCCCCGGCGCGGTCCGCAACCTCGCGCGCAATCTGGGCCTTCAAGGCGAGGTCATCAAGGCCCGGAACGGCCTCCTGGTCCAGCCAGTACGGCGCGCCCTCCGAGGCATCGGCGCGCCCGAGCTGGTCGCGCAGTGCTTCCTCGATTGCCGTACCCAGCGCGTGCGCGTTGTCACCGCGCCGTCGAGGCGTCGGCAGGAACACCACCGTCCCACCAAGGACCGCGAACTCGACGGCGGCCGGGTCCCCGCCCCCGGACCGGGCAAAGGTCTTCCCGTATCCCGCGAATCCTGCGGCCGCCTCGTCGAAGACCGCGCGGTAAAGCACCTCCCCGGCAGCGGCATCGAGGAAGCGCGAGAACGCGTGCCCGTGGTCGCTGGTCGCGACCACCGCACCCTCACCCCACCGGATCAGCGGCGGCGCCCAGGCGAGCCCCGCCGGGGCCGGCAGGAGCCAGTAGCGGTCCGCGCCCGTGAATCCAATCACGTCAGGCAGGGTCGCCTGCGGGTAGAGGAACACGGCCACCACGCCGCCGCGTTCGAGGCACCGCACCACCTCGTCGCGCCGCCGCCGCAGCACCTCGGCGATGCTGATCGAGGTCGGGGTAGTTGCGCCGTTCACCACGGGCTCATCGCCGAACGTCCGGAACTCCGCGCTGCCATCGACTGCCTGCTGCACCGTCTCGAGGATGCCGCCAGGATCGAGGACGACGGCCTCGTAATCCGAGACGGCCGGGGCGTTGAAGATCGAGTGGTTATCGATCGAGGGGTGCGCGAGCGGCCGGCCAATCGAGAGAATGCGCATGTTCGCCGCCGCTCCGTCCTGCCTCGCGTGCTCGCCCCGGCTTCGACCTCGCATCCTACATCGAGGCGTGCGTTCACTCTCGCCGCCCCGCTTTGACGCCCGCTTCACCGCCCGCGTACGATCGAGGCGGTCGTGCTAGGTGGGGAGCTAGCGGTGCCCTGTACCCGCAATCCGCTCTAGCGGGGCTGAAGGCCCGTCTGAGGATCGGCACCTGGGGACTGCCACCGTTAAGCGGTGTTGAGAGCCTGGTCCTGCGCGGCGATGCCCGGCCAACCCCGTCAGGTCCGGAAGGAAGCAGCGGTACGTCGGTCGCATCGGGTGCCGCAGGGTCGCCGGGTTTGAGCTGGCTGGCGGAGGCAAGCTCGTGGATCGTTTCGAGGGCGGGGCACGACCAATTTCTCTCTCTCCTCCCTCCTCTCGCGTCACGGCCAGTCCGTGACCCGGCGAGCCGGCCGTGTTCAGCGGCCCCACTTCGTCTCGCCCCCGGAGGCGCTGCGTCGTCTCGGCGTCACGCCGAGGAAGGCGCTCGGTCAGCACTTCCTCCTCGACCAGTTCATCCTCGGAGACATCGCTGAGGCCTGCCGGCTGACGTCCGAGGACACCGTGCTCGAGATCGGCGCCGGTCCTGGCGGCCTTACCGAGGAGCTCGCCCAGCGCGCGGGCCACGTCGTTGCCGTCGAGCTCGACGAGGAATTGGCCGCGCTCTCCCGCCGACGCCTTGCCGACCGCGCGAACGTCTCCATCGTGGCGGCTGATGTCCTCGACCACACTCCCGCCGAGCTGCTCGCGGAGTGCGAGGCGGCTCCGCCGTATATCGCTACCGGCAACCTTCCGTACTACATCACGCAGCCGGTCGTTCGCCGCCTCCTCGAGGCCGACCCGTCCCCCGAGCGCATCGTTGTGCTCGTCCAGCGCGAGGTCGCACGCCGCATGGTCGGCGGGCCCGGCCACGAGTCGCTCCTCTCCATGTCCATCAAGTGCTACGGCACCCCTGAGCCGCTCTTCGACGTGCCTCCCTCCGCCTTCTGGCCGCCGCCGAAGGTGCAGTCCGCGGCGGTGCGCATCGAACGCCTGCCCGCCCCCGTCCTCTCCCGGGAACTCCTGCCGAGGTTCTTCAACCTGCTCCGGGCGGGCTTCTCCGAGCCTCGCAAGCAGCTCCACAACGCGATCCGCAATTCGTTCGGCATCCCAGATGCCGCCGCACGCGAGCTGCTCGAGGAGGCCGGCATCGATGTCATGGCGCGCGCCCAGCACCTTGATCTCACCGACTGGCAGCGGCTGTTCGCCGTCGTCGAGCGCCGCCACCCGCGCGCCCTGAACCTCGACTAGGCTGTCGAGGTGTCTGCCCTCCGCCTCCGCGCTCCCGCGAAGATCAACCTTGCACTCGAGGTGACCGGCCGCCGTCCCGACGGCTACCACGACATCGACACCGTCATGACCACCATCGACCTCGCCGACGACCTCCGCCTGTCGCCCGCCCGCGCGCTCGAGGTCGTACTCTCGGGCGCCGAGTCGAAAGACATCGACCCTGTCGACGACCTCTCGGGTCGGGCCGCCCGCGCCCTTGCCGTCGCCGCCGGCCGCGAGCCCGCCGTCCGCATCGAGGTCACCAAGCGCATCCCCTCGCCCGCGGGCCTGGGCGGCGGCTCATCAGACGCCGCGGCCGTCCTCCGAGGGCTCAACGTCCTTTGGGGCCTCGACTGGCCGCTGACACGCCTCTCCGAGGCGGCGGCCACGGTCGGCTCCGACGTGCCGTTCTTCCTGCATGGCGGCGCTGCCCGTTGCACCGGCCGCGGGGAGGTCGTCGAGCCGCTGCGCGATCTCCGCCCGCTGCGCCTCCTCATCCTCGTGCCGCCCGTCGGCGCGATGGCGAACAAGACCGCTCGCCGTTACGGCGCGCTCACTCCGCACGACTTCACCGACGGACATCGCTCATGGCGGCTCTCGCAACGCCTCGCACGAGGCGCGCCGCCGCCCACGAATGACCTCGTCAACGTCTTCGAGACGGTGGTCGAGCGCACCGACGCCGAATTGCTCGCGCACTATGCCTCGTACCGCGCCGCGGGCGCGCCGCAGCTCCACCTCTGTGGTGCGGGGCCGGCCGTCTACGTCTTCGTCCACGAGGGCGCTCGTGTCGCGGACCTCAGGCGGGGCTTCGAGGCGCTCGGCGCACGCGTTCTTGAGGCGCGTACGCTGCCTCGCGCCGCGGCGCAGGCGATCGCCCCCGAACCGTGAGCGACGAGACCGCTCGCGCGCTCCTCTCCGGCTTCATCTCGGGCGCCGCTGCGGCGCTGGTCAGCACCTTTGTCATGCTGGTGCTGCTCTCTCGCAGCTCCGTGTGGCAACGGCTGCCGGAGAACCGCCGTGTCCCGATGCCCCTCGTGGGCGTCGTGTTCGTCAACCTGATGATGCTGCTCTGGACCGCGGCCGGCCTCATCCTCGGCGCGCTCTACCTGCACTTCGCGTCCGGGCGAGCCGAGGACAACGCGCTGGTCCCCCACCTCGAATTCTCGCTTGTCGTCACCGCCGTCATCGGCATCGCCCTGGCGACCGCCGCGGTGATCCGAGGACGGCTCGGCACGATTGCGCCGCTGCTGGCGCTGATCGCCCACCTCGCCTTCGCCTGGATGCTGCCCAACCTCGCCCGCTGATCGCCCGCGCGAGAGGCCGTTTCGAGGGGACGCGGGGGGCAGGGTGGCACTTCCCTTTCGCTGTCACGTATGCTCAGGAGACGAACGAGGGAGGCTACCGCTGGAACCTACCCTGAATGACGGTCTGAGCGCGACCATCATGGACATGCATGTCCACACGATGGGCGCCTCGTCCGACTCCATGCTCAAACCCGAAGACCTCCCCGAGATCGGCCGCGCGAACGGGCTGACCGGCTTCAACATCGCCGAACATGACCAGGTCTGGGAGCGCTACCGGCGCGACGCTTACCACGAGCAGCACCAGGACATCTTCGCCAACTTCGGCATGGAGGTGTCCACCGATCACGGTCACATCCTCGCCATCGGTCTCGAGGGCTACATCAGCGGCATTCGCCGCCTCGCCCAGCTCCGCGAGGAGATCGATAAGGTCGGCGGCTTCCTGATCGTCGCCCACCCCTTCCGCCACGTCTTCGACCCCGTCACCGCGATGCGCAAGGGCGGCCGCCCCTTCGACCTCAGTCCAGAGCAGGCCGCCGACCTACCCGTCTTCAAGCTCGTCGATGCCATCGAGGTGGCCAACGGCTGCAACACGCCGCGCGAGAACGAGTTCGCCTACCAGGTCGCGAAGATCCTCGGCAAGTCCGGCACGGGCGGCAGCGACGCGCACTCCAACACGGGCATCGGCTTCTTCGCTACCGGGTTCCACCGCGTGATCACCACGCAGACACAGTTGCTCGAGGAGCTCCACGCCGGGCGCTTCGAGGCGGTGCACCGCACGCCCGCAGGCCGCCTCGTGAAGTTCGAGGTCGGCAGCATCGACGCGGCTCAGAACGACCGCGCCCCTGCTTCGGAGCCGTCCATCACCGCCTGATCCCGCCCGCGTCGGCGCTCGGCGGCCGACGGTGTACGCTGCACTCGTCGTTCCCGCTTGGACCAACTGGATCCGAGGACTCGCGTGCCCGCTTCCGCGCACCGCGAATACGTCGCCATCGACCTCGAGACGACCGGTTTTGATCCGGTGGCGGACCGTATCATCGAGGTGGGCGCCGTCCGCTTCGACCGCTTCGGCAACGTCCGCCGCTACCAGTCGCTCGTCCAGCCCGGACGCCCAATCCCGCCCTTCGTCCAATCGCTGACCGGTATCACTGACGACGACGTCGCGAACGCCCCGTTCCAATTCGAGGTGATCGAGGAGCTGCGCGCCTTCGTCGACGGTTGCGAAGTCGTCGGGCATAACGTCCAATTCGATCTCGGTTTCCTGCTCGCGGCCGGTCTCGCCTTCGAGCACCCTTCGCACGACACGTTCGACCTCGCGGCGGCTCTGCTCCCTGCCGCGACGCGGCTCGGCCTCTCGTCCCTCGCCGCGACCCTGAACATCGACATGCCCGTCGCCCATCGCGCCCTCGCGGACGCCGAGGCCACCTTTCGCGTCTTCCTCGACCTGATCGACCGCCTCGAGGCGCTCCCGCGCAGCGTCCTCCTGGATCTCCTGACCATCGCGGAGCAGTCCGAGTGGTCGGCTCGCGCCCTCCTGCTCGAGACCCTCAACCGCGACGCGGGCGCCGTCCCTGCGTCCGCTTCGCCGCTCGCGCTGCTCGTCCTCGCCCCGTCGACCCCGATTCCACCGCCGCTCGTCCCCCGGGAGGTCAGCCGTGCGCTCACGCGGGCCGACCTCGACGCGCTGTTCGGCGCCGCCGCCCAGAGCCCGCTGCTCCCCGGCTTCGAGGTACGCGAAGGCCAGCTAGCGATGGCGGAGGCCGTCGCGACGAACATCGAGTACTCGGGACACCTCGCCGTAGAGGCCGGCACCGGCACCGGCAAGTCCCTCGCCTACCTGCTTCCGGCGTTGCTCCACGCCCTTCGCAACGACGACCGCGTCGTCGTTTCCACGCACACGCTGAACCTCCAGGAGCAGCTCGCCCAGCACGACCTGCCTGCCGCCGCCGCGCTGGTCGAGGCGCACGAGGGCGTTCCGCCCGGCTCGCTACGGACAACGGTCCTCAAGGGTCGTGCCAACTACCTCTGCCTCGAGCGGTGGGCCGAGCTGCGCTCGACTCCCCAGCCGCGCAACCAGACCGAGGCGCGCCTCCACGCGCGCATTGCGGTCTGGCTCCCCACGACTGAGACGGGTGAGCTCGGCGAGATTGCCGTCGGCGCGACCGAGCGCAGCGCCTGGAACGCCCTTTCCGCCGACAGCAACGACTGCCTCGCGAGGCGCTGCGCCTACGTGCGCGACGGAAGCTGCTTCGTCCTGCGCGCCCGCGCCCGCGCCGCTGCCGCGCACGTCGTGATCGTGAACCACGCGCTCCTGCTCACCAACGCCGCCACCGGCGACCAGGTGCTGCCTCCCTTCCGCCACCTCGTCGTTGACGAGGCGCACCGCCTCGAGGGAGCGGCGACCCAGCGCTACGGGACGACGCTTTCGCTCCGCGAGCTGGAGGCCGCAATCGAGGCGCTCGGTCCCGCGGGTGCCCGGATGCGCGACCTCGCCGGCGGCCAGGGCGCCCCGCTCTCCCCGATGGCGGGCCTTCGAGGCATCGCCGACGCCCTCACCGCCGCAGCCGCTCGGGTCCTCGCCCGCATTCCCGACCTGGACTCGACCCTGCGCGAATTCCTGGCGGAGTTCGAGGACTCGCCCGGCGGAGATCAGCCGCAGTTGTTGATCACGGCGGCAAGCCGCGCCCAGCCCGCCTGGGGCGACGTCGAGGTCGCGGCGGCACAGCTCGATGCCGCGCTCCTCCACTGCAACGACCGTTTGCTGCAGGCGCGCTCCACGCTCAACGACGTCGAGGAGGGCACGGGCCCCTTCGTCGACCGCCTCCGCTCTTCGCTGGCCGCGACCTCCGAATCGGTCTCGTCGGCCCGCTGGGCACTACAGGACGCCCTGCTCCGCGCCGACCCCGCCTCGATCGTCTGGCTCGCAGGCGGCAGCGGCGCCGTGCGGGTGAACATCGCGCCCCTCGAGGTCGCCGACCGCCTCGCCTCCGACCTCTACGCCGCCCGCTCCTCGGTCGCGGTGACCAGCGCCACCCTGACGGCCAACGGTTCGTTTGATTACAGCGTGCGCGCACTCGGGCTGTTCGAGCCCGACACGCTTACGGTGCCCTCACCCTTCGACTACCGTCGCGCCGTCCTCGCCCTCGTTGTCGACGACATCCCGACCCCCGACGAACCGGGCTATGCCGAGGCGATGCAGCGCGTCCTCGCCGATGCGACGCGTGCCGCCGCTGGCCGCACCCTAGCACTGTTCACCTCGCACGGCGCCGTCCGTGCGGCTTCCGAGGCCCTCGCCGCGCCGCTCGCCGCCGAAGGCGTATCCGTCCTCGCTCACCAGATCGATGGCTCTCCCGCGCGCCTCCTCCGCGCCCTCGTCGAGCAGCCACGGACGCTGCTCCTCGGCACAGCGGCCTTCTGGGAGGGCGTCGACGTCCGAGGCGATACGCTCTCCCAGATCGCGATGGCACGGCTGCCCTTCCCCGTCCCCACCGAGCCGGTATACGCCGGTCGCGCCGTCCTCTACGACGACCCCTTCTCGGAGTACGCCCTGCCCCAGGCCGTGCTTCGCTTCCGCCAGGGGTTCGGGCGCCTGATCCGTGGCCAGGACGAGCGAGGGGTGTTCCTCCTGCTCGACCGTCGCGTCCTCACCCGCCCTTACGGCGACGCCTTTCTCCAGGCGCTGCCCGATTGCGAGCTGCGCCGCGTCCACGCCTCCGAGGTCGCGCCCACGGTCGCCCAGTGGCTCGCCTGAGCGATGCGGCCAGCGAGCCGAATCGCGTCTGGGCACGCGGCTTCGGTGTGACCGTGCGGCCGCTCGTCCGCGCAGACCTCGAGGACCCCGGCATCCAGCGCGCCCTTCGCGACGGCATCGAGCGGAACTTTGAGGGCGACCTGCCGCCTGGCCAACCCGCGGCTGAGTGCTACGCCATCCTGGCGCGGCAGGTGCTCGTCGGGACGCTGACACTGCGCCGCGATGTCCCCTGCGCTGGGGCCGTGGTCTTTGACTGCGTTGCAATCGTTCCCGCGCATCGAGGGCACGCGTACGGTGCGCGGGCCCTGATGGCCGCCGAGCGCCGGCTGCGGGCAGCCGCATACTTCGCGCGCGTGCCCCGCACCAACGGACGTGGCCTCTACTTCATGTTGCGTTGTGGGTATGCCCCCGCCGCCCCGCCGGCCGAGCCGGACGGCGGGGCTACGTGGTTTCGTCGTGGCTCGCGGCTCGCCGCGCCTGCTGCTGCCGGGCGGCGGCGCGCGACGCCTCGAGGCGCGTCCGGATGAACCGGCGGTAGGTCAAGAACACGAACAGGCCCGCTGCCAGCGGCAAGAAGAGGTCGAACAGCGTCCCCAGGCTCTCGGGCAGCGCCACCGAGGCGCGCCCGATCCATGCGCCCGCCAGCAACGTTGCCCAGAACCCGAGCCCGAAGCTACGCCTCGAGGGCGCCTCGATGGGGGGCGGCGGGCGGCGTTCGACCTCGGCGCGCCTGCGCCGGCCCGGCTGCGAGGGCCGTCCGCTCACGATTGGGCGGCTCGTGCCTCGCGCAGTGCGGCTGTCGTGCCCTCCATGCAGGGCCGGCAGAAGAACTCCAACACCGGCTCGCCCCCGCTGTCGAGCGAGGCGTCCCCGCAGTCCTTCCCCGGCGTCTGGTAGGGGTTGAGGTGGTAGTCCTGCCCGCACCCGTCGCACGAGGACAGCAGCTTCCGGTCCTCGACTGTCTCCTCGCACACCCAGCAAGTGGCCACCGCATCCATCGCGTCGCTCCCTCTCAACCCACCCGTGCCAGCCGGCTGCCGGTCGCGGCAGCTTCGGCTTCCAGGCGTGCGCCGCACGAGTCGCAGTACACGCTCATCCCGCACGCCGCGCTCACGTACGCCGCCCCACAGCTCGCCTCGTCGAGGTCCGTCCGCAGGTTCAGGTGAAATGGCGCTCCGCATTCGTCACAGATCGCGTGGCGCGCGACCTCGATCACCTGTCGACAGACCCTGCACGAGCTGGTCTCAAACATGGTCGGCAGGCTCCTCGGCCAGCCAGGCGCGCACAACGCGCCGCGCTTCGGCCGCTCCCGCCAGAGTGCCGAGGTACCGCTCGCGGCGCAAGCGGCGCAGCGTTGCTCCAAGCACCGGCCCGCGCGGCACGCCCAGCTCGAGGAGTTCCCCGGCATCCAGGTGCGCGCGCGTTTGCGCCCAGCGCCGCAGCGCCCCCTGCAACGCGCGCTGCGGCCCCGGATCGAGCCAGCTTGCGGCCGTCCGCCCGGGCTCGCCCGTCCCGCTCAGCCGATCGAGCGAGTCCAGGTCGGTCGCGTGCCCCTCGATCAACGCCGCTGAGTCCTCGACCGCCCGCGCCGCCTCGCGAGGTGCGCGGAGCCGGCTCACCACGGCCCCGCGCACGGTCGTTGGGAGCGGCGCGAGGAGGACCGCCAGCAGCACCGAGGGCGGCATGGGCCCGCGGCGAGGGCGCAACGCCCGCGCGCTCGCCTCGCTCAGCTCGAATTCCCCGCACGTCGCCCTCAGCACGCCCCAGCCGTCGAGGAGCCGCAAGGTCTCGAGGACACGTCGCTCCTCGGCCGTACGCTCGAATTCCACCCACAGCCGCTGCCCCGAGATGGGCGCGAGCCAGCGCCCGCCCTCCTCGATCAGCCGCGCCGTCTCCGCTGTCGGCCGCAGGGCAAGGCGCGCCGCGTAGCGCGCCCCGCGCCACAGCCGCGTCGCGTCGTCGATGAACGACCGCTCATGCAGCACTCGGAGCCGTCGCGCGGCGAGGTCGCCGAGCCCCCCGAAGGGGTCGATCACCTCTCCCGCCCGCGCTCCCGCCAGCCCCAGCGCGACCGCGTTCACGCTGAAGTCCCGCCGCGCGAGGTCCTCCTCGATGGACGCTCCGAGGCGCACGGTCGGCAGTGCCCCGGGACGCGCGTACCGCTCCGTCCGGAGGGCTGCGAGGTCGATCCGGCAGCCTCCGGCCTCCACGCTCGCGGTCCCAAACCGCGCCTCGACCGTGGCCGCCCCGCCGGTGCGTTCCGCGACCGCTGTCGCGAGCCCGCCCGCGTCACCCGCCACAGCGAGGTCGAGGTCGCGCACCCCGATGCCCACCGCGAGGTCGCGCACCGCCCCGCCGACGGCCCACAGCTCGACGCGTTCCGCCTCTGCGGTCGCCTTCGCCACGCGCAGCAGCTCCCGCAGCGGCTCGACCAGCGCCGCCTCGAGGTCGTTCACGGTAGGGTGTTTAAGCGGATGATCCGTTCTTGACACTCGGGACCCCGCTCCGTACGATCCTCGCACTCGTCGAGACTCCGGCCTGCGGCGAGGACCCTGGCCCAGAACATCGTACGGTGGCGGATGGCGTACGGTGGGAGAGGCGGACGAGTGGTTTCCGCATCCGCGACTGCCTCAGGCGACGCCCTCCCCGGTCGCCCGAGCCCGGAACAGATCGCACAGGACAGACTCGGCATCGCCTTCCGCGATCCGGGTCTCTTGCGCGTTGCCCTCACGCATCCTTCGTACGCGAACGAGCACCCGGAACAGGGGCACGACACGAATGAGCGGCTCGAGTTCCTCGGCGATGCCGTTCTCGGCCTCATCGTCGCCGAGTCCCTCTATGCCGATTTCCCCGACATCGAGGAGGGCCGCCTCACCGAGTGGCGTGCCCAGCTCGTGTGCGGCCCTACCCTCGCCCGCGTTGCGACCCGGCTCGGTCTCGGCGATCTGCTCCTGCTCGGGCGTGGGGAGGAGGCCACGGGAGGCCGCGCGCGTGAGGGAAACCTTGAGCGTGTCTTCGAGGCGGTCGTCGGCGCTGTCATGCAAGATCAGGGGCTCGATGCCGCCCGCGCCTTCGCGCAGGCCTCGCTCCGCGAGGAATTCGCGGCGCTGGATGCTGATCCGGGCGTGCTGAACCCGAAGGGCGCACTCCAGCAGCTCGTGCAGGGCCTCCTCGGGCGGCCCCAGTACGTCACGATCGCCGAGGAAGGGCCCGAGCACGCCCGACGTTTCACGATCGAGGCCCGCATCGAGGGCGAGGTGGTCGGCACGGGCGTTGGCTCCAGCAAGCATCAGGCCGAGAAGGAAGCCGCCCGCCAGGCGCTCGCGATCGTGCGGGCGCGCCTCGCCGAGCAGGCCGGCTAGCGATGTATCTCCGCCGCGTCGAGGTCCACGGCTTCAAGTCGTTCGCCGACCGCCAGCGGTTCGAGTTCGGCCCTGGCGTGACCGCCGTCGTGGGACCCAACGGCTCCGGCAAGTCGAACGTCGCGGAGGCCGTCCGCTGGGCCCTTGGCGAGCAGTCTGCGCGCTCGCTGCGCGCCCGCAAGACCGAAGACGTGATCTTCTCCGGTTCCGACAAGCGCCGCCAGCTCGGCATGGCCGAGGTCACGCTCGTCCTCGACAACTCCGAACAATGGATGCCGGTCGATTTCTCCGAGGTCAGCGTTACCAGGCGGGCGTACCGCTCCGGCGAGAGCGAGTACCTGATCAACGGGCAGCGCGTCCGTCTCATGGACGTGCACGACCTCTTCCGCCGCGCCCAGGTCGGCCAGAACTCGTACGCGATGATGTCGCAGGGCCTCGTCGACGAAGTACTCGCGCTCCGGCCTGTCGAGCGCCGTGACCTCATCGAGGAGGCCGCGGACGTCCATCGCCATCGCATCGAGCTGAACCGCGCCGAGCGCCGCCTCACCGAGACACGCGACAACCTCGGCCATGTCCGCATGCTGATCCGCGAGGTGGAGCCGCGCCTGAAGCAGCTCGAACGCCAGTCCGCGCGCGCCGAGCGCTTCAAGGTGCTCCAGGCCCAGCTGTCCGACGCGCTGCAGGTTTACTACGAGCGCGAGCTGCGCGCGGCGCAGGACGCCCTTACGGCCGCACGCGCCCGCCACGACCAGCAGGCGCAGGCCTTCCAGTCCGCCCGCATCGAGGTGGACTCCGTCCTCGGCCGGGCCGACGCCATCGATGGCCGCGTCCACGAGTTGCGCATGGCCCTCGAGCGCGCGCAGTCCGTCGACCGCACGCTCACCGAAGAAGGCCTCCGACTCCAGCAGGCCGTCGCCCTCGCCGAGCAACGCCTCGAGCTGCTCGCCGTCCGCCGCGAGGAGGTCGAGGCGGAGCTGGCCGCGATGCCTCCCATCCTTGAGGACGAAGGCGACCCGGCCGCCGAGGCAGCCGCACTCGATTCCCGCGTTCTGGCGGCGCGTGCCACCCTTGAACGCGAGCAGGAGGCGCTCCGCTCGGCCGACGAGGCCGCACGCACGCTCCTCCGCGCACTCGCGGAGGCCGAGGCGCGCCGCACTCGCCTCGACGCCGAACTGGTGGACACCGAGCGCCGCCTTGCCGGCTACGAGGCCGCCGCCGAGCGCCGCACAGCCGAGCGCGCCGCCGCCCGCGAACGCCGTGACGCTGCCAAGCACGAACTGCGCGAATACGGCCGCCGCGTGCTCGCCCTCGACCAGGAGCGCATCCAGCTCACCTTCGCTGCCCAGGAAACCCGCCGCCGCCGCGACGTTGCTGAGCGCCAGCTCGAGGAGCAGCTACGCATCGCCGTCGAGGCGAACGACGCCTTGCGTCAGGCTTCCGCCCGCGTGCAACAGCTCCGCGAACGCCTCGAGATCCTCACCACGCTCTCCGAGCAGGCCTTCGACGCCACCTCGACCGCGCAGGCATTGCTCGCCGCCGCCGAGGAGCGCCGTCCCGATGGCTCACCCGTCGTGCCCGGCGTCGTGGGCATCGTGAGCCGACTGCTGCGCGTGCCCGACGGCCTCGACCGCGCCATCGAGGCGGCTCTCGCCGAGCACCTCTCGGCCGTGGTCGTCGAGAAAGAATCCGACGCGGCGGCCGCCATCGAGTACCTGCGCGAAACCGGCGGCGGCGCCCTCACGCTCTTCCCGCTCGAACGCATGCCGCATCTGTACCCGCTGAACCTCTTCAATGAGCGAGGCGTCATCGGCGTCGCGGCTCGCCTCGTCCGCGTCGAACAGCGGTTCCGCCCGCTCATCGACACGCTGCTGGGCCGCGTGATCGTGGTCGACAATTACGAGGTCGCCACCCGCATGGTCCGCCGCGGCCTCGGCTCGGTCGTCACGAAGGACGGCATCCTGCTGCGTCAGGGCGGATCGATGTACGGCGGCGGCAGCGGCGCAGGTTCGGAGACCTTCGGCGTCATCCGCGAGCTCGAGACCCTGCCGGCCGAGATCGAGCAGGCCATCCTCGCCGAGGAGCGCGAACGCGCTCGCCTCGCCCGCGCCGAAGATGCCGTCGCGGACGCGCGTGACGCCGTGACCGCTGCCCGCAAGTTCGTCGACGACGCCGAGGAGCGCCGCCGTCTGCAGGAGGAGGCGCGTACGCGCCTCCGCCGCGACCTCGGCGCGCTCGCCGGCCAGATGCGCGTCACTCACGTCGCGCTGCGCGAGGATCCCTCCGACGCCACAGCGATCGACGAGGCCCGCGCGCGCTGCCAGTCGATCCGCGCCGGCCTCGAGGCGGTGGCCGATGAGATCGTCCGCCTCCGCGACCAGACCGAGGCGGTCTCATCCGAACGAGACTCTGTCGCGCTGCGTGTCTCCACCGCGACCGGCTCGCTCGCCGCCGCCGAGGGCGACCGCGACTCGGCGCAGAAGCGCCAGGCCCAGCGTGCCGAGGAGCGCCGCCAGGCTCGCGAACGGCTCGACCAGCGCCAGTCACTCCTTGCCGCCGCCCGCCGCGAAAGCGAGGACATCGAGCTCGCCCTGCGCGACCAGCGCGCCCAGCTCGCAAACAATCGCACGGCGCTCGCCGCTGCGAGCGAGGCTGTCGGCCCCGCCCACGCCGCGCTCGCCGACGCCCTCACCGAGCAACGTGAACTCGCCGCCTCCCGCGGCGACGCGCAGAACCGCCTTCTCACCGCGGAGCGCGACATGCTCGCCTCAGACGCCGCGCTCCGCCAGGCCGCCGCGCATCTGCAGTCGCTGCGGCAGCAGGTGGCCGAGGAGGGCCTGCAGGTCGCGGCGGACGGCTCGGTCCGCCCGGCGCCGCCGGCCGAAGACGAGCCCGCCGACGAGGCAGCACCTGTCCCCGCGCTGCCGGCGCCCGCTGGCGGCGCGGACGTTGACCCGGAGGAGCTCCGCAAGCGTATCGCCGAGCTGCGCGCCAGCATTCGTAACCTTGGCCCGGTCAACATCGATGCCCTCGACGACCTCACCGAGGAACGGAGCCGCCACGACTTCCTGTCGCATCAGGTCACCGACCTCGAGGCGGCCGAGGCTGAGCTGCGCGTCGCCATCCGCGACCTCGAGAAGCTCATCCGCACCCGCTTCAACGAAACCTTCGGCGTCGTGAACACGAACTTCCAGTCGTACTTCCACCGCTTCTTCGGCGGTGGGCACGCCGAGCTACGCATCGTCGAGCCCGACGGCGAGGGTGGCGAGGCGGGCGTCGAGATCGCGGCGCAGCCCCCCGGCAAGCGCGTCTCCTCGCTCAACATGCTCTCGGGCGGTGAGCGCTCGATGACCTCGGTGGCGCTGCTTTTCGCCCTGCTGTCCGTGAACCCGGCCCCCGTCTGCGTGATGGACGAGGTGGATGCCGCCCTCGACGAGGCCAACGTCGGCAGGTTCGTGGACACCCTGCGCGAGCTGGCGCTGCGCTCGCAATTCATCAT
>JAIBBD010000058.1 GCA_019694855.1 Dehalococcoidia bacterium
ATCGCGCGCTTCATCTCCACGCCCAGCGGTCCGTAGTCGTACGTCGAGGAGAGGCCCCCGTACACCTCGGCGGAGGGAAACGCGAACCCGCGGCGCTTCGCCAGCGATGTAATCGTCTCGAGGTCAGCGCTCGGGGGCGTGGGCGTCGGGCTCTCGGTCACACTCACTCCAGGTTACGGACGGTCGGGCCGCGAGCGTAGCATTCGCCCCCTCTGCCCTCAAGAAATGACCGTCCGAGCTCGCTTCGAGCGGGTCGAGCAGCGCATGGTACGATCGCGCCCGAACGGAGTCCCCGATGCGCAAGCTGCTCTTGATCGCCGCCGGTCTCGCCATCGGCGCCGCCGTCGCCGTCGTGCTCTCGGCGCGCGAGCAGCTCGACTCGCCCTCGACGCCTGCCTCCGACGCTCACCAGCGGTGGCCCGAGGTCCCAGCCCCTCCGTTGTCGGAGACCCCCGCTTCCGGCTAATAGGCGTCGGCGAGTCGCCAGCCTACAGTGCGCGCATCCGGTTGTTCCGCGCGTTGTGCTCGACCTCCGCCAAACCCAGCGCCTCGAGCACCGGCGGCACGTACACGCCGAACCGCCCCCGTAGCCCCTTCTTCAGTCCATACCACCCGCCGACCGGGTTCGCGGCGTCGCGTCCCCATGCCTCGACGCTGCCCGCCGGCGCCTCCTTCTGCTCGTCCGTCCCGCCGAGGGCCACCCAGTCGCCCTGAGCCTGGAGCCACGAGTGCAGATCCTCGATGCACCGCAGGTGGTAGCGCAGTTGCGTCTTCCCCACCTGGCACACGAGGGCAGGCGGATCGGCCTCGGGCTCGCGGTGCATCGTGAATTCCGAGGAACCCGGCGGCGTCTTCAGCACCCAGGGGTCCGCCGCCGTGCCCGAGCCGGAAAACGTCGCCTGCGTCATCGCCACCTCCCTCGTCAATGCGTAACGCAGTAGTTACGGTAACAGACGCCAAACGAAGGACACAACGGCGCAGGGGTCGCGGAATCGAGCCGAGAGCGCTCGGAGCCGCTACAGGTCGTCGACGGGGCCAGGCATCTGCCCCTCGCGGGCCTTCTCGATGGCTTCCCGCGCGTCCTTTGGCAGGTTCATGCCGTACTTCTGGAAGCGCTCCTCGACCCACTGCCCGATCTGCCGGGGGTCGCGGTTGGCGTCCTCGGGCCGGCTGTACTCCTCCTGCACGTCCCTCGCGGTCCGCAGCCGGGCGACCCGCGACATCTGCCGCGTCAGCTTCTTCGCCCCGCATGCCTCGCACTTCGGCGACACAGTGGCAGTCGCCGACCGCACGAACACCGAGGTGACGTGCTCGCACTTCGCGCACTTGTACTCATAGATCGGCATGCGCACCTCCTCCTGGGTACGCGCTCCGCGCGCTAATGGACGTGGTCGTGCCCGCCCGAGTCAACGGGCGGCACATCCGCCGGCATGTCCATCGAGGCAAGCTTCTGGTTCACCTGGTGGCGGAACGTGTGGTCCGCGTCGACGCGCTCGTGGACGGTCTCCCCGGCCTCGGCCCGCTCCGCCAGCTCGCGGTAGTTGGTGCCGAGTTCCTCGTCGTACTCGGCCCCCACACGACGCGCCCAGCGCGCGAACACGGCCGGATCGCTGCTGCCACCCAGCGCCGCGGCCTCGCGCACGTGGTCGATGTCCTCAAAGCGTTCGCGTGTCGACTTGATGCGCGCGACGCGCGACATCACCTTCTTGAGCTTCTTGCTCCCGCACTCAGGACAGACCGGCTTCTTTGTCGTCGTCACCGAGCGGAACAGGATCTCGACCCGCTTCTCGCACCCGGAACAGTCGAACTGATATAGCGGCATGGCCCGAGTGTAGGACGGCCGCGCGGCGCTCGCCAGACGCTACCCCTCCACGGCGCTTTCGATGTGCCGCACGTCCCCTACCGAACCGTCGGCCGCCAGCTCGATCGCCACGAGGTCGATCCGCTGCGTGCGAGGCAGCTCCGGATGCTCGGCTGTGTACGCCTCGGCGAGCGTCTGCAGTCGCCGCCGCTTCGCCGCTGTCAGCGCCTCGACCGCCCGCCCAAAGTCGCGCGGCCGCCGCAGCTTCACCTCGACGAACACGAGCGTGTCGCCGTCGACCGTGACGAGGTCGATCTCTCCCTCGCGGCGTCGCACATTGCGCGCGATCACCCGATGCCCGCGCCGCTCGAGGTACTCCGCGGCCAGCCGTTCACCCGCGTCGCCGATGCGGCGGCGCGGCGTGGTCACTGCCGGATCGCTGCCCGCACGGGCTCCCACGTCAGCCGGTGCACCGTCGACGGCCCGAGGTCACGCAGCGCCCGCCGGTGCTCCGGCGTCGCATACCCCTTGTTCTCCACGAAGCGGTAGCCGGGGAACGTCTCCTCGTACGCGCACATCAGCGCGTCACGAGCCACCTTCGCGATGATGCTCGCGGCCGACACCGAGATGCACAGCTCGTCCGCGTCGATGATCGCGCGTTGCTCGATGCCGCAGTACACCACCTCGCGGCCGTCGACGATCAACGCGTCCGGCCGTTCCCGCAGCGCGAGCACCGCCCGCCGCATCGCGAGGCGGGTCGCCCACAGGATGCCAAGCTGGTCGATCACCTGCGGCGAGACGAACCCGAGGCCCCAGTCGGTCCGCGCCCGGATCTCCTGCGCCAGTTCCTCGCGGGCCGCGGCTGGCAGCTGCTTCGAGTCGCGAAGTGCGCGCACCCAGCGCGCCCGCGACTGCGGCATGACGACGGCGCCCGCCACAACGGGCCCCGCGAGCGGCCCGCGCCCGACCTCGTCGACTCCCGCCACCCGGCCGAAGCCATCGCGCCAGAACGCGCGTTCCGCGCGCCATGTCGGTGCCTGCCCGCTCACGGCGCCATCCTATTCTCCGCGAAAGCGCGAGGGCAAGTGATCCGTTTCTGCCGCGTATGATGCCTTCCGCCATCGACCGCGCATCGACCTCGATCAGAAAGGAACCACGATGCCCATCGTCCGCATCGAGATGCTCGCCGGGCGCTCGCTCGCCCAGAAGCGGGAGCTCACCCGGGTGATCACGGACGCCGTCTGCAACATCGCCCAGGCCCGCCCGGAGGACACCCTCGTCCTGATCGACGAGTACTCGGTCGAGAACTGGGGCCAGAAGGGCAGCCTCTACCTCGACCAGGAAGACGACGACGAGGATTAGCGCACATAACTTGTCCTCCCAGGCTCCTCAGAAGCCCGCGAGGGTGCACGAACCCGGTGCTACACTGGTAGCACTGTTGGCCGCTCCACCGCGTGCCCACAACTGGCGAACCTCGAGAACGGAACCGCTGATTCGATGAACTCCCGCTGGATACGGAACTCCTTCATCTACCTGTTGATCCTGGGCGCCATCGCGCTCGTGGTCGTCATGTTCTTCCGCCCGGCGGCCGGCTCTCGCGACGTCCCGATCTCCGAGGTCGTCCAGAAGGCCAAGGACGGCGACGTCGAGAAGATCACCGTCACCGGCGATAGCCTGCTGGTGAAGCTCCGCGGCGAGCAGGAAGAGGTCCGCTCCCGCAAGGAGTCCTCCTCCTCAGTCGAGGAGGTCATGCGCCAGAACGGCGTCAATGTTGGCACCGGTCAGAACGCCGTGGCCATCCAGGTCAAGGGACCGAGCCAGTTCGGGAACATCTTCGGCCTGATCTTCAACTTCCTGCCGCTGATCATCTTCGGCGCGATCCTCATCTTCATGATGCGGCAGGCGCAGGGCACGAACTCGCAGGCGATGTCCTTCGGGCGTAGCCGTGCGCGCATGTTCACCGGCCAGAAGCCGACGGTGACCTTCGTGGACGTCGCCGGCCAGGAGGAGGCGAAACAGGAGCTCGCCGAGGTCGTCGAGTTCCTGAAGTACCCCGAGAAGTTCGCCGCCCTCGGCGCGCGCATCCCCCACGGCGTGCTCCTCGTAGGCCCGCCGGGCACCGGCAAGACGATGCTCGCGCGTGCCGTGTCTGGCGAGGCAGGCGTCCCCTTCTTCTCGATCTCCGGTTCCGAGTTCGTCGAGATGTTCGTAGGCGTCGGCGCCAGCCGCGTGCGTGACCTCTTCGACCAGGCGAAGCGCAACGCCCCCGCCATCGTCTTCGTGGACGAGATCGACGCGGTCGGCCGTCAGCGCGGCGCTGGCCTCGGCGGCTCGCACGACGAGCGCGAGCAGACCCTGAACCAGATCCTCGTCGAGATGGACGGGTTCGACTCCAATTCGAACGTCATCGTCATCGCGGCGACCAACCGCCCCGACATCCTCGACCCGGCGCTGTTGCGCCCCGGCCGCTTCGACCGCCAGGTCACGCTTGACCTCCCCGACGTGAAGGGGCGCCGCGCCGTCCTCGACGTTCACGTCCGAGGCAAGCCGCTCGAACCCGAAATCAAGCTCGAGACGGTCGCCAAGCAGACGCCCGGATTCTCCGGAGCCGACCTTGCAAACCTCGTCAACGAGGCCGCCATCCTCGCCGCTCGGCGCAACAAGAAGCGCATCGGCATGGGCGAGATGAACGAGGCCGTTGACCGTGTGATCGCCGGCCCGGAGCGCAAGTCCCGGGTGATCACGCCCCTGGAGAAGAAGATCATCGCCTTCCACGAGGCAGGGCACGCCGTCGTGGGTCACTTCCAGCCGAAGGCGGACCCGGTCTTCAAGGTGACGATCGTCGCGCGCGGCATGGCCGGCGGGTACACCCGCTCGCTCCCCGCTGACGACCGCCGCCTCCAGGACCGCTCGTACTACGAGGCAATGATGGCGCAGGCCCTCGGTGGCCACGTCGCCGAGGAGATGATCTTCGGCGAGCCCACCACCGGCGCCCACGACGACATCGGCAAGGTCACGCATATCGCCCGCGAGATGGTCACGCAGTGGGGCATGAGCGAACGGCTCGGCCCCCGCACCTTCGGGCGTCGCGACTCGATGGTCTTCCTCGGCCGCGACATCGCAGAGCAGCGCGACTACTCGGAGCGCACTGCCGAGGAGATCGACGAGGAAGTCCGCCGCATCATCGACGAGGCGCACGCGCGCTGTCGCTCGGTGATGGAAGCGCACCGTGACAAGCTCGAAGAGCTGGCCAACGCGCTGATCGAGGTCGAAACCCTCGAAGGCGACGACCTGCTCCGTATCCTCGGCCCCGCTGAGGGACGCACGCTGCCGGAGGACCACCCCGAGGTGAACGTTCCTCCCTCGGCGCCGCCCGCCGCCACCGGCGGCGAGGAGCCCGAGGAAGAGCGTCCGCAGGGGCGCCCCGGACTCGCCTGGGGCCAGCAGTCGAGCATGGCCCCGCCAGCCGACTGAGCATCGAGGATGCCAGCACACTAAGAGAGGGAGGCCGCAAGGCCTCCCTCTCTTATCCCCTCCGGGGCTCCAGCTCGTGCGTCACGGCTCGGCGTCGCCGTCAGCCGGCCCGGTGGGGGCGCCTCCGACCGTCGTAGCGCGCAGACGCTCCCCCTGGGCCTCGAGATCGGCCTGCCGACGGGCACGCTGCTTCTTCAGCTCTCGCTGGATCACGACGACCCAGAGCAGCACCGCCGCGACGATGCCGAGGCGAAGCGCGGGGTGCTCGTTGAGCGTGCCATCCTCGTTGAGCAACGCGCGCCCGAAGATCGCACCCGCGCCCATCCAGACGGCGTTCGCCAGCAACGCTCCGAGGTAGTCCAGCGGCAGCCAAGCGCGGAGCGGCATGCGCAACGCGCCCGCCCCGAACGGCCCCACCGTGCGCGTGACACTGTTGAAGTGGTACAGCGGGATGAACCAGCGCGCCTGCCCGCTCACCAGCACTTCGCCCATGCGCAGCGCCCGCGCGAACCGCGTCCCTTCGAGGCGTCGGCCGCCCCAGCGCCCCAGCCCATAGGACACCGTGTCGCCGAGAATCGTGCCGATCGTCGCCACCGCCAGCATCCACGTGAGCGACGTGTCCGTGTCCTGTGCATACACGCCGGCGACGAAGATCAGCAGCACCCCCGGCACCACGAGGCCAACCCCCACCGTCGCCTCGGACAGCGCGGCGAGGAACACGATCGGCACACCGAACCGCTCGAAGAGGTCCCGCAGCAGCAGGAACATCTCGTCCGTGAGCCAGTTGAACGCGTCGAACGGCGCGGTGACGATGTCGATGACGCTCAGGGATGCCCCCGCATGACTCCAGTGCACGGAGTTTGACGATGCCGTTCGCCAGCACCTAGACTAATGGCACCGCATCATCATGAGGTGAATATGTTTGCGATTATCCGCACCGGCGGAAAGCAGTATCGTGTGCGCCAGGGCGACGAGATCCTCGTCGAGCGGCTCGACGCGCCCGAGGGGTCCAGCGTCACCATCGAGGAGGTCCTCCTGCTCGACCGCGATGGGGCCGTGCAGGTCGGCTCGCCGACCGTTGCCGGCGCCTCGGTGGCCGCGACCGTCAAGGACCACCCGCGCGACGAAAAAGTGCTCGTGTTCAAGTACAAGAACAAGACGCGCCGTCGCCAGCTGCGGGGCCACCGTCACCAGCGCACCCGGCTCGCCATCACCGCGATCCACGCCGGCTAGCGGGCCCACGAGGAGCAACACATGGCTCACAAGAAGTCCGGCGGCTCCAGCAAGAACGGCCGCGATTCGAACGCGCAGCGCCTCGGCGTGAAGCGCTTCGATGGCGAGGTCGTCACCGCCGGCTCCATCATCGTCCGCCAGCGCGGCACCCGCGTGCACCCGGGCGAGAACATCGGCGTTGGCCGTGACCACACCCTCTGGGCGAAGGTCGACGGCTCCGTCAAGTTCAGCCCCTTCGCCAAGGGCCGCCGCAAGCAGGTCTCGATCGTCGTCGCCGAGGCGTAACCAGCCTCGCCGGCGGCGATGCGAAACCAGAAACCGGAGTACGAACCCAATGAAGGCCGCTATCCACCCCGAGTACGTCGACTCCATCGTCCACTGCTCGTGTGGCAAGGAGTGGCACACCCGCTCCACCAAGCCCGAGATGCGCGTCGACGTCTGCTCGAACTGCCATCCCTTCTTCACCGGCGAGCAGCGCATCGTCGACACCGCCGGTCGCGTCGAGCGCTTCCGCCGCCGCTACGCCAAGAAGGAAGCCTGAGCCGAATCTCAGGAAGCATCGTTTCGAGGGCGGCCGAACGGCCGCCTTCGTCGTTCCTGCGCAATCCGGATTCGCTCGCGTCGGCCGCTACCCTGAACACGAGCGACTGGCCAGGGCGGCCGGTGAGGCCGGAGGTCCGACGTGCCCGAAGCGAAGACGGCCAGGAGCAGCGTGCGTGCTGCCTCGAAGAGCGAGGGCACAGGCGGCGCCTTCACCGGGTCGTCTGCTTCTTCCAGAGCGCGGAGAAGTTCGGGGCCCGTTACGCCACGTTCGGGTTCAACGACGCTACTCACCTGGACGACGGCGCAATATGGCCCCACCTCGTTCGCGCCGAGAGCGCTCACCCCGGCCGAGGAAGCTCGAATCGCCGCGCTGGTTGAACGGGCAGTCGGCGATCTGGCCAACTAACCCATCGCCCGCCCTCGTCGTCAGACACGCGGGATCGTAGGCTGGGATCGTGAGCCAGACATACGGTGGGCAGGCCGTCGTCGAGGGCGTCATGATCCGTGGCGCGCGCGCCATGGCCGTCGCCGTGCGCCGCCCGGATGGCTCCATCGCCCTCCGAGCTGATCGCCTCGGCAACATCTACACCAGTGCACTGCGCCGCATCCCGCTCATCCGCGGCGTGATCGTCCTCTGGGAGACGATCGCGCTCGGCATGAAGGCCCTCGCCTGGTCCGCCTCCGTCGCCACCGAGGAAGTCGACGAGCACGGCGAGCCGCAGTCGCTTGGCCTGTTCTCCTGGCTCGTCATGGGCGTCTCGATGGCCGTCGGCGTCGCGCTCTTCTTCGTCATCCCGGTCGTCGCCACCGCCTGGCTTGAAGGACAGCTGCCCTCGTTCTTCGTCGTGCTGATCGAGGGCATACTCCGGCTCGCGATGCTCATCGGCTATATCTGGCTCATCGGCCGCAGCGATGAGATCGGCCGCGTCTTCCAGTACCACGGCGCCGAACACATGGCCATCCACGCCTACGAGGAGGGCCGTGAGCTCACGGTGCAGGCCATCCGGCGCTTCCCCAAGGAGCACCCCCGCTGCGGCACGTCGTTCCTGCTCACGGTCGGCGTCGTCGCCGTCTTCGTGTTTGCGCTGCTCGGCTCCCCGCCGCTGTGGTGGCGCATCACCTCCCGCATCGTGCTCGTGCCGGTCATCGCCTCCGTGGCCTACGAAGCGATTCGCTTCGCCGGCTTCCACCAGCGCTGGCCGCTCGTGCGCTGGCTCTTCGCGGGCAACATCGCGCTGCAGTACCTGACAACCCGCGTCCCCGAGGACGAGCACATCCAGGTCGCGATCGCCTCGCTCGAACACGCGGTCGCCGAGGACGACCGGGCCGCTCGCGGCATTCCGCCGCTGGCTGAACCGGCGCTCGCGGAACGCCGCGCCACGGACTGACCCCTACCCGGCGCGCGGCGCCTCCCGCTCGACCATCTCCAGCAACTCGGTGAGGACGCGAATGCGCACCACCGAGGCGTCCTCGACGCGGTCCTCGCGGTCGAGTAGAACGGCGTGCATCCCCGCCGCACGCGCCGGCTCGTAGTCATTGTCGAGGCGGTCGCCGACCATCAGGGCGGCTTCGGCCCGCGCCCCCGCGTGCGAGAGCGCTCCGAGGAAGAAACGCGGGTCCGGCTTCGCAACGCCCGCCGCCTCGGCGAACCACGTCGCGCTGAAGTAGCGAAAGACCGGCAACCGCGCCATGTCGGCGTTCCCGTTGCTGGCCGCCACGAGGACGAGCCCTCGCTCATGCAGCCCCGCCACCGTTTCCTCGACGTCTGCGTAGGGCTGCAGCAGCCCGTCACGCACCCGCTCGAAGGTCGTCGCGACCGAGATGACCCCCGCCTCGTCGCAGCCGAGCGCGGCCACCGCGCGCCGGAACGCGAGGGCTCGAGCCTCGCCGGGCAGCCCGACATCGCGCAGCTCCGCCGCCGCGCCACGCTGCGCGGCCCGCAGTTCGTCCGAGCTGACCGGACGGCCGAGCAGCTGCGACGCCCGCTCCGCGGCTGCACGCATTCCCGCGTGGTACGCGGCGACGAAGTCGACGAGCGTCCCGTCGATGTCGAACACGACGTGCGAGACGCGGAACGGAGGTGTCATACGGCCTCCTCCAACGGCGGGACGAACTCAGCCGATGGCGACCGTTCGAGGCGTGACATTGTCCGGTTCCAGGAAGCACGAGCGCGCCCCGGTGTGGCACACGCCGCTCCCGAGCAGTTCGACCTGCAGCAACACCACGTCGCCATCACAGTCCGTCGTGACATCGAGGACGCGGACGTAGTCGCCCGACGTGGCGCCTTTGTGCCAGACCTCCTGGCGGCTGCGTGACCAGAACACTGCCTGCCCGATCTCGAGCGTCTGACGCAGCGTGTCCGCGTTCATGTAGCCGACCATGAGCACCTCGCGCGACACGGCATCCTGCAGCACCGCGGGGATCAGGCCCTGCGCGTCATACTTCAACGCACTCGGATCGAGGCTCATGCCGCACCTTCCGCTCGCACCGGACGCATCGGCACGCCGCGCCCGGCCAGGTACTCCTTGATCGACCCGATCGTGTACGTCCCGAAGTGGAAGATCGAGGCTGCCAGCACCGCGTCCGCGCCGCCATCGGCCAGCGCGTCGTACAGGTGCTCTGGCTTGCCCGCCCCGCCCGAGGCGATGACGGGCACCTCGACGGCGTCGCTCACCGCGCGCAGCAACTGGAGGTCATACCCCTGCTGGTGCCCGTCCGTGTCCATCGAGGTCACCAGCAGCTCGCCCGCCCCTCGCTGGACTGCCTCGCGCGCCCACTCGATGGCGTCGCGCCCGGTGGGCGTACGACCGCCATGGACGTAGATCTCCCATCGCGGCGCCGCCTCGCTTCCCGGCACGCGCTTCGCGTCGACGGCAACGACAATGCACTGCGACCCGAAGCGGTGCGCGCCCTCCGAGATCAGCTCGGGCCGCTCGATGGCGGCCGTGTTCACGGATACCTTGTCGGCGCCCACTTCGAGCATCTGCCGCATGTCCTGCGTCGTGCGAACGCCGCCGCCGACCGTAAGCGGGATGAACACCTGGTCTGCCGTCCGCGCGATCATGTCGTAGACGCTCGCGCGCCCCTCGTGCGAGGCGGTGATATCGAGGAACACCAGCTCGTCGGCGCCGCCGCGGTCGTACGCCGCCGCCAGCTCCACCGGGTCGCCGGCGTCGCGCAGCTCGACGAACGAGACGCCCTTCACGACGCGCCCCTCGGCGACGTCGAAGCACGGAATGATGCGTTTCGTCAGCACGCCGCCACCACCTCCAGCGCCTCGCGCAGGTCGACGTCACCGGTGTAGAGCGCCCGCCCCACGATCGCGCCCTCGACACCACACGCGGCCAGCCGCCGCAGGTCGTCGACACGCGAGACCCCACCGGCGGCCACCACCGCGAGCGGGACCTTCGAGGTCAGCCGCTCGTACATCTCGAAGTTCGGGCTCCCCGCGACTCCGTCGCGGCTGATGTCGGTGTACACGATGCGCCGTACGCCCAGCTCGGCCAGCTCCTCGATGAACGCGAGCGCGTCGAGGTCCGTGCCCTCGGTCCACCCCTCGAGACTCACCCGCCCGTCGCGTGCATCGACCGACACGATCAGGCGGTCGGGCGCCGCCGCCACGGCCGCGCGCAGGAACGCCGGGTCCTTCACGGCCGCCGTCCCCACCGCCACGCGGTCGAGCCCGCCCGCGACCGTCGCCTCGAACGTCTCGAGGTTCCGCACGCCCCCGCCCGTCTGCACCGGGCAGTTCACCGCACGCGCGATCGCCTGCACGATCGCCGCATTCGCCTGCCGCCCGTCGCGCGCGCCGTCGAGGTCCACGACGTGGATGCGCTCCGCTCCGAGGTCGGCCCAACGCTGCGCCGCGATGACCGGGTCCTCCTCGAACACGGTCTCGCGCGCGTAGTCGCCCTGCGCGAGGCGGACACAACGGCCGCCGCGAATGTCGACCGCGGGAATCACCTGCATCGAGACCCTCGAATCAAGCTATGTGGTGGCCGCGGTGGCGGGCGCGATCGACCCGCGCTCGAGCGCCAGCCGCAGGAAGTTCGCGTACAACCGCAGGCCGTCCGCCCCGGACTTCTCCGGGTGAAACTGCGTCGCCACGAGGTTGTCGCGGCCCACGACGGCCGGGAACGTCACCCCGCCGTACTCGGTCTCCGCGATCACGTGCGCGTCATCGGCCGGGCGCGGGTGGTACGAATGCACGAAGTAGAAGAACGCGTCCTGCTCGATGCCCTCGAACACCGGGTGCGGCGCCCGCAGGCGCACGTTGTTCCACCCCATGTGCGGCACGGTGAGCCCGTGCGGAAAGCGCACGATCCGCCCCGGCAGCACACCGAGGCACTCGTGCGACCCGCCCTCCTCGGACACCTCGAACAGCGCCTGCATCCCCATGCATACGCCCAGGAACGGCCGCCCCGAGGCGATGTACTCGCGGATCGGTTCGACGAGGCCGCCCGCGCGCAGGTTCGCCATCGTATCGGCGGCGGCGCCCACGCCGGGCACAATCAACGCACGCGCATCAGCAACCGCCTGCGCGCTCGAGGTCACCACCGCGCCGACGCCGGCATGGGCTACTGCACGCGCCACGCTGCGCAGATTGCCCGCCCCGTAGTCGACGATGACCACGTCCGTCACGTTGGTGCCTTCCGACGAGTGCCTTCTGTTCCGATTCTAGCAGGCGCCTGCCGGTATACTCGCTGGGCATGACGTCCACCGACACGCAGCGCGACCTGGAAGAGGCACGCCTTCGCGTCGAGGAGCTGCGCTCCCTCGTCCGCTACCACGACTACCGCTACCACGTCCTCAATCAGCCCGAGATCGGCGACTCCGACTACGACCGCCTCTTCCGGGAGCTTGTCGACCTCGAGGCGCGCTTTCCCGAGCTCGTCACCCCCGACTCGCCCACGCAGCGTGTCTCAGGCGAACCCTCGCCCGCCTTCGGCGTCGTGGTGCATCGCGAGCCGATGCTCTCGCTCGGCAACGTCTTCGACGGCGACGAACTGCGCGCCTGGCACGCTCGCGTCGCGCGCCTCCTTGAGCGAGACGACTTCGCCATGGTCTGCGAGCCCAAGATCGATGGCCTCGCCATCTCGCTCGTCTACCAGCGGGGCCGCTTCACCGTGGGCGCGACCCGAGGCGACGGCCTCCGCGGCGAGGACATCACGGGCAACCTCCGCACTATCCGCTCGCTCCCGCTCGCCGTCTCCACCGACCCCGCCCCCGACGCCTTCGAGGTGCGCGGCGAGGTCTACATGTCGAAGGCCGAATTCGAACGCTTGAACGCGGAGCGCACGGCGGCGGGCGAGCCGCTGTACATGAACCCGCGGAATACGGCCGCCGGCTCATTGCGCCAGCTTGACCCGTCCGTCACCGCCTCGCGCCGCCTCGAGCTGTTCGTCTACCAGCTCGGCTGGATGGAGGGCGCCGCGCGCCCGCCCGCGCACTGGGCCGCCCTCGAGTGGATGCAGGCAGCCGGCTTCCCCACGAACCCCCTCGCACAGCGCTTCGAGACGATCGAGGAGGTCGCCGCCTTCTGCGAGCAGTTGGGCACGAAGCGCGAGGGATTGCGTTACGCCATCGACGGCGTGGTGGTGAAGGTCGACGACATCAGCCTGCAGCGGCAGCTCGGCGTCGTGGGCCGCGAGCCGAGGTGGGCGACGGCCTACAAGTTCCCCGCCGAGCAGGCCGTCACGCTGCTGCGCGACATCATGGTGTCCGTGGGCCGCACGGGCGTGCTGACGCCGTTCGCCGTCCTCGAACCGGTCTTCGTCGGGGGCGCGACGGTCAGCGTCGCGACGCTCCACAACGAGGATCAGGTGCGCCTGAAGGACCTCTACATCGGCGACGACGTCGTCGTGCAGCGTGCCGGCGAGGTCATTCCCGAAGTCATCGGCCCCGTCCCCTCGCGCCGCGAGGGCCGGGAGCTACGCCGCTTCGAGATGCCAGCCCGCTGTCCCGTCTGTGACACGCCCGTTGTGCGCGACCCGAACCAGGCGGCTACCTACTGCCCCAACCGCGCCTGCCCCTCCCGCCTCGCACGCTCGATCGAGCACTGGGCCTCGCGAGGCGCAATGGATATCGAGGGCCTCGGCGAGCAGCTCGCCGCCCGCCTGGTCCGCCTCGAGCTGGTCCGCAGCCTCGCCGACATCTACGAGCTGCCCGCCCGCCGGGAAGAGCTGCTGCAACTCGGCGGCATCGGCCCGAAGATCGTCGAGAACCTGTTCGCCCGCATCGAGGAGAGCAAGACTCGTCCCTTGCGCCGCCTCCTCGTCGCTCTCGGCATCCGCCACGTCGGCGGCGAGACCGCCACCGCCCTCGCCGTACATTTCGGCAGCATGGACGCCCTGCGCGCCGCCTCGCTCGAGGATCTGAGCGCCATCGATGGCATCGGCCCGATCGTCGCCGCCTCCGTCTACGACTACCTCCACGACGAGGAATACGCCGCGCTCCTCGACCGTCTGCAGACGCTTGGCCTCCGCATGACGGACGAGACAGCCGCCCGTGGCGGTCCGCTCGAAAATGAGACGATCGTCGTCACCGGCTCACTCGAACGCTGGTCCCGCGACCGCATCGAGGCCCTCATCAAGCAGCTGGGCGGTAAAGTCGGGTCGAGCGTGACGAAGAAGACGACGATGCTGGTGGCGGGCGAGGGTGGCGGCTCCAAGCGCGACAAGGCCGAGGCAGCCGGCACCCCCATCCTCGACGAGGAGCAGTTCCTCGCGGTGCTGCGTGAGCGCGGCTGGAGCGGAGACTGAAGGTGGCAACCGAGTCCGAAATCAAGCGCTTCCAGGGCTACCTCCAGGACGAGATCAACGGCGTCTACTACTACCGGACCCTTTCGGCGCTCGAGCAGGACGAGCAGCTCAGCGGCATCTACCGCAAGATGGCCCAGACCGAGGAGCGCCACCTCCAGCTCTGGCGTGACGAGCTGGCGAAGGCGGGCGTCCCGCCCGCCACCGAGACGCCATCGAGGAGCGCGCGCCTCCTGATGTGGTTCGCGCGCCGCCTCGGCCCCGACGTCGTCTTGCCCGTCATCAAGGCAAAAGAGACGGGCGCCGACGTCGTCTACTCTGCCGAGCCACGCGCCGCCGAGGAGCTGCTCCCGGCCGACGAGCGGCAACACGCCCGCATCTTCGTCGCCATCTCCGGGCGCTCGGGCCTCCCCGGCTCCTCCATTGGCCGGGTTGAGTCGCGACACCGCGCCCTCGGCGGGGGCAATGCGCTCCGCGCCTCCGTGCTCGGCGCGAACGACGGGCTGACCTCGAACCTGGCCCTGGTGATGGGCGTCGCCGGCGCCAGCCCCGGCCACGCGACAGTGGTGCTCGCCGGCGTCGCCGGCCTCCTCGCCGGCGCCTTCTCGATGGCCCTCGGCGAGTGGATCTCCGTGACGTCCTCGCGCGAAGCCGCCGAGGCGCAGATCGCCGCCGAGCGCGAGGAGCTCGAGCGCATGCCTGAGGCCGAGCGCGACGAGCTCGCGCTTATTTACCAGGCCAAGGGCCTCCCCGAGGCGCAGGCGAACGAACTGGCCGCTCACATCATGGCCGACCGCGAGTCCGCCCTCGGCGTCCTCGCCCGCGAGGAG
>JAIBBD010000125.1 GCA_019694855.1 Dehalococcoidia bacterium
CGTCCTCTCATGAAGATGGCTGCGAGTCATGCGATGAGGGGCCAGCAAGCGGCACGCCGCGGACAGAACCGGGGCGCTTGTTCTCGTGGAGACTCAAAAACGAGCACACCGGACTCGAGCGCGATCGTCCACACAGTCCCCCGGCGCTCTCGGCGCCCTGGGGAGCGGGGGCGAGGTTCTCCTCGTCGATGTCGATCTCTACGGGCGTCGCCTATACCGCCCCCCGTTCTTCGATCATCTTCAGGTCCTCAAGGATCGAGACGAGGTGCTCGGCCACGTCGAGGCGCAGGAAGATGCCGCCCATGCCCCGAGCGGCGATCCCGTGGTTGGCCAGCGCCGTGACGACCTTTTGAAGCCGCGCCGTCATGGCGAGGTGTTCGAGGCGTTCCTCTTCCAGGCGCTTCTGGTCCTCGGTGCTCACCGGCCACCTCGCGCTCTCGGGCGGGCTCGCCAGGGCAGCCGGACATTATGGCGCCTTGCCACCTCACGGAGCCTGCTCACCGAAACCCCGAGCGCGGCGGCGGCGCCCACCTCGTTGGCGCTGCTGGCGACCGCTGCCGAGATGACGGCAGCGAGATTGGCCGTGAGGTTGTGGGTGAAGGTGAAGAGGAGGACTCCGCGTCCGGCCGTGGCAAACACCGCCGGCAGGTGGGTTGGCGTCCGTGGGACTGCGGAGTCGGAGCGTTGGTCTTGAAGAGGTCTGCGCGTCGTGAAGCCCATAAGACCAGACTGATAAATTTTGGAAAATTAAGCACGTTAATTATTCACCAATTTTCACGGGAGCCAGCGTGATAGGTTCCGCCCGTGGCGCGCGGTCGGCCCCGGTCCAAGTCTGATCTTCGGCAAATCGCCGAGAATCTGGCTCGCGGGAAGTCCCAGCAATGGATCGCCGAACAGCTCGGCGTCAGCCACACCGTCATCTGGCGCCGGATCGAGACCATGCGGATCGATCTCGCCCGCCGGCACCCGGACGCGGGACTATGGCTCGATAAAGACGCCCGCAGCCCTGTCGAGGTGGCTCAGGCTTGGATGGGGCTCGAGGCCGACACGGAGTCTGCCGCCCCCGAGGATGACGGCGCGTAATGCGCTCGGGCTGACGGGCGTTGCTCGCCTCCGGGCAGCAGACTCTTTATTACGGTTCGACGGCTCTCGCGTCGGATCGCTCCATAATGGTCAGACGAAATGCGTCGGCGCCTTGCGGCGCCGCAGGCCCGCAGCCAATAACGCAAGACACGACCAACTAGTGAACCCGTCTGAACCTGACGCCGAGCACGGCGGGTGGACGAGTTCGCGGGTGTTGGCTTCCGCGAGCGCGGCGTCGAGCTCCGCGGCGCCGTATTGCTCGAGCAGGCGCCCAAGCTGCCAGGTGATGTTGCCGAGGTTCTGCCCGCGGTCAGCGCAACGGAGCAGAAACTCGCGGCTGTGCGGCGCGGCGTGCTGCAGGCGGTCCATGCCGCGGTGCTGATGCGCAGCGCGCTTCTCGGCGACGAGCGCCTCGACGTGGGCGGGCTCCTCGACGCGGTCGTCGCGGCTCCACGAGCGCGCATGCTCGGCGACGACGGTGGGGCCGTCGACGACGCGCACGGTCTCGAGGTCGGCGACGACCGCGAGCTGGCGCCGCACGTGGGTATGCGGCACCGAGTAGTCGTTGAGGTCGAAGCGCACGTAGGGCGTCTTTCCGACCTGTACGGGCACGATCTCGTCGCACGGGAAGCGCGTCTCGGGGCTCGTCATGAGCCGCGGCCGCTCCTCGGCGAAGACGTCACGGACGGCCCGGGCGCGATCGCCGGGGCACGGGCGAGTCGCCGCGACCTGCTCGCACCATTGGGCGGCCTGGGCGTTGAGGTCGTCCAGGTCCTTGTAGGTGCGCGCGGCGAAGAAGCTGTCACGGATGAAGCGAATTTGCCGCTCGACGCGTCCCTTCTCGTTTCCGCGCCCCGGCGCACACGGGCGGGGCGCGAAGCGGTAGTGGGCCGCCATCCGCAGAAACTGCTCGTTGAAGCGGATCGCGTCGCCGACGCGCTCCAGCACCGCGCTCTTGAGGTTGTCGTAGAGCAGCACCCGCGGCACTCCGCCGAATGTCTCGAAGGCCAGCTCGTGCCCGCGTAGGAAGTTCGGCATCCGCGCGTCGAGGAAGAAGCGCAGGTACACCATCCTCGACCAGCTCAGCACCATCACAAACGCCATCAGGTTGCGTTCGGCCTTGCCGACGCGGAGTTTGCCGAAGTGCCCCCAATCGACCTGGCCCTGCTCGCCGGGCAGGGTCGAGAGGCGCAGGTCGATCGCCTTCCACAGCCCGTGCGCCGTGGCAGCTCCGAGCACCCCGGCCGGGATGCGGGCGGCGACGTGCGCGAAGTGCCGATGAAGTAGTTCCGCGAGCACGATCGAGGGGCGTTGCGGCTGCCGCTGCGGCTTGCCCCTGGCCGTCTTCTTGCCTGGCGCACCCGGTTTCGGATGCGCGGGCGCGGCGGCGGTACCGCCGTCCGGCGGTGTTTCCTCGCGGGCGGTCGAGTCCTTCGTGCGGCCGACATCCCGCGACACTGACGGTCCCGGCGGCCCGTGCGGCACCGCGGCGAACCAGCGCCCGGCGTCGAAGTTCGCCAGCTCTTCGGGAGCCAAGAACTGCACCGCGAAGATCCGCGTCCCCGCGACCGCGACGATGGCGACCTGTTCGCGTCCCGTGATGCACAGCAGCAGCTCGTACGGCGGCGCCTGGAGCCGGACGTGCAGATTGCCCTGGGATCGCCGTGATTTAGAACTCTGGGCTGGAGGTGACGGCCCCGCGGGGCCGCTGCGCACGCGTCAAGCGCGCCCGAGGCGAAACAGCCGCGCCCGCGGGAGT
>JAIBBD010000126.1 GCA_019694855.1 Dehalococcoidia bacterium
ATGCAGGTGAGCTACGACCAGGAAGCCGACGCGATGTACGTCCGGTTTCGTCCGAAGTCGGGCCGGATCACCTCGACGCGGATTGACGAACAGCGGGTGCTGGACCGCGACGACCAGGGGGTTGTCGGCGTCGAGTTCTTGTTCGTGAGTCGCGGCGTACATCTGGAGGGGTTGCCCGATGCCGGCGCGATCGCGGAGGCGATCCGTTCGGTTCCGCAGCCGGCGAGTGCGCCGTGACGACCGTGCGGTGCCCGATGCGGGAGTGCCGACGCTCGATCGACCTCGACGCGCTGCCGGCGTGGCCGGAGCAGCCGTCGCCGGCGCCATGCCTGCACTTCATCGCAGCCTGGGGCGAGGGGCGCGAGTCGATGGGCCCGGAGGTGCTGCACGCGCTCGAGGGGAACCGGGAGCTGGTGATCCGAAACGTGCGGCCGGCGGAGATCGCGCGCGATCTCCTCGAGCAGCAGCGGGAGCAGGTCGAAGCCGCGATTGCGGCGTTCGCGCATGTCGTCGACGGCGTGGCGCTGTTTGGCGACCAGCACGAGCGAGATGCGGTGAGTCGCGAGGTAGCGCAGATCCTCATCGGGCCGGACCCGATGGTGAGCAGACTGGCGGCAGGATGAGCGAGTTCCGAACGAAAACGTACGCAGCGGTGCCCGTCCACGATGCCTTCCCGGGCGTCGTGCGGCGGACGCTGGCCTCGGGTGAGCGGCTGACGCTCGTCGAGATCCGGATTGCGCCCGGATCGAACGTACCCGAGCACACGCACCCGCACGAGCAGGCCGGGCACGTGGCCGCGGGGCAGGTGCGCTTCCGCATCGGCAGCGACGAGTTCGAGCTCGAGGCGGGGGACTCGTACCTGATCCCGAGCGGTCTGCCGCATTATGTCGAGGCCGTCGATGCGGCGGTGCTCATCGAAGTGTTCTCGCCGGTGCGCGAGGACTTCGTGGACGACGCCCCGTGATTCCTCGATACAGCCGGCCGGAGATGACGGCGATCTGGGCGGACGACTACAAGTTCCATCGCTGGCTGGACGTCGAGATTGCCGTCGTGCAGGCGTGGGCGGACGCCGGCGTCGTGCCCGCCGAGGACGCGCGGCTCATCGCCTCGAACGCCCGCATCGACATCGGGAACATCGACCGCTACATCGCGGAGACGCATCACGACGTGACGGCGTTCTTGCGCTCGGTGGCGGACTCACTGGGCCCGGAATCGCGATGGGTGCACCTTGGGCTGACATCCTCGGACGTGTGGGACACGGCGACGAGCCTGCAGCTCGTGGCGGCGACGGACGTGCTGCTCGCGCAGCTGGCGCGGCTGCGCGAGGTCGTCGCGCGGCGGGCGGTCGAGCACAAGGACACGATCTGCGTCGGCCGAACGCACGGCGTGCACGCTGAGCCGACGACATTCGGGCTCAAGCTCGCGGTGTGGGTCGCCGAGATCGCGCGCCACGAGGAGCGCCTGCGCGCGGCGCGCGCGACGGTGGCCGTGGGGCAGATGTCGGGGCCCGTGGGGACACACGCGACCGTACCGCCGACAGTCGAAGAGCAGGCATGCGCACACCTCGGGCTGGCGGTCGCGGAGGTGACGACGCAGATCATCCAGCGCGACCGGCACGCGCACTTCCTCGCGGTGCTCGCGGGGGCGGGCGCCTCGCTCGAGAAGTTCGCGACGGAGATCCGGGGACTGCAGCGCACCGAGATCCTCGAGGCGGAGGAGCCGTTCGAGGCGGGGCAGACCGGTTCGTCCTCGATGCCGCACAAGCGGAACCCGGAGCTGTGCGAGCGGGTCTGCGGGCTGGCCCGGACGCTGCGCGGGTATGCGGTGACCGGCCTCGAGAACGTGGCGCTCTGGCACGAGCGAGACATCTCGCACTCGGGGGCGGAGCGCATCATCCTGCCCGACGCCACGGGGCTGCTCGCGTACATGCTGCATATCTTCACCGGGGTCATGGACGGCCTGGTGGTGTACCCGCAGCGGATGCGCGCGAACCTCGAGCGGACGCAGGGGCTCGTGTTCTCGCAGAAGGTGCTGCTGGCGCTGATCGAGACGGGGCTGACGCGCGAGGCGGCGTACAAGATCGTGCAGCGGCATTCGATGACGGCGTGGGAGCAGCAGACGCCGCTGCGGGGCCTGCTCGAGGGGGACCCCGAGGTGACTGAACGCCTCGACGCGGCGCGGCTGGACGCGGTGTTCGACTACGGCGCGTACCTCGTGCACGTAGACGAGTCGTTCCGGCGTATCGGGCTGCTGCCGGGATGAGCGAGGTGCTGCTGACGACGGAGCGGCCGGGGCTGCTGCACCGGGGCAAGGTGCGCGACCTGTACGAGCTGCCGGGCGACCGCATGCTGATGGTGGCGACGGACCGCATCTCCGCGTTCGACGTGGTGATGCCGCAGGGCATCCCTCGCAAGGGTGAGGTGCTGACGCGGCTGTCGGCGTACTGGTTCGACCGCACGGCGGCGGTGGTGCCGAACCACATGGTGGCGGTACTCGAGGCGTCGAACGCCTCGGAGCTGGGGGTGGACGCGGACGCGTCGTTCTTCGGGCGGTCGATGGTGGTGCGGAAGGCGGAGCCGCTGCCGGTGGAGTGCGTGGTGCGGGGCTACCTCGCGGGGTCGGGGTGGACGGACTACCAGGCGACGGGGCGCGTGAGCGGCGTCGAGCTGCCGCCGGGGCTCGTGCAGAGCGACCGGCTGTTCGAGCCGATCTTCACGCCGTCCTCGAAGGCCGCGGTGGGGGAGCACGACGAGCCGATCAGCTACGCCGAGGTCGAGGCGCTGGTGGG
>JAIBBD010000059.1 GCA_019694855.1 Dehalococcoidia bacterium
GTCCTCGACCGCGTGCGTGCCACCAATCCCCGCAGCCCAGACGACGTGCGCGCACGCCTGCGCGACGAGCTGGTCGCCATCCTCCAGGCTCCCGAGGCGAACCCGAAGGGCCGGCTCTGGCTCGAAGATGGCGAGGAGATCGCGCCCCCGGCCGTCGTCCTCATCGTCGGGGTGAACGGCACCGGCAAGACCACCGCCGTCGCCCGCCTCGCGTACGCCTATCAGCAGCGCAACCAGCGCGTGATCGCCGCCGCCGCCGACACGTTCCGTGCCGCCGCTATCGACCAGCTCCGCCACTGGGGCGACCGCCTCGACTTCGGGGTCATCAGCCACCAGCAGGGATCCGATCCCGCTGCCGTGGTGTTCGACGCTGTCGAGGCTGCCCGCGCTCGCGGCGCCGACCTGCTCCTCGTCGACACGGCGGGAAGACTACATAACAAACAGAACCTCATGGACGAGTTGAGCAAGATCCGGCGCGTGATCGAGCGCCACCTCGGCCGCGGCCCCGACGAGGTCGCGCTCGTCCTCGACGCCACCACCGGCCAGAACGGCCTCTCGCAGGCCCGCGCCTTCATTGAGGCCGTCGAGGTCACCGGCGTCATCCTCACCAAGCTCGACGGCACCGCGAAGGGCGGCATCGTTTTCGCCATCGCCAGCGAGCTGGGGCTGCCGGTCCGCTTCATCGGCACCGGCGCGGAGCCTGGCGACCTCGCTCCCTTCGAGGCGGAGCCGTTCGTCGATTCGCTGCTCGCCGCCCCGCAGGCCGCCGAAGCCTGACGTAGCGAGGTGGTAGACCTCCTCGCCTGGTACGTCGCCCTCCTGGGGGTCGGCATGGCGAGCCTGCTCCCGACCGCGCTCGTATTCGAGCGCCTCCGCTCGGGTGGCGTCCTCTACGCGCGCCCTATTGGCCTCGTCTGGCTCGGGGTCGGCTGCTGGGTCATCTCCGACCTCACGCCCATCCCGTATGGCCTCGGCCTCATCCTTTTCCTGCTGGCCGCGCTCGTGGGCTGGTCGGTCTGGCTGGCCGTCCGCACGCCCGCGCGCCTCGACGCGGTGATGTCGAGGACTCCCCTGCTCCTGGTGGGCGAAGCGCTCTTCCTCGGATTGTTCTTGCTGATCGCGCTCGTGCGGGCGCAGGCGCCCGCCGCCTACGCGACCGAGAAGCCGATGGACCTCATGCTGCTGACGTCCGTCCGGGCCTCGGACTCGCTGCCGGCGACCGACGCCTGGTTCTCCGGAGCACCGCTGTCCTACTACCACCTCGGCCATGTGATGGTGGACATCGTTGGCCGGCTGACCGGCGCCGGACCCGGGATCGAGTTCAACCTCGGCCTCGCGATGGCCGGCGCGATCGCGGGCGCCGCCGTCTTCGCGCTGGCGGGGGACGCCCTCGTCCTCACCCGGCCGCGCCGGCCGGCGAGCGTCTGGATCGCCGGCGCACTCGCGGTCGCCGGACTCCTCTTCCTGTCCACCGAGGTCGGCTTCATCGATCTCCTCGGCGCAAACGGCGTCGGTCGAGGGCTCTGGCCCCATCTCGGCGTCGGCGGCGTGCCTCCCCCTCAGTCGACACAGGACGGTGTGCCCACCCAGTTCTGGTGGTGGTGGCACGCCACTCGCATCCTCCCCGGAACCATCACCGAGTTCCCGACGTTCTCCATCGTGCTGGGCGACCTCCACGCACACGTGCTCGCGCTGCCGCTCGCCGTCGTCGCGGTGGCCGTCGCGCTCCCCACCTTCGAGGGCATGTCACAGCTGTCCTGGCGCGCGTGGACGCGGCGCCCCGGCGCGCTGCTCCTGGTCGGGATGTTGTTCGCGGCGCTGGTCATGACGAATGCGTGGGACACGTTGATCTACGGACTGCTCTGGGGCGCCGCCACCATCGTCGCCTTCCTGGGCGCGGGCTGGCGGCCCGTGCCGGCGCTCCTGCTGGCGGCTCGCTACCTGGCGCTCCCCGCCGGCCTCGCCCTGCTGCTCGCCGGGCCCTTCCTGCGAGGGCTCGAGACGCCCTCGCTCGGTGTCGGCCTGCTCACCGCGGAATGGAGCGACCCCGCGCGTTTCCTGCTCGTCTGGTTGCCGCTGCTCGTCCCGCTGCTCGCGGCGGCCGTCATGCTGCGCCCCCGCCTCCCGCGAGGCACGGCCCTCGCCGCCTTCGCGGTCGCGGGAGGCAGCATCGCCGCGTGGATGGTCGCGACCATCGTGGCGGACGAACAGACCGCCATCGCCGACCGCGGCATCGGCTGGTTCGTGCTGATCGGCCTCGGCCTGGCGCTCAGCTGGCTCGCCGCCTCGACCTGGGGTGCGTACCGCGACGGCGACCGGGGCCAGTCCGTCTGGCTCGCGCTCGCGACCTTCGCTGCGGCGGTAGTGCTCGTCCTCGAGCTCGTCTACCTCGAGGACGAGCTTGGCGGGCGTCTCAACGGCATCTTCAAGTTCTGGTACGCCGCCTGGCTTCTGCTGGCGGTGGCGGGCGCCGTCGGCCTCGCCTCCGTCTACGACCGCGTCCCGAAGCTCGAGCCCTGGCGCTATTCGATCCCGCTCGCCGTGGCGCTGATCCTGCTCTCCGCCGGCGCACTCCTCTACGGTCCGGCCGCGACCGTCGCCCGCTCACGCGAGGGTCAGCATCGAGGTCTCGACGGCCTCGCCTATCTCAGCTCCGACCCCGGCCTCGTCGCGGCCATCAACTGGGCCCAGGCGAATCTCGACCACCACGACGTGCTGCTCGAGGCCGTCGGCGCCGACTACCAGGGCGGCAACATCGTCTCGGCCGCCACGGGTATTCCCACGCTCATCGGCTGGCCCGGGCACCAGATTCAATGGCGTGGGAAGATACCCGCAATCGCCGAACGCGAAAACGTCGTCGCGCGCGTCTACCAGGAGGGTGCTACCGAGGATGTTCGTGCCCTTGCGAGGCGCTACGGGGTGACGCACGTCTACATCGGCAGCGAGGAACGCACCCAGTTCGGCGCCAGCGTCGCCGCGCGCTTCGACGCTTGGCCCGCCGTCTTCGATGCGCCCGGCGTCCGCATCGTCGCCGTCCCCGAGGCGGGGGCAAACCCGTGAGCGTCCGGCGCATCCGCGTTGAACGGCCCGACACGGTCACCTGGACCGTGCTCGGCCTCGTAGCGCTCGCCCTTGTGCTGAGGCTGTACGACCTCGGCGCGCGCGCTCTCCATCACGACGAGTCGCTGCATGCCACCTACTCGTGGTACTTCGCCGCCGACCGCCACGTTTCGAACTGCGCGGCCGCCTACTGCCACGACCCGCTCATGCACGGGCCCTTCCAGTTCCACTTCATGGCGCTCATGTTCAAGCTCTTCGGCGACGGCGACTTCATGGCACGCGTCCCCGCCGCCCTCACCGGGACGGCCCTCGTCGCCACGCCGCTGCTCCTGCGCCGGTGGCTCGGCACGATCGGGACGGTCGCGGCGGCGCTCTTCATCACCCTTTCGCCCTCGCTGCTCTACTACTCGCGGTTCGCTCGCGAGGACATCTACATGTGGATGTGGACCGTCCTCCTCTTCGTCTCCGTCTGGCGCTACCTCGATGACGGCCGAGACCGCTGGCTCGGGATCGCTGCCGCCGCCCTCGCCCTCTCCTTCGCGACCAAGGAGTCCGTCTACCTCACGATCGCGATCGTGCTTGTCTACCTCGATGTCCGCCTGACCATCGAGTTCCTCGACCAGCGAGGTACGAAGGGTGAGGAGCGCTGGCTCGAGGGCCTCTTCCTCGCGCCCGTCGCCTGGCTGCTCGCCGCCTTCTGGCAGCCCCTCGAGTCGTGGCGCACCTCTCGAGGTTTCACCACGCTCCCTCGTGCGGCCGACATGCTCATCGTCATCGGCATCCTGGCCCTGCCCCAGCTCTCCGCGGCGGCGCAGATTCCACTGAAGGCGATGGGCGTGGACGTCGTGGGCGACACCGAGCGCCAGATCGGCATCATCACCGTCTGCGCCCTCCTCGGAGGCGCGACCATCGTCGGGCTGATCTGGGACTGGCAGCGCTGGGTGCTGGTCGCTGCCATCTTCTACGCGATTACGATCCCCCTCTTCACCACCGAGTTCCTCAACACGAGGAACGGTCTCGCCTCCGACTTCTGGGGCGCCCTCGACTACTGGATGGCCCAGCAGGAGGTCCAGCGCGGCACCCAGCCGTGGTTCTACTACCTGATGATGGTCCCGCTGTACGAGTTCCTGACACTGATACCCGCCCTGATCGGAGGCGTCTGGCTCATCGTCAAGCGACGCGATGGCCTGGCGGTCCTCTTCGGCTGGTGGTTCCTCGGCAGCCTGCTCGCCTTCAGCTATGCCGGCGAGAAGATGCCCTGGCTCACCACGCACATGGCCGTCCCGCTCGCGTTCATGGCCGCGTACGTCATCGGTCGCTACCTACCGGCGATCATCGTGCGCCTGCGTGACCTCGAACGGTCGTCGTCCTCGACCTGGGCGGTCGCCGCGGTCGCCGGCTTCGCCTTCCTGCTGGCCTTTGGCCTGTCCGTACGCAACGCGCACGCCGTGTCGTTCCTCCACCCTGACACGCCGGTGGAGCCGCTCATCTACACCCAGACCAGCCGAGACGTCCCGAACCTCTCGCGCGACATCTACAAGCTTGCGGCCGAGGCGCCTCCCGGCCAGCTTTCGATCTTCGTCGACAGCAGCGACGGGGCGACATGGCCCTGGGCCTGGTACCTGCGTCACCTCAACGTCGCCTACGCGGACCCTGCGTACATTCAGCAGTACGCCACGCCCAAGACGCTCATCCTCGCGCTCCCCAACACCCTCTCGTCGGTGCCTCAGCTCCGCGAGCAGGCTGGCGAGGTGCGCCCGTACCACCACCGCTGGGCGTTCCCGGAGGACGGCTACAAGGGCACCACCTGGTCGAGCTTCCTCACCAGGCTCTCCAACGGCCGTCTCGAGCAGCAGTGGTACGAGTTCATGCTCCACCGCATCCCGGAGCAGTGGGTGCTCGGCTGGTCACTCGACGGCATCGCCCTGATTCCCTCGCTCGATACCCTGAATCAGAACTAAAACGTCTGCGGCTGGCCCGCAACGAACTCAACGAGGAACATGTCCCCATGGGTGCTGCGATGCTGCGCAACCGCCGCGTATGGATCGGCCTCGTCGTCAGCATCGTCTTCCTCGGACTCCTCCTCCGCTCCGTCGACCGTCACGAACTCGCGAACGCGCTCGAGGAGATCGACCCGCTCTGGCTCGTCGCCGCCTTTGCCGTCGAGCTGGCCGCACTCTGGTTCCGAGCGCTCCGCTGGCGCCTGATCCTCGATTCCCATGTCCGCATCAAGACGCAGGACGCCTTCTCGGTCGTGATCATCGGCTACGCCGCCAACAACCTGTTGCCCGTCCGCGCCGGCGAACTGGTGCGTGCGCAATTGCTCTACGACAGCCACGGCGCCAGCCGCCTCGGCACGCTCGGCACGATCGTCGTCGAGCGCATCTTCGACGGCCTGGTGCTGGCGCTCTTCCTCGCGGCGACGATCGCGCTCGCCGGCGGCAGTGACTTCCTGCGGGTGGTTGCCGCGCTGATGACCGCCGCCTTCCTCGTCGCGACCGTCGTCCTCGCGCTGCTCGCGCTTCAGCCCCGAGGCTCGGACATCTGGACCATCCGCCTACTGCGCCTCGTGCCCGCGACGATCCGTCCGCGCGCGCGCGTCTGGCTCGGCAGCTTCCTCGCCGGCCTGGGCGGCCTCCGAGGTCAGCGGGCCTGGGGCCTGGTCATCGGCACCACGTTCATCTCCTGGGGCCTCGAGGCGGTCTGCTACTGGCTCGTCGGTATCGGATTCGGCCTCGACATCGACTTCCCGCTCTACCTCGCCGTCACCGGGGCCGCGAACCTCGCCATCGCCGCCCCCAGCACCGCCGGCGGCGTGGGGCCCTTTGAGTTCTTCGCGCAGAAGGCGCTGACGGCGTTCGGCGTCAGCGCCGCGGCCGCGACCGTGTACGCCCTGGTGCTGCACGCCTTGCTGCTGATCCCGGTCGTGCTGCTGGGCATCGCGCTGCTGTGGCGACGGCACCTCGGGCTCGGCGAGATGCTGCGGGCCGGCCAGGGCACGCCCGCGGAAGGGGTGGCTGACTCGTGAAGGTCGTGATCATCGGTGGCGGCATCGGCGGGCTCGCCGCGGGCCTCGACCTCACTCGCGCCGGTCACGAAGTCCGCATCTACGAGGCGAGCGACGTCCTCGGCGGCCAGGTGCGCACCTTCGAGGTCGGCGGAGGCCGCCTCGAGATCTTCTACCACCACATCTTCCACTCGGACACGTTCGTCACCGAGACCGTGAATGAGCTCGGGCTCGGCAATGACCTCGAGTGGATCGAGTCGAAAGTCGGCTTCCTCTCGGAGGGCCGGATTTACCCGTTCGTGGGCGCGCTCGACCTGCTCCGCTTCAAGCCCGTCTCGCTGCTCACCCGCGTCCGTCTCGGCCTTGCCGCGCTCTACCTCCGCCGCCAGTCGGACTGGAAGCGTTACGAAGGCAAGCGCGCAAAGCCGTGGATCGAGCGGTACGTCGGCCGCGAGGGGTACAACCGCGTCTGGGGTCCGCTCCTTCGCGCCAAGTTCGGCGATCACGCCGATGACATCTCCATGACCTGGTTCTGGGGCAAGATCTACCTTCGCTTCGCGTCGCGCCCCGGCGGCCTCTTCGCCCGTGAGAAGCTCGGCTACCTCCGCGGCTCCTTCGGGCGCCTCGTCGACCGCATGGGCGAGGCTGTCGAGGAACGCGGCGGCATCGTGCGGACGAGCTGCCCCGTCCACGAAGTGCTCTCCAAGGACAATCGCGTGACCGGCGTCCGCCTCGGTGGGCCCGACGGCGAGGTCGTCCCCGCCGACGCCGTCATCGCCACCACGCCCTCGCAGATCTTCGAGCGCACGGTCCCGAACCTGGACCCCGAGTACGTCCGCCGCCTCGACAGCATCGACTACCAGTGGGCGACGGTGTTCGTGCTCGCCCTCGACCGCCCGTTGTCCTCGACCTACTGGCTGACCATCACCGATCCCGACTGCCCGTTCGTTGTCGCCATCGAGCAGACCAGCTTCCGTTCTCCCTCGGAGTACGGCGGTCAGCACGTCGTCTACTTCTCGAACTACACCGACCCCGGCGACCCCATCGTCGACGAGAACGAGGAACAGGTCCTCGACCGCTACGAGGCGTACATCCGCCGTATCAATCCCGCCTTCGACCGCTCCTGGATCAAGGGCAAGTGGCTCTTCAAGGACCGCGCCGGCCAGCCCATCGTGCATTACCGCTACCACGAGTCGATCCCGCCGCTCGCCACCGGCATCGAGGGCCTCTACCTCGCCAACACCACGCAGATCTACCCGGAAGACCGAGGCCAGAACTACTCGATCCGCATCGGCAAACAGGTGGCGAAACTCGCGATGGAGGACTACGGCGCGCGCCTCGGGGCGGCGCACGCGCACTCCGAGGAGGAGGCCTCCACCCAGCCTTGAACGCCCCCCGGTGCGCTCCTAATATGAACCCCGATCCTGCGGCTTACGCCGCACCTCCTCCGGCTGCACGATCGGAAGCGCGATGCCGCTAGAGACCGAAGCGACTGCCGAGATTCGCGCGCTCGTCGCCGACCTCCGGCCCGACGACGCCGACATGCTCGAGGCCCTCCACCGCGTCCAGCACCGCTACGGCTACGTCTCCCAGGAGGCGATGTACGTCATCGCGGACCAACTGCGGGTCACTCCCGCCCACGTTTACGGCGTCACGACCTACTACAGCGACTTCCGCACCACCCCGCCGCCCGAGGTCACTGTCGCCTGGTGCGGCGGCCCCGCCTGCCGCCTCAAGAACGGCGCGGGCATCCGCGACGCCATGCAGGCCGTCCTCGGCATCGAACTCGGCGAGGACACCGCGGACGGCCGTGTTGGTCTCGTCGCCGGCCAGTGCAACGGCAGCTGTGAGCAGGCCCCACAGGTGTGGGTCGGCGAGCGCGTCGTCGGTCGCCTGACCGCCGCGCGCGCCGTTACCCTCGCCCGTGCCCTGCGCGATGGAGCGGACCCCGCCAGTGTCTGACGCATACGACGCCCTTCGCGAACGCGCCGACGCCGCCTGGGCCGCCTGGCAGCACCCCGAGCGCCCCCGCATCGACATCGCCATCGAGACCTCGTCGCTCGCCGGCGGCGCGGGCGACACACTCCGCGCCCTCGAGGCCGAGATCGGCCGCCGAGGTGCTGCGGTCGATGTCGGTCGTGTGCACGGCTACGGCCTGCAGTGGCTGCAGCCCCTCGCCGACATCACGTGGCCCGACGGCACTCGCGTCCTCTACGGCCCTGTGACCGCTGAGGACGTCGGCCTCCTGGTCGATGAGGCGACGGGCCTGGTCGGGGCCGCCGCGAACCTCGCGGTCGGCACGCTGAGCGGGCGGCGGACCGGCATCCCGCCGATCGCCGATCACCCCTTCCTTGCCGCCGAGACCATGGGCCGCCGCCTCCTTGCGCGCATCGGCCATACCGACCCCGAGTCACTCGACCACTACATCGCCACCGGCGGCTACTTCGCCCTCGACCGCATGCTGAGCCGCCACCAGGACCCCGCGTCTGTGCGCCAGCTCATGATCGACGCCAACCTCACCGGGCGCGGCGGGGCGTGGTTCCCCGCCGGCATGAAGTGGAACTTCCTCGCCGGTGCGGCCGTCGAGGAGCGCTACCTCATCTGCAACGCCGACGAGGGCGACCCTGGCGGCTGGGTAAACCGCGTCCTCCTCGAGGGCGACCCCCACCTGATCGTCGAGGGCATGCTCACGGCCGCCTTCGCGACCGGTGCCCGCCACGGCTTCTTCTACATCCGCAACGAGTATCCGCTTGCCGTCCAGCGCGTCCGCCAGGCCATCGCCGACGCCACCGCCGCGGGCCTCCTTGGCGACAACATCCTCGGCAGTGGCTTCTCCTGCACGCTCGAGGTGATTCGGGGCGCCGGTGCGTACGTATGCGGCGAGGAGACGGGGCTCATTTCCTCGGTGCAGGACGGCCGCGGCATGCCCCGCGTGAAGCCGCCGTTCCCGGCGGCGGCGGGCGTCTTCATGAAGCCCTCGAACGTCAACAACGTCGAGACCTACGCGAACGTCCCCCTCATCCTCCGTAACGGCGCAGAGTGGTTCCGCCAGGCGGCGAACCCAGCCGGCACCGACATCGGCACCAAGATCTTCTCCTTCTCCGGCGACATCGCTCGCGTTGGCTTCATGGAAGTCCCGTTCGGCGTCCCGCTCGCGAAGATCATCGAGGTATGCGGCGGCATGGTGGGCGGCGGAAAGCTCAAGGCAATCCAGGCCGGCGGCCCCCTGGCGGGCTACCTGCCCGGCTCACTGCTCGGTGAGCTGAGCCTCGAGCGAGCGCCGTTCTCGAAGCACAGCGCCCTCATGGGCGGCGGCGGCATCGTGTTCATCGGCGAGGGCTCCTGCTCCGTTGACCTCAACGTGATGTTCTCCGAGTTCCTCGAGGAGGAGTCGTGCGGCCGCTGCACGACCTGCCACCACGGCAACCAGCGCATGCACGAGGTGTTCAGCCGCGTCGCCGCCGGTGGCGGACGCAACGAGGATCGCCACAACCTCGAACTTGTCGGCTCCTCGCTCGCCTACTCGAACTGCGTCCACGGCCAGGCCAGCCCCACCATCATGCGCAACACCCTCCGCCTCTTCGAGCGCGAGTACGAGGCGCACGTCGCCGAGCACCGCTGCGATGCGCTTCGGTGCGCGGGCATGACCCGCTTCCGCGTGGCCGACCAGAGCGACCCGAATCTGCCCGCCGCCCGCGACATTTGCCCCACCGGCGCGATCAAGGGTGAGCCCGGCGCCTTCGAGGTGGATGACTCGCTCTGCATCCGTTGTGGGGCCTGCACCGACCTCGCGCCGCGAGGCCTCGTCCGCGAGGCCGCGCCTCTCGGCACCGCCGTTCCCGAGCAGCGCGTCCCGAAGCCGCCCGGCGTTCCCGCCGCGGCCGGCCGTGTCCCGCTGTCGTTCCAGACCACCGTGATCGCCCGCCCCGAGGGGGGCATGGGCGGCCCACCGCCCTTCCGCCGCTAACCTCGCCCGGCGCTACTCTGCCCGGCCCTCCCACACGCCGGCGGCCAACCGCATCTGCGTGTCGATTGCGGCCTCCAGCTCGTCGGCCGTCTCGAGGTGCATCCGCCGGGCGAGGTAGGCGAACGCTCGCGAGTCGCGCGGCGGGATCGTCAGGTCCTTCGCGTTCCCTCGCACGACCCGCAGACCGTCGATCAGCCGCCGCAGGAACGAGTATGCCTCGCTGAGCCGCTCGCCCATCCCGACATCGAGGGTGCCCGCCGCAACGAGCCGCGCGATTGCCTCGCGCGTCCCCGTGACCCGCACCGAGGGCTCCCGTGCCCCCACCTCGATCTGCCGCACCTGCACGAAGTACTCGATGTCCACGACACCGCCGACGCTGTGCTTCGCGCTCACCTCGCCTGCAGGCACCAGCTCGTTCGCCTGCCGCGCCCGCAGATGCCGCACGTTCTCGAGGTCGACCGGCGCCCCCGAGTACACGAACGCGTCGCGCGCCTCGGCGACCCGTCGCGCCAGCTCGGCGTCGCCCGCCACCGGCCGCAGCTTTACGAGCGCGAGCCGCTCGAACTGCTGTGCCTCGCCGTCCGCCGAGTAGTAGCGGCGGAACCCCTCGAGGCTCGTCGCGAGCGATCCCGCGTTGCCGTGCGGCCGCAGCCGCAAGTCGATTTCGAAGATCCCCTCGCTCCGGGTCACGATGGTGCGCAGCAACTCCTGCACGCAGGCATCGAAGTACTCGGCGTTCGCGACCGGCTCGCGCCCGTCCGTGCTCCCCTCGCCCTCGTACACGAACAGCAGCTCGATGTCGGACGCGAATCCGAGCTCCCGTCCCCCGAACTTCCCGAGCGCGCATGTAACCCACCCGCATGGCTGCCCGTCTGTGTTTCGAGGTCGGCCATACCGCTCCGCAACGGACTCCTCCGCGAGCCCGACCGCGGCCTCGACGACGACCTCGGCGAGCGCGGACAGCTCGTCAGCGAAGCCGCTGAAGTCCGTCCGCCCGCTGATGTGCCGCAGGTCGACGCGGAACATCTCGCGGTCCTTGAATGCGTTTAGTGCTCGTCGCCGCCCCTCCAGGTCGCCCCCGCCACCGAGGCGCTCGCGCAAGAGCCGGTGCAGTTCCGGGGCTGGCCGTGCGGCATCGAGTCCCGGCATGTCGCCCAGCACCGGGAAGAGGTTCTCGTGTTGGATGCGCAGGAAGTCCTCCCACAGGAACTCCGACACGCCCATCAGCTCGGCGAGCGTCCGCAGCACCTCGCCCGATTCGAGGTCGCGCACTTCCGAGGTCCAGTCCGGCCGCGCGAGGAGCTGCCGCGTGAGCGCGCTGAACTGGCGCAACGCCTGGGCCGGGTTCGGCGACCGAGGCAGCAGCAACGTGAACTGCTTGATCAGTGCCGCCGCCACGCGCAACTGGTCGGAGCGGCCCCCTGTCGGCAGCTTGCCGCCGGCTGCCTCGGTCACCCAGAACGTGTCCTGCGTCTCGCCCGCGACCGTCCGCACCTCGGCCCGCTCGATGTTGACGCGCAGCAGGGCGAGCGCGTTCGTGAACTCAAACAGGAATCCCGGCGCGTCGAGCGATCGGATCCGCAGCACCGTCGAGGTTGGCGACGCCCCGTTGTCCACCTCGACTTGGATGGCCGCCAGCGGCGCGTCCTCCGACCGCGTCGCCCGCAACACCTCGCTCACGCGGTCGATCACGAGGTCGCGCGCTTGCTCCCCCTGGCCCGAGGCGAGCAACATGATCAAGCCGCCGAGGTCGTCCTCGAATCGCCGCCACAGCTCACGGTCAGCGGCCTCGCAGCGAACCTCGAACACGTCGAGGATGCGGCGGCGCGGTCCGGGGCTCGCCTCGGCCACTCGTCGCAGCCGCCCGGTCCGCGGGTCGATATGCACAACCGCCTCCGAGCTGCTCGGGGTGTCGACGGTGAATACGTCTCCCGCCTCGATATCGAGGCCGTACGCCGTGCACAGTCCCGCGATCACCGAGAGTGTGCCCACTGCGTCCGCGCAGCAGATGGCGAGCGACCAGCGGCCATCCGCCAGCGCGTCCACCGCCATCGCCAGCGCCGAACCGCCACCGAGGCGACTCAGCAGGGCTGCATGTCGCTCCGCCTCGAGGTCGCTGTACCGCTCGTACGCCGCCCCGAGCTGCTCGCGAAGCACCCCCGGGTTGATACCCGCAGCGGCTCCATCAGTCCCCTGCGTCGAGGTCTGCATCGACGCTATCGTAGCGCTGGGCACGCGCACGGTTGCACCAGCACGCCTCCGTCGGCACACACTCACGTGTGGAAAGCGACGTTCCTCGCCTGCTCGCGAAGTTCGAAAGCGGCGCGCTGCGCCGACCCACCGCCGCGCGTCCTAACGTCGTCGACCTGGCCGGCGCTGTGTGGTCCGCCGCCGGCGTCCCCGGCCTCGACCTCACTCCCGCTGCCCGTACCATCGAGGCGCAACTCGGTGGCCGCGAACACCTCGTGTTCGTCCTCGCCGACGGCCTCGGTATGCAGCTCCTCGAGTCGATGCCGTCCGCCACCTACCTCTGGACCCATCTCGACGGCACGCTCGACACCGTATTCCCCTCCACCACCGCCGTCGCGCTGACCACGTTCGCCACGGCCGCCTGGCCCGCCGCCCACGGCGTCGTCGGCCACTACGTCCACCTCGATGGCGTCGGCGTCGTTACCCCGCTGCTCGGCGCGACTCGCTCCGACGGCCGTCCCGTCCCCGAGGCGAACGGCGACGGCCGCCTCTTCCTCGTCCCCTCCCTCGCCTCGAGGGTGCCCCGCCCGGCGCTCTCTGTGCTTCCCGCGGCCGTCGTGAACAGCCCGTTCACCGCGTACGCCACTGCAGCGCCGCGCGTCGGCTATCGCAGTCTGAACGAGGCCGCCGACCTCGCGATCGACTTCATCCAGGCGGCCCGCGAACCCACGTTCACGTACCTGTACGTCTCCCGGATCGATGAGACCGTCCACGAGCTCGGCCCCCTGCGCCTCGAGGCGGTCGGCGCGGTCGGCGACCTCGCGCACGTCATGGCCCGCCTTGCGGCCGCCGTTGGTGCACGTGCACGCATCGTGCTGACCGCAGACCACGGCCACCTCGCCGTGCGCCCTTCCTCGCGCCGTGTGATTCGAGGCGTGGACGACCTCGCCGGCATGCTCGCGGGCGGCCCCACCGGCGACGCCCGCACCGTCTTCTTCCACCTGCAGCCCGGCGCCCTCGAGGCGTTCGCGGACCGCTTTCGCGAGCGCTTCGGCGTTGCCTATTGCCTGCTGACTCCCGACGAAGTCGAGGACCTTCGCCTGCTCGGCCCGGCTCCCCTCGCCGCCGAGACGAAACGCCGCCTCGGCGACGCCGTTGCCATCTCCTTCGGCGATGACACGCTCGAAGTGCGCCCAAAAGGCGCGCCTGCCGACCGTCGCCTCGCCTGGCCCTCGCACCACTCCGGCCTCACGGCCGCCGAGGTGCGTGTCCCCCTTGTGATCGTGTAACGACCTTACGGCACGGGCGCGAACCCCTCGTCACCCTCGAGCAACGGCCGTCGAGGCCCCAGCACCCGCCGGAGGACCGCGCGCGCCCGCTCGTACTCGTGGGGCGTCCAGCCGTCCTCACGCGCCTTCCGCAGCGTCTCCGGCCGCGTCCCGGCCGCGAATACCCGGGTCGGCGGCTGCATGTACTGGGACACGTACTCCGCCGCCTCCAGTGCTGCGATCGCGCGCGCGAACCCTTCGAGGTCCTCCATTGGCAGCATCGGGCTCACCGAGATCCCGATCGGCACCCCCGCCTCCGCAAGCGCTCGCGCCGTCCGCAGCCGCGCCCGAATCGAGGGCGCGCTTGGCTCGTACCGCAGCCGCACCCGCTCCGAGTCCGTCGTCACCGTGATGTTCACGCGGATCCGCTCGAACCGTCGGAACAGGTCGATGTCCCGCGCCGCGATCGGGCTGCGAGTCTGCACCGTCAACCGCGGCTGCACGGCCCACTCGATCATCGCCTCGAGGATCGAACGCGTCAGGCGCAGCCGCTGCTCCGCCGGCTGGTATGGGTCGGTCGCGCTCGACATGTACACCGCGTCACCCGACCGCAGCGTCCCGTCCGCGCACGCACGCGCAATCAGCCGCGCCGCGTTCCGCTTCGCCGAGGCCCACTCGCCCCACGTGCGCCGTTGCTCCTCGGTGGGCGCGAACGCCCGTGCATAGCAGTACTCACACGCGAACCGACACCCC
>JAIBBD010000060.1 GCA_019694855.1 Dehalococcoidia bacterium
CTGGTGCTCGCGATTCGGTACTGGACGCTCAGGCACCGCGCACCGCAGCGGGAGAAGTAGGTCGGGGGGCGTTCCCCGGCTAGATGTGCTGGATGACGCCCGCGACGAACGTGAGCGTCCAGTACGCGGTCACGGCCCAACCCGCCGCGAGCGCCCACGCCGCACCTCGTGCACCGAGCCGTCGGGCTCTTCGCGACGTGACGATTGTGGCGACCGCCGGGGCCATCGCAAGCAGCGTCATCGGTCCGCCGACGAGAAGCGCCACCGAGAGTGGCACTTCCTCCCCGTCGTTGTCGGAGTATCCGAGGGCGGCGGTGAGTCCTTCGCCCGCCACCATCGCGACGACGAACGCGATCGGGATGAGGAAGAGGCTCACGACCACAGCGCGGGGGAGGCGGCCTGCCCTCGACGCGGTCGTTCGAGTGTCTGTCCCTGCATTGGTCACGCCTGCCTCGTTCCTCGGGCGCTGGGGCGGGTCGATGATGCATGACAGTGCGGACAGCGGCAGGGGGCCGAAGTCCCGGCGTGAGGCTGACCGCTGTCAGGTCGATGGCCACCGGAAATGGGGGTATGGAATGGCGACGACGGTCGTACTGCGGAGCGTCGGGGAGCGATACACGACGCAGATTACGACGGAGCGGCATTCGCTCGTGGCGGACGAGCCCGCACCCGACGGGGACGACCTTGGGCCCACGCCATATGAGTTGCTGCTCGGTGGACTGGGGTCGTGCACCTCGATGACGCTGCTGATGTATGCACGGCGGAACGACTGGCCGTTGCGCGAGGTGCAGATCGAGCTCAGTCACCAGCGGGACTACGTCGAGGACTGCGAAGACTGCGAGGACCCAGCTGCCAAGCTGGAGGCGGTCGTGCGGCGGATCCACCTCGAAGGGCCGCTGTCCGAGGAGCAGCGGGCGCGGCTACTCCAGGTGGCGCGGCGATGTCCGGTAGGGAAGACGCTGGAGTCGGCGCTGAAGATCGTCGACCAGGAGGACTGAGGCAGTCAGTCTCAGGGCTGTGCCACCGCGGGCAGTACACGCGCGAGGAAGGCGGCGAGCGCCGCCTCGTATTCGGCCGGGTCCGCGTTCCATGACTGGGTATGCCCGGCGCCCTCGATACGGTGGTACTCGATGAGGCCGGGGTGGCGGGCGACGAAGCGGTCGCTGAGATCGACGGCGACGCTGTCGTCCTGGACGCCGTGGAAGAGCAACGTGGGCATCGTGAGGCACTCGTCATGGTGCAGGTAGTCGAGGACATCCCAGTCGAGGCCGTAGCGTCGGGCCATGACCCAGAGTGGGAGGAAGCGGACGGGCGAGGGGATACCGGCGTCGCCGAGGCCTCGCTCGATCATCTCATGCAGGTCGAGCATCGGGGCGTCCATGATGACGGCGCGGACGCTGCTCGCCAGCGAGGAGTGATTCAGGAAGCTCAGTTCCGTCACTGCCCCCATGCTGTAGCCGTAGAGAATGACGTCCGTTGCGCCGTGGCCGAGCGCGTAGCGGACGGCCGCCTCGATGTCCGGCCACTCGGTGGCGCCGAACTCGTACTGAGTGCGAGGGCCCGGCGCCTCGGGGTCGTTGCGGTAGGTCAGGACGAGGGCGGGGAGTCCGAGGCGCGCCACGGTGGGCAGAGTGCGGAGGGCCTCGCGCCGCTCTGAGCCCCGGCCGTGCGTGTAGATCACCCAGGTCGAGCGAGTCCCCGGCACGAACCAGGCGGGCATCGCGCCCTCGGGCGCCTCGTAGGTTACGTCCTGGAAGGGGAGGCCGATGCCGCCCGGGTCGCCGGGGAACGCCCAGATATCGAGCCGGGCACGGACGCCCAGGGGCGGGGCGGGCCAGCCGGGGACGCGGGCCCGTGTGACCTCGTCGCGCCCCTCGTCGATGCGGAGCACGTCGCCCACCCGGGCCCAGCCTCCGTCCTCGTCGCGCCACTCGATGCCCCAGATGCCGTTGGTGCGGAGGTTGGAGTCGCCCAGCGAGTGGAAGGTGATCTCGGTGTCGGTGACGGCGACGACCTCGAGCTGGAGCTTTCGTTCGCCGGTGCGAAGGGTGATGGTCGCGTCGGCGGCGAGACCGGCGACGAACCAGGAGGCGGCGAGGCTCGCCACCGCCAGGATGGCAACGAGCAGCGCGGCGGCGGCCAGAATGGACCGGCGCCGCCGGGGAAGCACGAGGCGCATCGATTCCTCGAGTCTGCGCGGCCGTTGCGGGCCACACTCGCCACGGTACATGCCCATGCATGCGCGGATCAGGGGCGAATGGGGACAGATCGAGAGGCGAACGTCCCGCCGCAGCGCCACGGGAGCGACTCCGTGCGCTCCCGTGGCATTCGCGAGCGCGTGGCTCAGGCCATGGCGGGGGCCGCGCCGATCTGCATCAGCAGCCCGTGCATGTCCATCTCGAGCCAGCGCTCGACGATGCAGTCGTCTTCGAAGCGGTCGACGCTGACGCCGTGGACGGTGACGGCGTTGCCGGTGGGCGGGATGCCCATCAGATCGGCCTGGTGGGTGCCTCGAACGCTCCAACGCCAGGCGAGGCGGTCCTCCTCGGCGATGATGTCGTCGACGTTCATGCGGAGGTCGGGGAAGGCCGTGCGAAAGGCCATGTTGAGCGCGACGACGCCGTCGCGGCCCGGGGGCAGGCCGGGCGGGGCGTAATGGTCGACGACCTCCGGCGCGAAGGCCTCGATGAGGACCTCGACGTTGCCGTCGTTCCAGAACTCGTTGGCGATGCGGTGGATGAGGGCTCGGCGCTGATCGATGGTCACTTCGGATGCTCCTCCCAACGTGGCAGCGGTTGATGGAGGGAGCGTGCGGCAGGGAGGGCCGCCCGACATCGGGCGAACGCCCTATAGGGGCGTCACGAGAGCGTGCTCGAAGGCCCAGACGGTTGCGGCCGCACGACTGCGGACGCCGGCCTTCTGGTAGATGTGCTGGACGTGGTGGCCCACGGTCTTGGCGCTGATCCGCAGGCGGACCGCGATCTCCTCGTTCGTGAGGCCAAGGACGAGAGCTCGGACCACCTGCAGCTCACGCGCGGTGAGGCCGGCCGGGAGATCGCGCGGGCGGGGTTCCTCGCGGTGACCGGCGGCGGCGAGGACGGCCGTGACGGCGTCCGGGTCGAGACGGCCGGCCGACACCTCCTCGTGGAGGCGGGCGGCAGCGTCCTCCGGGGCGCAGGCGGGGCGGTAGGGGCGCGCCTCGCAGAGGGAGTAGTAGTGGTCGGCGGCGGCGAGGATGCGGGCCTCGACAGGGAGGTCCACCGAGCGGCGGCCCCGATGGTAGCCGGAGCCGTCGAGGCGTTCATGGTGTGACCCGGCGAGGACGCCGATCGAAGCCAGGGTTTCCGACTGTGCGAAGGCCCTTTCGGTGAAGTGTGCGTGGAGGCGCGAGCGTTCGCGCTCGCTGAAGCTCAACGGCCCCGGCTTCTCCCAGATGGCGTTCGTGACGCCGACCCGTCCGAGGTCGTGCGCCAGCGCGGCGTGGCGCAGTCTCGTGACGTCCGGGGACGGGAGCGCGAGACGCCAGGCGGCTGCCTCAGCGAGGTCAGCCACCCCTGTCGAGTGGGTGCGAAACCACGGCGACTTGAGGTCGGCGAAGGTCGCGATCGCGGTGAACGCGGCGTCGATCTCGTCACCCGCGAACCAGAGATGGGGTGCGGGCTCAGCCTCGAGCGTCTGCGCCCACGCGCGCGTGTCGTCGAGGGCCTCGATCAGTGCATCGAAGTGCTCGAGCGCGAGAGCGGTGATGACTGGGTCGTAGGCGGCGCCGGAGCGGGCCGTGAGGATGGCGCGAGCGGCCTCGGGCCCGCTGGCGGTCAGGAAGACGGAGATGTCGCGTGCGACATGCAGGATCCTCGCGGGGAGCGGCAGGGCCCCGCCGGCGGCGACGCCGGGGAAGCCGTTGCCGTCCCAGCGCTCAAAGACGTGTTCAAGCGCGGCGACGGTCCCGGGACTCAGGCCGAGCCAGCCGGCAAAGCGCTGGGCGACCTCGCAGTGCATGGCGAAGGTCTGGTGGGCGATGGTCATTCCATTGTGGAGAGCGTATTCGACCATGGCCGCGCGTTCGGGCGCCGTGCGGTCGGCGCCGACATGACCCTGGAGGAAGGCGGCGATCTCGGCGACGTTAGCCGTGTCGAGGAGTGCGAAGGCCGCACGTGGGTCGATGTCATCGCCGTAGAGCTGCTGGGCCTCGTGGCCATCGGACGTGCAGCCGAACGAGTGGAGGAGGGCAACGTAGTACGCGTCCACGAGGTCGCGCGTCGCGAGGCCGTGCAGTTCGCCGATACGGACGGCGAGGATGGCAGTGCGGAGGCCATGCTCAAGGGGCTGCCCGGTGCCGAGATCCGTGGCGAGGGAGATGGCGGCGCAGACCTCGGCCGCACGCACTCGATGCGGAACGTCGGAAGTACCGGACGGAGGGTGGTGGGCCGGCATCTGGCGCATGGTACCGCGCGGGTGTCCGGAAACGAGAGGAGCGGCGTCCCCCTCGGACGCCGCTCCTCGTGAGTGTGTGCGGGGGGTGGGCTAGCCTCGAGGGAGTCCCAGGCCGCGGGTGGCGATGATGTTGCGCTGCACCTCGCTGGAGCCGCCGGCGATCGTGGCCGGGATCGAGCGGACGTAGCCGTGGATGTGCTTGCCGCCGAGCGGGGCGAGCGAGTCGCCACTCCAGAGGTTGGAGTAGAGGCCGAAGGTACGCACACCGGTGCGGTAGATCTCCTGGCCGATCTCGCTGCCAAACATCTTGCCCATGGAGGCCTCGTAGTTGGGGACGAGGCCGGCCGCCTGCATGGAGGCGATGCGGAGCGAGAAGTTGTAGGAGACGGCAGTCTCGGTCCAGCGGTCAGCGATGCGGGCACGCAGCGAGGTGTTGCGGGCGAGCGTCGAGCGGTCGTCGCTGCGGGCGGCGTCGATCAGCTCGTCGAGCTCTTCCTGCTGCTGGATGGCGCCGGAGATGCCGGAGCGCTCGAAGTCGAGAAGCGTCATGCCGACGTACCAGCCGCGGTTCTCCTCGCCGACGAGGTTGGCGGCGGGGACGCGCACGTCCTCGAAGAAGGTCTCGTTGACGGTGTGGCCCCAGTTCGCACCGATGAGGGGGCGGACGGAGATGCCGGGGACCTTGATGTCCTCGAGGACGAAGAACGAGATGCCGCGGTGCTTGGGGGCGTCGGGGTCGGTGCGGACGAGCATGAAGAGGGCGTCCGCCATGTGGGCGGCGGAGGTCCAGATCTTCTGGCCGTTGATGACGTACTCGTCGCCGTCACGCACGGCCCTCGTCTGCAGCGAGCCGAGGTCAGAGCCCGCGCCCGGCTCGGAGTAGCCCTGGGCGTAGGCGGTCTCGCCCTTGAGGATCTTGGGGAGGACGCGCTGCTTGAGGTCGTCGCTGCCGTGGATGATGAGGGTGGGGCCGAGGAGGAGGACGCCGGAGCCGCCGACCATGGGGGCGTGCGCCTTCGCCATCTCCGCGCCGAGGACGAACTGCTCCATCGTGGTCAGGCCGCCGCCGCCGTACTCCTTGGGCCAGTGGGGGGCGACCCAGCCGCGCTCGGCGAGGGCGGAGGCCCAGTCGGCCGCGGCCTTGCGGGCGTTGGGATCCTCCGAGATGCGGTCGGCGTACCAGCCGAAGAGGCCTTCTTCCTCGACCTCGTCGGAGTCGCGGTAGTACTCGGGCAGGCGACTGCGGATGAACTCGGCGGCGTCGGCGCGGAAGGCGGCCTGTTCGGGTGAGTCGTTCCAGTCCATGGGGTGCTGGTCTCCTGATTCTCGTGTGGTCGATTCGGGAGCGATTATCCGGCGCGCCTCGGGAGGGGGTCAACGAACGCGGGGCGGAGGTCGAGGGTCAGTTGCGCCGCACCGCCCATACCAGGAAGACGACTTCGGCAGCCACGACTACGAGGCCGATGATGCCGAGCATGATCTTCTGCCCGGTACTCGGTTGCGGCAGAGTCGACCAGTACTCCTCGGCAGCGGCGGTCCGCGGCACCCACCGACCCTGCGGCTTCCACTTGACTCCGTGCAGCTTGAGCCAGAGCCGCCAGGCCAGGTACATGGCGATGGCGACCAAGAGCGGCAGCAAGATCATCAGGTAGCCCTGTGGCTGTTCCCTCTCCGCTAGCGGATCAGCGCCTCGAGGATCGGGCGGGCGAGCTTCGGGTCGGTCGGGAGCTTCTTCATCAGGGGGATGTCGACGCCGAGTTCGGCGCGCTCCTGGAGTTGCTCGCGGGCGGACTCGACGGGGCCGATGACGTCGATGTCCCGGACCATGCGGTCTGAGATGGCCGCGATGGCGCCCTCGCGGTCGCGCTGGGCGAAGGCGGCGCGGGAAGCGGCGACCTCGGCCTCGTAGCCCTGCCGCTCAAACATCTGCCAGTAGAAGTCCCCCATGCGGTTGATGTAGTGCGACAGGTGCTCGCGTGCGGCGTGCCATTGCGCCTCGTCGTTTGCGCCGTCGGTGATCCAGACGGACATGTGGGGCGCGATGGTGAGCGCCGAGGGGTCGCGGCCGGCGGCGCGTGCGGCGTCGTCGAGTTCGCGGCGGAGGTCGGAGAAGCGCTCCTTCGGCCAGTGGATGGGGATGATGCCGTCTGCGACCTGGGCGGTCTGACGGATCGAGCGCGGGGTGATCGAGGCGATGTAGACGGGGATGTCCGTGCGCGGGCGGGCGTAGTCGAGGCTGAAGCCGCGGTCGAGGTGGAAGAGGGCGCCGTCGTAGAGGAGGCGGTCACCTCGGATGAGGGTCTTGAAGATGTCGACGTACTCCTTGAGGCGGAGCAGGGGACGGTCGAAGGGGACGCCGTGGAAGCCCTCGATGACGGCGGAGGCGGACGAGCCGAGGCCGAGGACGGCGCGGCCGCCGGAGATGACGTCGAGGGCGGCGAACTCCTGCGCGATGGCGGCGGGGCTACGCGAGAAGTGGTTGATGATGGCGGTGCCGAGGCGGATGTTGCGCGTCTCGCGCGCCATGACGGTGAGCCAGGGGAGGGCTGAGAGGCCCCAGGTCTCGGTGCTGCAGATCAGTTCGTAGCCGAGTTCGTCGGCGGCGCGGACGAACTCGATCTGCCGGTCGAGCGCGCCGGGGCCGGAGTAGTCCTCCTGGAACACAATGCCGAGCCGCATGGCCGCCTCCTGTGACGCCTCGAGGGTGGTTGGTGGAAGCGATGGTACGGCGCCGGGGGGCCTTATCGCTTCGGCAGGACCTCCGTGAGGAAGGCGTCGAGTTCGCGGGCGAAGTCGACGGGGTTGTCGGAGTGGACGTTGTGGGTGGCGCGCGGGATGACGACGAGGCGGGCGTTGGTCATCGCGGCGACGGTCCGTTCCGCGACGTCCTGGGCGAGGATCTTGCTGTCGGCGCCCTTGAACAGGATGGTCGGCTGGTGGATGGCGCGGATGTCCGCCCAGAGCTCGTCGGCGCGGCGGGCGTTCTCCTCCTTGCGCTGTTCCTCGGTCAGGTCCTGCATGCCTGGGCGGGGACGGTGGTCCTGCTTCCAGGTCCAGCCGTCAGCGGTCGGCTTCAGGCTGTGGGTGAGGCTGTAGCGGAGGTGGTCGGGCGGGCGGTGGGGCATGAACTGGATCGCGCGGTTCAGGAAGTCGTCGAAGGTGTTGAGCGTCTCGGTCGCGCTGCGGAAGGCCTCCATCTCGAGCTGGCCCTCACGCATGGTCTCGGGGGCGATGTCGACGATGCCGACGGCGTCGAGGCGCTCCGGGTGGCGGGCGGCGTAGCGGATGGTGTTCATGCCGCCCATCGACATGCCGACGAGGGTCATATGGTCGTAGTTCAGGTACTCGATGAACTGGCGGGTGTCCTCGAGCATGAGGTCGTTGTTGTCCTCGGAGAGCCGGTCGTCGGGGGTCCAGTCGGTGTCGCCGTGGCCTCGCTGGTCGAGGCAGACGAGGTGGTAGCGGTCGCGGAGGAGGAGGGCGGCCATGTCCCAGGTGTGGGCGGTGAGGGAGCCGCCGTGGAGCAGCACGACGTGGGGCAGGTGCTCGTTGCCCCAGTCCAGGTAATGGAAGTTGATGCCGTTGAGTTTGACCCAGTGGTCGGTGGGGGCGACGACGGCGGGGACGGCGATGTTCTGGGCACGGGCGGCGGCCGCCATCAGCTCGGTCTGGTCCATGGTCATCGCTGCGCTCCTCCTCGATGGCTGCGCGTCGGCGCTGGGGGGTCGGTGGCGGGCATCGTACACGAGGGTGGCGCAAGCGACGTGAGAGGTGGCTGCCGAGCGGGGGGAGGGGGCCGGACCTCCGGACTGGGACGTCGAGCAGAGGCGGCGCGGCCGCGCCTCGACGGTGGGCGGAGGGCGCTGGTATCGTGCCGGACGCATCGAGGGAGGGTGACGGATGCCGGTGCAGTCACTGGCGGAATGGCGGCAGCGCTGGGAGAACGAGGGGGCGGCGAACCTCAAGGTGCGGCCGGTGGAGGTCGCCGAGGGGTACGCGCAGTTCGTCATCGACCTGCCGTACGGGGACGAGCGTGACGGTGACCTCGACTTCCTGAACCTGGCGCTGTCGTACGCGGTGGACGTCGCGGCGCTGGCGGCGGTGATCGCGCGCGTCGACCCGGAGCGCGAGCAGCCGAACGGTACGGCCTCGCTACACCTGAACTTCCTCGAAGCGCCGTCCGAGCCGGTGACCGTCGAGGGGCGGGTCGTGTACTGGCAGGTGCCGAGTGCGCTGATCGAGGTGGTGGCGACGGGAGCGGACGGCTCGCTCATCGCGCGAGGGGTGTCGCCGTACTCGCTGCGGGCGAAGGCGCCCGAAGGGGCGGCCTCGTGAGCCCCGCGACGAGCGAGCTAGTGGCGGGGGCCGAGGGGTCACCGACGTACCGCGAGTTCGGCGTGACCGTCCCGGTGCTCGAGGAGGAGCGAGCGGTGCTCAGCGTGCCTCGGGAGTCGGTGCGGCTGCGCGGGGTGCGCGACTCGATCAACGGCGGGGTGGTGGCGACGCTCGCCTGCGCGGCGGCGCGACTGCTGCTGCAGTCGCGGCTCGGTGACGAGGGGCGTGCGGGAGCCGCGACCGAGATAGACATCGCGTATCTGTCGGCCGCGCGCGGGTCGGTGACGACCTTCGAGGCGCGCATGCTGCGCCAGGGCGGCCGAGTGGCGGTGTGCGAGGTCGATGTGCGGGACACCGACGACGGCACGCTGAACGCGAAGGCGCGGGTTTCGCTCGACATCGAGCGCTAACGGGCCTTTGGAAGGAGCGGGATTCGAACCCGCGAGAGGTTTCCCCCTAACCGCTTTTCAGGCGGCCCCGATCAGCCACTCCGGCACCCTTCCCCGCTGACCCGGTGACTGTCCTACTCCTCGAGGGGGTGCCCCGCAACCCCCTGCCGCCTCGCGAGCTACACTGCGGGCGACCATCGAGGAGCCGCGAGGGGGACGTCATGCCTGAGTCGATCGGTGCGGAGCTGGAAGCGCTGCGGGCGAAGGTGCAGGCGTTCATCGACGACGACCTGCGACCCCTTGAGACCGCGCTCGGCGAGGATGGCGAGGAAGCGTCCGAGGAGACGCGGCGGCGCGTCCGCGAGCGTTCGCGCGAGCTCGGGTTATTCCAGATGACGCAGCCGGAGGAATTCGGGGGCGTGCGGACGGGCCCGCTGGCGCTGACGGTGGTGCGGGAGACGCTGGCGGCCGCGAACTCGCGGTTGACGCGGTACGTGTTCGGGCCGGGGCCGGGCGCGCTCGGGTCGGCGACCGGAGAACTGCGCGCGCGCTACCTCGAGCCGGTGCTGCGTGGCGAGAAGCAGGGGGCGTGGGCGTTCACCGAGCCCGGCGATGCGCAACGGCCGACGTGGGCGACGCGCGACGGCGACGACCTGGTGGTCACCGGGCGCAAGTCCTACGTGTCCGGCGGCGCCGAGGCGGATTTCTACACCGTGCTCGTGAACGTCGAGGACGACGGGAGCGCTCCGGGGGGCACCGCCCTCGTGGTGATCGACCGGGGGACGCCCGGGCTGGTGATGCAGCGGGAGTTCCGCAGCCTCGAGGGCGGCGGGCACATCGACCTGCGCATCGAGGGCGTGCGGGTGCCGCAGGCGAACGTTGTCGGGAAGATCGGCGAGGGGATGCCGCGGGCGCTCGGCAACATCACCTCGATGCGCCTCGGGCTGGCGGCGCAGGCCTCGGGGCTCGCGATGTGGGTGACGGAGTTCACGGAACGCAGCATCACGGCGCCGCACCGTGGCGGCGGCAAGCTCGCGGACCGCGAGGGCGTGCGGCTGCACTACGGCGAGATGCGGATGCAGACGTACGCCGTGCGCTCGATGCTCTATCGCACGGCACGGCTGGCGGAGGCCTCCTCGAAGGAGGAGGAGTCGATGAACGAGATCATGGCGACGAAGGTGTTCGCGACGGAGACGCTGGGGCGGGTGGTGGACACGGCGATCCAGCTCGCGGGCGGGCAGGCGCTGATCATCGGGCACCCGCTCGAGCGGTTGTACCGCGAGGTGCGGTCGTGGCGGATCGCCGAGGGGCCCTCGGACGTGTTGCGGCTGAACATCGCGCGGGGACGCGTGGAGTTCGGGTCGGGGCGGCTGTAGCGGCCTCGAACGCTACGAGCGCTCGGCCTCGATGGAGACGGGCGCGGCGGCGCGCGGCTCGCGACGGGTGGCCGGCGCGCCGGCGGTGCGGATCTCGGGGACGCGCAGCACCATGACCGTGCTGCAGGCGAGCAGCACCGAGAAGATCGAGAAGGCGATGGTGAGGCCGCCCGAGACGGTCGCGGCCCTCGAGGCGATGAGTACGGCGACGGCGATGCCGATCAGGCTGCCGAGCTGCTGCGCCATCATGCGGAGTCCCGCGATGGCCGCGATGCGGTCGGGGGCGATATCGAAGCCGGCGTTGTTCATCGAGGGGTTCGAGACGCCGAAGACGAGGCCGAGCCCGAGCACGATCGCCATCACGTACCAGAAGTTATTGAGCTGCAGGCCGAGGACGTTGGGGCCCTCGAAGCCCTGGGCCATGAGGAAGATGAGCGCGGCGACGGCCAGGAAGCCGACCGCGAGCGGGCGGCGGTAGCCGGTGCGCATGAGCAGCGTGGCGAAGAGCGTCGATGACGCCATCATCGCGACCGAGCGCGGAGCGAGGAGCGCACCGGCCTCGGAGGCGCTGAAGCCGTAGGTCTCCTGCAGGAAGAGCGGCATGAGGAGCGTCATGCTGCCCCAGCAGAGGCCGAAGAAGAACATCAGACCGTTGGCGGAGAGGAACTCGACGCGGGTGACGAGGTCCATGTCGACGACGGGCACCGCCGTGCGGCGCTCGTGCCAGATGAGCACGGCGAGAGCGGTCAGTCCGACGGCTGCGGCGCCCGCGACGATGGCGTAGTTCGGGGTGACACCTCGGCGGCCGAGCTCGGTGAGGGCGAAGATGATCGGCGTCGCAGCGGCGGCGATCAGCACGACGCCGGCGTAGTCCACCTTGATGCCATCGACACGGCGGCCGCGCGGCAGGAGGGCGAAGCCAAGAGCGCAGGCGACGATGGAGAGCGGACCGTTGATGCCGAAGGTCCAGCGCCAGCCGATCGTGTCGACGATGAGGCCGCCGACGGTCGGGCCGAGGACGCTCGCGAAGGGGGTGAGGGAGGCGAAGAAGCCGATCGCCTTCGCTCGGTTCTCGCCGTAAACGTCGCCGATGATGGCGGAGCCGGCGGGAAGGACGCCGCCGCCGGCGACGCCCTGGATAAACCGGGCGACGATCATGACGTAGACATTGGGCGCGGCCGCGCAGACGAGCGAGGCGACGCCGAAGATGGCGAGGCCGCCGGCAAAGACCATCTTGGCGCCCATGCGCTCGGTGAGGCGGCCGGCGACCGGCTGCGCGATCACCTGGCCGAGGGCGAAGATCGTGATGACCCAGGAGCTCCAGCGGAGGGGCGCGTTCAGGTCCTCGGTGAGCTGCTTCACCGAGACAGAGACCATCGTGAACTGCATGACGACGGTCAGCAGCGAGAAGATGAGGAGGGCGAAAATCAGGTGACGATTCCGGGTCGGGGCCGGCGTCGTCGGTGCACCCGCTGACATGGTCGCTCCGGAACGGCGTGGGACGCGTCTGACTACGACGGTAGTGGCGCGTCGCGGTTCAATCAACCTTCACTTAAGGAATGCCCCACCTCGTCGCGCGTAGGGTATCGCGGCGTTCAAGCTGCGCGGCGGATGTCCTGCGGCGAGCGCGACTTGCGTTTATCATCGCCGCACCGTTTTCGACCGAATGAGGGGGAATCATGAGCGGAGCGCTCGAGGGCATCCGTGTCCTCGACCTGACGCAGGGGATCGCGGGGCCGTACGCGACGAAGCTGTTCTCGGACTACGGCGCCGACGTCTTGAAGATCGAGCGGCCCGGGGCGGGTGACGTCTCAAGGCGGATGGGGCCGTTCCCGAAGGATGAGCCGCACCTCGAGACGAGCGGGATGTTCCTCGAGCTGAACACGGGGAAGCGGAGCGTCACGCTCGACCTCAAGACCGCGTCGGGGCAGGCGATCCTGCGGCGGCTCGCCGAGGACGCCGACGTGGTCGTCGAAAGCTTCCGTCCGGGGACCCTCGAGCGGCTCGGCCTAGGGCCGGATGTCCTCGAGACGGTGAACCCGAAGGCGGCGCTCGTCCGGGTCTCGAACTTCGGGCAATACGGACCGTACCGCGACTACAACGCCGACGACATGCTGCTGTACGGCATGGGTGGCGTGCTGGCGGTGACCGCGACCGAGGGGCGCGAGCCGGTGCGCATCGGGCTGTACGCGCCGCTGTTCCTCGCGGGCGGCGTCATCGCCGCGTTCACGATGGGGGCGTTCAACGGGTCGCGTGCCTCGGGCGTGGGTGAGCGGGCGGACATCTCCATCCACGAGATCCTGACCGCCTCGATGGACCGCGGGGGGCCCAACCTCGTCGCCTACCAGTACTCGGGGTCGCTGTTCTTCGAGCGCGGGCGCGCCTCGAGGGCTTCGGCGATGCCGAACGGGGTCTACCCGTGCGCGGATGGCTACCTGCACATCACGACCGGGCCGAATTGGTGGGACCGCTTCTGCCGCGCGATCGACCGGCCCGACCTGATCACCGACGAGCGGCTGCTGCCGCATCTCCTCGACCCGGAGTGGGCGCCGGAGATCGACGCGATCATCTACCCGTGGCTCCTGGAGCGGACGAAGCAGGAGATCATGGAACGCGCGCAGGCCGAGGGTTGGGTCGTGGCCGCGATCAACGGCATGGACGACGTCGCACGCGACCCACACCTGGAGGCGCGCGGCTTCTGGGCGCACCTCGACCACCCGATGGCAGGAAACGTCACGTTGCCGGGCTTCCCATTTCGGATGCTGGGTACGCCGGGGGAGATCCGTCGCGCGCCGCTGCTCGGTGAGCACACCTCGAGCGTGCTGGCGGAGCAGCTGGGGTACTCGGCGGAGGACATCGCGCGGCTGGCGCAGCGGGGGGTGATCTAGATGGCGGAGGCGAACGAGCGGCGGCTGCCGCTGCAGGGCGTGCGCATCCTGGCGCAGGCGATCGTCTGGGCGGGCCCATTTGGCTCGATGATCCTGTCGGACCTCGGCGCGGACGTGATCGAGGTGGAGTCGATTCAGCATCTGAACCCGACGCGAGCGGGCATGCGGCATCTGCCGCCCGCGATCCTCGAAGGCCCGACGGGGTCGCTGTACCTCAACCGGGACGGCAGCGAGGGGTTCTGGAACCGGCAGGCCTTCTACAACTTCGCGAAGCGTGGACACCGGAGCGTGACGATCGACCTCCGCAGCGAGGACGGGCGGGAGCTGTTCCTTGGACTCATCCGAGAGGCGGATGTGTTCATGGAGAACAACGCCGCGAACGTTGTCGAGCACCTCGGGATCGATTACGAGCAGCTGTCGGCGGTGAACCCGCGGCTGATCATGATGCGGTTCCCGGGTTTCGGCATCGACGGCCCGTACAAACACTTCAAGGGCTACGGGGCAACGATGGAGGCGGTCGTCGGACACTCGCTGCTGCGCGGGTACGCCGACTCGGACCCGTCGGGGACGCCGGCGGTGTATCACGGCGACCCGAATGCCGGGGCGCACGCCGCGTTCGCGATCCAGGCCGCGCTGTACGCGCGCGAGCGCACGGGCAAGGGCCAACTGATCGACCTGTCACAGGCCGAGGCGGTCACGCACCACATCTCGTACGACCTGATCGACTACCTGTTCAACGGACGAGCGAACCAGCACTGGGGCAACCGGCACCCGGCGATGGCGCCGTATGGCGTCTTCCCCGCAGCCGGCGAGGACACCTT
>JAIBBD010000006.1 GCA_019694855.1 Dehalococcoidia bacterium
TCCTCGTCTCGATCATGCACGCGAACAACGAGGTCGGGGCCATCAACGACCTCGCCGAAATCGCACGCCGGGTGCACGCCCGTAACCCCCACACCATGGTGCACACCGACGCGGTGCAGAGCGCCGCCCACCTCGGGGTGCATGTCGACCGCCTCGGCGTCGACCTGCTCACGCTGACGGCGCACAAGTTCTATGGCCCTCGAGGCGCCGGCATCCTGTACGTTCGCTCCGGTACGCCGCTCCAGCCGCAGATCCTCGGTGGCGGGCAGGAGGACAACCGCCGCGCCGGCACCGAGAACACGGCCGCTATCGTCGGCCTCGCCGAGGCGGTCCGTGTCGCCGAGGAGCAGCGCGAGGCCGACATCAGTCACGAACGCCATCTGCAGCGGCGCCTGATCGAGGAGCTACCTCGACGGGTCCCCATGCTCGGCATCTCCGGCCCGAGCGATCTCAGCCTGCGGCTGCCCGGCTCCGTCTCGGTCATCGTCGCCTTCGTCGAGGGCGAGTCGATTCTGCTCGCGCTCGACCTGGCTGGCGTGGCCGCCTCCTCGGGCTCGGCCTGCACCACAGGATCCGTCGAGCCCAGCCACGTCCTGGTCGCGATGGACGTGCCGCCCGACCTCGCCCGCGGGTCGCTTCGCTTCACCCTCGGCCGCATGAATACCGACGCGGACGTGGACCGGCTGCTCGGGGTGCTCCCGCCGATCGTGCAGCGCATGCGCGCGCTTTCGCCGCTGCCGGTCACTGAGCCTCCACCTGCGTACCGCCCGTGGCTCGCAAACGCCTAGGAGCTCGTCCTCACGCGGGCGACTTCGGTTCGATCGCGCGACTTCTCGCGTTTGTAACGATTTCGTAACGGCCATGTCACTCGCGGGCCCGTGTGTCCGCTACCTTGGTCAGTGCAGTACGCGCGGCGTTCTCGCGCCGTTGACCGAGGCGACAGGTGCTCTTCTCCGGATACGACACTGGACCGTGGTTCGACGAGCTGTTCCAGCCGGGTGGCACGCCGCGGCCGGAAGCCGCCGAGCTGGTGCACGCCATCGAGGCGCTCCCTCCGGGCGGGTTCGAGCGTCTGCAGGAGACAGCAAACGCGGCCCTGGTGAACCTCGGCATCACGTTCAACGTCTACAGCGATGGCGCCGGGATCGAACGCGTGCTGCCGTTCGATATCGTCCCGCGCATCGTGACCGCATCCGAGTGGGAACGCATCGAACGAGGGCTCCAGCAACGCATCTACGCCCTGAACTGCTTCATCGACGACGTCTACCACGACGGCAAGATCCTGAGCGACGGCGTCGTGCCTCGCGAGCTCGTCCTGTCCGCGCCCGCATACCGCGAGGCGTGTGTCGGCCTCAATCCGCCGCGAGGAATCTGGTGCCACATCACGGGCACCGACCTCGTGCGCGACGGGGACGGCCAGGTCTACGTCCTCGAGGACAACCTGCGTTGCCCCTCGGGCGTGTCATATGTGCTCGAGAACCGCCGCCTGATGAAGCGCACGTTCCCGGGCCTGTTCAGCTCCTCCCATGTACGGCCCGTGGACGACTACGCGAGCCGGCTCCTCGAAACGCTGTCCGCGCTTGCATCCCGCGAAGAGGCGCCCGAGGTGGCCGTCCTCACGCCCGGCGTCTACAACTCCGCCTACTTCGAGCACTCCTATCTCGCCCAGCAGATGGGGGTCGAGCTCGTCGAGGGACGCGACCTCGTCGTCGACGACGACACGCTCTACATGCGGACCACGCGTGGCCTCGAACGCGTCGACGTACTCTACCGCCGCATCGACGACGACTTCCTCGACCCGACCGTCTTCCGTCCCGATTCGATGCTCGGCGTGCCCGGCCTGATGAATGCCTACCGCCGCGGGCGGGTCGCCCTCGCGAACGCGCCCGGCACGGGCATTGCGGACGACAAGGCGATCTACGCCTACGTACCCGAGATCGTCCGCTACTACACGGGCGAGGACGCTATCCTCCCGAACGTCCCGACGTACCTCTGCTGGCGCGAGTCCGACCTCGACTACGTCGTGCACCACATGGACGAGCTGGTCGTGAAGCCGACGAACGAGTCCGGCGGCTACGGGATGATCGTCGGCCCGCATGCCACCGCCGAGGAACGCGAGGAGTTCGTGCGCCGCGTGCGCGCCAACCCGCGCAACTACATCGCGCAGCCGGTGTTGGCCCTTTCGCGCGCGCCCGTGATCGTGGACGACCACTTCGAGGGGCGCCATGTCGACCTCCGGCCGTACATCCTCTACGGCGAGGAGATCTACGTCCTGCCCGGCGGCCTTACCCGCGTGGCGCTGCGCAAGGGGTCGCTGGTCGTGAACTCTTCCCAGGGCGGCGGCAGCAAGGACACCTGGGTGCTCTCCGGGGATGCAGCCTGATGCTCAGTCGCGTCGCCAGCTCAGTTTATTGGCTCGCGCGTTACATCGAGCGCGCCGAGAACACCGCACGCTGGGTCGACGTGAACCTGCAGATGAGTCTGGATGCGCCCATCTCGTTCTCGGATCAGTGGCAGCCACTGGTTGCCATCACGGGCGAGCTGCCAGCGTTCCTCGACCGGTATGAGTTCGCGACGCGCGAGCGCGTGCTGCGCTACCTGACCACCGACCCCGACAATCCGAGCTCGATCCTCTCGTGTGTGCGGCAGGCCCGCGAGAACGCGCGTTCCATCCGCGAGGTGATCTCGTCCGAGATGTGGGAGGAGATCAACCACTTCTACCTGCGAGTCAGCGAGTACGCGGCGTCCGACCACGCCTCGATCGACTCTCACGACTTCTTCAACGATGTGAAGCTGCGGAGCCACCTCGTGGCGGGGGTCGCCGACAACACGATGTCCCACAGCGAGGCGTGGCACTTCTTTCAGCTCGGCCGCCTCCTCGAGCGCGCCGACAACACCTCGCGCCTCCTGGACATGAAGTACTTCCTGCTGTTGCCGGCCGCCGCTCATGTCGGCGGACCGATCGATGAGATGCAGTGGTCGACCCTGCTGCGCTCCGCCTCGGCGTTCGAGATGTACCGAAAGCGCTACGGGCGCATCGAGCCGGAGCATGTCGTGGCCTTCCTCATGCTCGACCACGAGTTCCCGCGCGCGATCCTGTACTGCCTCGCCCACGCCGATGACTCGCTGCACGCCATCGCCGGTACGCCAATCGAGGCGATCCGGAACCCGGCGGAACGCCTGCTCGGCCGACTCCGCGCCGAGTTGGCGTTCGCCCAGGCGTCTGAGATCATCGCCTCGGGCTTGCACGAGTACTGCGATCGCTTCCAGGCCCGACTGAATGAGGTCGGCAGCGCGATCTCCACTACCTTCTTTACGCAGCCATTCGCGCAGCCGTCCGCCGGGACGGCGGAAAGCAGGTCCAGCGGTGACGTTCTGTCTGGGTATCAGCGTCAACGATGGGCTGGTGGGAATAGCTGATACCCGCGTCATCTCGGGCAACGAGAACATCTCGGCACGCAAGCTCTCGATCTTCCACCAGGGCCGCGACAGCTTCTTCCTGATGACGTCGGGGCTGCGCTCCATCCGCGACAAGACAGTGACGTACCTCGAGGAGGACCTGCGCGGCCGCGAGGAGCCCTACAACCGCCTCTTCAAGGCGGCGAACGCTTTCGCCTCCGAGGTCCGTCGCGTGGCTGCCGAGGACGGCGAGGCCCTCGCCAAGAGCGGCCTCACGTTCAACATGCACGCGCTCATGGGCGGTCAGCTCGCCGATGACCCGGAGCCCAAGCTCTACCTCATCTACCCCGAGGCGAACTGGGTCGAGGTGGGCCCATCGACGCCCTACCAGATCATCGGGGCGAGTGGCTACGGAAAGCCGGTCCTCGACCGCACTCTGCAGTACGGGGATTCGATGCAGTTCGCCCTGAAGGTCGGCTGCCTCGCCTTCGACTCGACGCGCATCAGCGCGGCGGACGTCGACTTCCCGATCGATGTCGTCCTCTACTTCGCGCAGACCCGCGAGATGGTCGTCCGACGCTTCGAGCAGGACGACCTGCGCGAGATCTCCGACGGCTGGCAGGAGCGGCTGCGCAACTCCGTCGCCAATCTCCCCTCCCCCTACCTCGACGGGTTTTGGGCCGATATCGCCGCCGGCCGGCGCGCCTGGCCGCGAGAGGTCGGCGCGTCGACCGGCCTCTAGCGTGCGCATCGAGGTCGAACACCGGACGCGCTATCGGTTCACGCCGCCGGTATTCCTCGAGCCGCACGTGTTGCGCTTTCGACCGCGCTCGAACTCCTGGCAGCGGCTCGACGCATTCGAGTTCCATCTCGATCCGCAGCCGGCCGGCACGGCCGCGAACGTCGACCTCGACGGCAACGACGTAGTCGTGGCCTGGTTCGAAGGCCGCACTGAGCACCTCGTCGTGGACGTGCGCTTTGAGGTTGAAACGCTGCGGGCGAACGCCTTCGATTTCCTGCCGGCGAACCATCCGTCGCTGCCGATGCGCTATGAGGCGGAACTCGACCCACTGCTGGCGCCCTACCTCGCGAGCGAGTCACGAGCGTCTCTGCTGCCATACGCGGAGGCCATCGCTGAGGGCGCGGCGCACGACGCCACCTCGTTCGCGGCGCACCTCGCCCGCCGGCTGCACGAGGATTGCCGCCACGTCGTCCGGCGCGAGGGCGGGCCACGCGCCGCGGAGGAAACCCTTCGGCGTCGGGAGGGGGCCTGCCGCGATCTCGCGCTGCTGTACGTCGAGCTGTGCCGGACGGTCGGCCTCGCCGCCCGCTTCGTCAGCGGCTACTGCCTCTCCGAGGAGGCCGAGCGCGATGAGCTGCATGCCTGGGCTGAGGTGTATCTCCCGGGCGGCGGCTGGCGGGGCTTCGATCCCTCGACCGGCTTCGCCGTGACTGACCGCCACATTGCCGTCGCCGCTGGCCCCACGCCGCTTGCCGCGTCCCCGGTCTCGGGGAGCTTCCGCGGCGAAGCGGTCGCCGAGTCGCCGGAAATTGCCCTGACGATTCGCCGCCGGGCCTAGGGTTGGTCATCTTCACGTAAGCAACGGACCGTATCCTCGGTACACGCGACGAGTGAGGAGGACGCGATGACCGGACAACTGGAACGAGCGACGCTCGCGGGCGGGTGCTTCTGGTGCCTCGAGGCGGTCTACGAGATGCTGCGCGGCGTCGAGCACGTGACGTCCGGCTACGCCGGCGGACACGTCCCTAACCCCGACTACCACAGCGTCTGTACGGGCCGAACCGGCCACGCCGAGGTCGTGCAACTCGAATTCGACCCCGAGGAAATCACGTACCAGGACATCCTCGATGTCTTCTTCACCATCCACGACCCCACCACGCTGAACCGCCAAGGTCCCGACGTAGGCACGCAGTACCGTTCCGCGATCTTCACGCACTCCCCGGAGCAGCAGGAGATCGCCGAGGCGACCCTGCACGAAGTGGACACCGAGGGCCCGTGGGACGACCCCATCGTGACCGAAGTGATCCCCCTCGAGACGTTCTATCCCGCCGAGGAGTACCACCAGCAGTACTTCCGCCGGAATCCATACCAGGGCTACTGTCAGGCGATCATTGCGCCGAAGGTCGCGAAGGCCCGTTCGGTCTTCCTCGAGCGACTGAAGCGCGAGCCCTCGTCCGCGTGACCCCGAGCAAAGCGCAGTCTCGCGCGGCTTCGCCCGTCCGGCGTTTGCCGCGCGAGTCGCCCTCGGCTAGGATCGAGCCGTGACCACCCACTCACTCGACCTGCACACGCACAACGACATCGCGCCCCTCGACCTCGACGAGGAGATTCGCAAGAACGTCCTCGTCACATCGGTCGACGGCATCCTCAACTGGGCCCGCTCGTCATCGTTGTGGCCGGCGATGTTCGGCCTCGCCTGCTGCGCCATCGAGATGATCGCCACCGCGACCTCGCGGTACGACATCGCGCGCTTCGGGTCCGAGGTGTTCCGCGCCTCGCCGCGTCAGGCCGACCTCATGATCGTCGCCGGCACGGTGACCTGGAAGATGGCCCCCGCGGTACGGCGGGTCTACCTCCAGATGGCCGAGCCCAAGTGGGTCATCTCGATGGGTGGCTGCGCGATCATGGGCGGCCCGTTCGCGTACGGGTACTCGGTGCTGCCCGGCGTGAACCTCATTTGCCCCGTCGACGTCTACGTCCCCGGCTGTCCGCCCCGTCCGGAGTCGCTGCTCCAGGGACTGATGATGCTGCAGGACAAGATCCGCCAGCACGGCGTCGAGGGCGGGCAGCGCCTGCGGCCAGAACCGGATGGCGACTTTTCTCGCTACCTGCCGGCGGGTGACCCGCTGCGCACCGAGCTGGAGTCGCTCTTCCCGCCGTACCTCGGCCTCGATGATCCGAACCGCCTCGCCGGCGGCTACCCGCTGGCTGGCAACATCCGCCGGTAGTCGACCGGCGTCGCGTGGATACTGCGGCGGCCACGGTCCTCGTCGAGCGATATCTGAGCCTCGTCGCCAACCCGGGATCCGACGTGCCGAGGCCGAGGCGCTGCTCGATCCCGACTACCGGTTCATCAAACGTCCCAACCTCATGAATCCCGCTGGCTCAGAACGCGACCGCGCGGACCGCATTGGCGAGTATCCCGCAGGAACGGGCGCTCCTCGCATCCCAGGCCTTCACGATTCACGACCACCACGCGTCTGAAGGCACGCTCATCACGAGGACGGCCTGGCCGGGGGAGCTGGCGATCGATGCCGGCCCCGTTATGCGCGGGACACGGTTGCATGCGGACATCGTGATGTTCTTCGCGTTCCGCGACGGGCGCATCCTCCTCCGGGAGAACGTCGACCGCTACGCGACCCCGAGACTCCACCGCCTCTGCCCTGAGGTCGCTACCCCGCGGCTAGCCGTCCCCAGATCAGCACGCGCGGATACGTATAGAGGTACGGCCGCGCAGGCCCGAGGGCCGCGATGAGCCGCCGCCCGTACTCTTCGAGAAACGCCGCATACAGCTCGGGCGACAGCCGAGAGCGGAACGCCGTGAGGAACGTGCCGCTCACCCACTCGACGACCGACTCGGGCCCCGGGAGCAAATGCGGGTAGATCTGGAGTCGCACCGACTGCTCCTCGAATCCCAGTGTGTGCAGCAACTCCGCATAGCGGACGGGCGACAGCACCGTCAGCGGACGTTCGTAGCCTTCGAGGGCGCTCGCGTACGGCTCCTCGCGCGCCAGATCCATGGCCGTGACGTGCGAGATGTGCCCTTCGTTCGCCGGCATCTGGACCGCCAGTTGCCCGCCCGGCGCCACCAGGGAGCGCAGGCTGGGAAACAGGCGCTCGTGATCCGTCACCCACTGCAGAGCCGCGTTCGAGAACACGAGGTCGTACTGCCGGCGGCCCCACGGCTCGGACTCGAGGCGGTTGATGTCGCCGGCCTCGAACGTCAGCCCCGACTCCGCCTGCGCACGCGCCCGCCCGAGCATCGCCTCCGATGAGTCGATCCCGAGCGTGGACGCTGCCTCGAGCCCTCGGTGCAGCCAGGCCGTCAGCTCACCGCTGCCGCAACCGAGGTCGATGACCGCCATCCCGGCCCGCGCACGTACCAGCGCCGCGAGGTCGTAGAACGGCTGGCTGCGTTCCGCCTCGAAGCGCGCGTACAGAGCAGGATCCCATGCGGTCACAGCGAGGCCGCCCGAGGTGCGATCTCGGCGGCGATGAATTCCGGCCCTTCGTCCGAGTCGAAGTCGAGGTGCTGCAGCTGCACCTCCTGAACGCCTGCCTGCGCGAGCCCGCCGAGCTGATCGATCACCTCATCCGTCGTTCCCACGAGCATGCCGCGCGCGAGGAGCCGCGCGCGCAGCTCACTGTCGAGCGGGCCGGCCACGCGTCCGGGCAGCCTGCTGAGGGCGCGCTCCACGTCCGAGTTCGTTCGCCCCATGGCGCCAAAGATCATCATCGAGCGCCGGATCACTGCCGGGTCACGCCCGACCTCGGCGCAATGCCGTTCGAGGATGTCTCGCTTCGCGCGGTACGTCTCGGGCGTGAGCGCGACGCAGTTCCATTCGTCGGCGTACTCGGCAACCAGGCGCAGCGTGCGGCGCTCGCCTGCCCCGCCGATCGTCACCCATGGCCGTCCGCGCGTCGCCCGCGGCAGCATCGTTGCCCTACTCAGCGAGTAGTAGCGCCCCTCGAAGGTCGCCTCGCCCTCGTCCCACAACCCGCGCATCAGCCGCAGCGCCTCCTCCAGGCGGTCGAGGCGCTCCTTTGCACCCGGAAACGGCAGGCCGTACGCGACGTGTTCGGGCTCGTTCCAGCCCGCGCCGAGGCCGAGCTTGAATCGCCCGCCGCTGAGCACATCGAGCTGCGCGCCCATTCGCGCGACGTCGACGGGGTGCCGGAACGTCACGGGCGACACGAGCGGCCCGAAGCGAATTCGGCTCGTCTCGACCGCGGCCACCGCGAGCGAAAGGTACGCCTCGATCGAGGATTGCTGCGTCCCGATGAAGTAGTGGTCGGAGCGGTGCAGGCTGGGAAAGCCGAGACGCTCGGCGAGCGCGAGGATGTGCCGCCACCGTTCCCAGCTCAGGCCATTCTGGCCCTCGACCATCAACCCGACCTCCATGGCAGCCTCCTCTGAACGCCTCGATCTTCGTTAACACCTTGCGCGGCTGCGGTTAGCATCGCCCATCTACCATGAGCTTGATAGAGATCGAAGCATGCTCCAGATGCAGGGAGTCCCATGAACCCTCGCTACGTCCTCGTCAGCGTCGGCCTCGGCGCGGCCCTCCTCGCGGCCGCCTGTTCGAGTAGCAGCGACAAGAGCACGCCGACCGCCGCCGCGATCGCGACCACTGCGGCGAGCACGCAGACGGCAGCCGCCTCGACGGCTACGGCGTCCACGACCAACGCCATCGCGACGACCACCGCCGGCACGACGGCCACAGCCGCGGCGGCGGCGAAGAAGGTGTCCGCAAACAACGCCACGATCGCCGAAATCACCGCGGCCCTCGAGGCGGCAGGCGTCAGCAACGCGAGCCGCTGGGCACGGGAGGTCGATGAGTACCGCCCGTACTCCACGACCGACACGAACCTCAACAAGCTTCGGCAGGAGCTGGCCAAGTACAATCCCGGCCCCGGCGTCGTCGATGCGATCGTCGCCACACTGCAGCTGCCGTGACCGACTCCGAGGCGCGCGAGTCGAGGCAACTCCGGCTCGCGCTGCTCGCCCTGGCCGGGCTGGGCCTCGCCGGCACGGCCGTCGAACTCGTCCTCGAGCGTCACTGGGATGGGCTTGAGCAGCTGATCCCGTGGCCGTTCCTCGCCGCGGGGGTCGTGAGCCTCGTCCTGCTCTCCATCCGGCCGGGCGCCGCGAGCGTCCGGGTGGCACGGGTGCTCGCGGCCGCGCTCTTCATCGGCGCCTCCGTGGGCATCTGGCGGCACGTGGCCGCGAACTACGATGCGGGCTTCCTCGACTTCCGCTACGCCGACCGCTGGCCGTCGATGTCCGGCCTCGACCGCTGGTGGCACGCCGCCACAAAGTCGGTCGGTCCGGCACCTGTCCTCGCCCCGGGCGTCCTCGCCCAGGTGGGACTCGCGCTCCTCTTTGCCACCGTCCGTCACCCCGCCCTGCGTTCTCACGCCGAGGAGAAGTCCACCATCGGCTAGGACCGTCTCCTCGAATGGCCCGAGGCGTCGCGGCCCGCGGTACGATGGGCGGACGAATCACAGCCGGGAGGGCCGCCATGAACGACGAGGCACCGCGCGAACGAGCGTCCATCATCATGCTCTCGGACGTTGTCTGTCCGTGGTGCTATGTCGGCCTGATGGAGCTGGAGAAGCTCCAGGAGAACTTCCCGATCGACGTGCACTGGTCGCCCTTCCTCCTCGATCCGACCGTGCCGCCGGAAGGCCGGCCGCAGACGCCGTACAACAAGCCCGGCGACCCGCCGACCCCCGTCGAGGAGCGCGCCGAGCGGCTGGGCATCCACTTCACCCGTGGCCGCACCTTCCGCCCGAACTCACACCTCGCGCTCGAGGCGGCGATGTACGCGTCGGAGGCCGGCATTGACGACAAGCCCCTGCACCGCGCGCTCTACAAGGCGCACTTCGACGACCTCGAGGACGTGAGTGACGTCGATGTGCTGGTCCGCATCGGAGCGGAGAACGGGCTGAACGCGGACGAGCTGCGCGACGTCCTCGAGACGCGGCGCTACCAGGAGGCTGTGGACGACGCGATTGGCTGGGCCCAGAGCATCGGCGTCACCGCCGTGCCCACGTTCATCATCGACGAGCGCCACGGCGTCGTCGGCGCCCAGGAGTACGAAGTCCTCGAGCGCGTCATGCTCCAGCTGGGCTACGAGAAGCACCCGCCCGTCGCCGCCGATGCCTAGCTCGGTCCGCCCCGGCGAACTGACCCGCTGACCGGGTACAGAGAGAAGCGCAGCGCCCCGGGGGTCGCCCCGGGGCGCTGTGGAGGGACATCGGGACCGCCGAGGGGACTCGGGCAGTCCTCGATGGTCTAGTCCTCGTCGGCGACGAGTGCCTGTGCGTCGCCCAACGAGAGGCTCCCGCGTTCGGCCTCCGGCACATCCGGAGCCAGCGGACAGCTCATCGGCTCCCGCTCGGTCGTCATCCGCTGCTTGAGCCGCAGCGGTTTCACGTGAAACATCCGCAGCTCGCCCTCGACGAAGCGCTCACACAGTGCGCCGAGCAGCCGGTAGAAGTGGGCCGTCGCGTCGTTGTCGTCGGCCAGCACGCGGTCGACGTCGCCACAGAGCGTCCGCTCCCAGCGTCCCAGGTGGTCGCGCAGGAACGACCGCTGCGCGTCGAGAGCGACGTCGCGACGCCGCGTCCAGTGACGGGCGGTCGCGTAGGCCTCGTTCCGGGTGAGCAGGCTCATGAACTCGAGTTCGGAGCCGATGTAGTCATTCGTCGTCGGTCGCGCCTGAGCGGCATCCATTCCGAAGGCGTTGTAGAACCCGGAGATGTCCGCCAGCTGGCGGGCCTTCGCGAACGGGTCCGCCTCGTACTCCGTCTCGAACGCGGAGCAGAGCGCCGACTGGTCGAACACCCGGTTGTACTCGACAGCCTGGTTGACGATGTCAGTCGCCTGCAGCGCGGCGAGCAACTCGCGTGCTCGATCCCGCATCTCGGCGTCGACCTCAACTTCGAACTCCAGCATGTCCTCGAGAAGCACGATCAACCGCTCGCGCAGCACCGGCTCGGGGTACGAGAAGCCGAGCGAGAGCGCCTCGTAGATCGCGGAGCGGTACATCGCGACTCGGACGCGAGGATCCTCGAGTGCGGTTGCGGTGGTCATCCGGCGGCCTCCACCTCGATCGGCGCCCAGGGGAAGTACTGCTTGCGGCCGCCACGCTGGTTGGCGCTGCCGTTCCACACGGCGAACGCGATGTTGCGCGTCTCGCCGGCCTTCACCTCGGACTTCGTCTTGTCGCCCATCGCCATCGGACGGGAGATCACGACCTGCCAGCGCTTGCTGCGGTACACGCCGTGGCCCTGCGCCTTCTGCTCACTGTGCTGCGTGAGCGAACCGAACCCGATGGCCGTGTACTCCTCGACGGGCGAGGTGCGCTCGTGGTTCGACTGGTCGTTCCCGGCCACGCGAGCCGGGTAGAAGGTGACGGCCTGTTCCTTCGGCATCAGCAGCTCGGGCGATACGTCGTTGTAGGCGTTCGGGAAGAGCTGCTTCACGCCCTGGTGACCTTCGTCGACGTCGGCCTGCCAGCTCGCACGCCACTGCATGATGTGCACCGGCGCACCGGCGTTCCCCATCGTGAAGGACGGGGTGCTGGCGGGGTCGACTTCGAGCATCACCGCGACGGCGTCGCGGAACTTCGCGATGCTCTCCTGGCTGTCGTCCGTGCTGTCATCCCACTGGAAGTGGAACGCGATGTCGGTGCCGTTGTGCAGCGCCCGCACGCGCAACTCCGCGATGTCGACCGTCGTCTGCAACGGCGTGGCCATGTTCTGCGGCAGCATGGTTGCCACGAACGCGTCGCGGTCGAGCCAAGCCGAGTTGAGCGGGTCGTCGGGCAGGTCGCCGTTCCGATAGCCAGCGACCAGCTTGTCCGTCGTCCCCGACCCTCGAGTGGCGACGTAACCGATCGTCCCCGCGATTGCGATGCCGGCCGCCGCCGCGCCGCCGACCGTCTGCAGGAAGCGCCGGCGCGTCTGAACATCCGGTTGCTGTTCGTGGGCTGGGATTTGCGTTTCGCTCGTCATCGCTCTGTCATCCTTCCGCGTGAGCGGTGGTCAAGGCTCTCGAGGACGCCTACGTGATGTTGTGCAGGTAGGACTCGTGGACGCGGTCGAAGTAATCGCGCACCACGCTCGGCTCGCGAACCGGCACGCGCACCACCTCGGTGCCCTTGTCGTCGTAGCCGATGGCCGTCTCGCCCTGCACCTCGAACTGGCGAATGATCTTCTCGGTGCTGCCGAAGAGCATGAACAGGCCGAGGAGCGTCGGGTCGTTCTTGGTGTTGTTGTAGGCGTCGATCGCCGCGTCCGTGCCCGGTCCGAACATCTGCCGCGTGTAGTCGCGGTTCGCGTGCTTCGGCGGGATGTAGTAGACGTTCGGCTCCGTGCCCGACTGCGGGTAGAGCGGCAGCGCAACCTTCTTCACCTTGACCATGTAGTCAATCGGGTTCTTCGGGTCGATCACGCCGGGCGGGCTGATGAACCCGACCATGCGGATGCGGCCGATGCAGGAGACCACACACTGCGGTTGCTCACCCTGCTCGATCTTCGGGTAGCAGGCGATGCACTTCTGCGAGACCCGGTCCTCCGGGTTGTACATCACCTTCTTGTACGGGCAGGCGCTGTTGCACTCCTGGTAGCCCCGGCACCGACTCTGGTCGACCAGCACGATGCCATCCTCGGGCCGCTTGTAGATCGCCTCCCGAGGACACGCCGCCAGGCAGGCCGGGTACGTGCAGTGGTTGCAGATGCGGGCGAGGTAGGAGAACCACATGCTGTGTGGCAGCTCCTTGATGTACGTACCTTTCTCCGCCACGCCGACCGGCTCGTCTTCGCCAATGTTCGGGTGCGCCCAGTGCTCCGCGTCGAACAGGAACCCCTTCACCCGCTCGCCGGGGTCGGCCTGCTCGAACACCGTCTTCCCGGTGTATGCGCCGTTGCTGTCCCACTTGCCGCCGCCGACCAGCTCCATCAGCTTCACGTCCCAGCCCATGGGGAAGAAGCCGTAGGGCTTGGTCTCGACGTTGTTCCACAGCATGTATTCCTGGCCCGTGCCCCAGGTCCAGGTCTGCTTACATGCAATCGTGCAGGTCTGGCAGTCGATGCACTTGTTCGTGTCGAAGACGTACGCGATCTGCTTCTGCGGTCGCGACTCGTCGTACTGGTACTGCATCTTGCGCTGCAGGTGCCAGTTGAATACCTCGGCCATCGTCGTTCCCTTCTGCTCTCGACGTACTCGTCCGGTCAGGCCGCGTAGAACTTGCCGGCGAGGTATTGCTTCATCAGGTCAGACTCGTAGGTCGGCCGCAGACCCTCCTTGGCGGGGAGCCACAGACCCTTGGCATCCATCCCGCCATCCTCTGCTTTTTCAAGCTTGACGAAGGACTCCTTGGGTGCGCCCACGACCGTATGGACGTCGGCCTCGTAGCCCTTGCCAAGGATCTGGCCGTAGTACGGTTTGCGGGTCAGGGTCTCGGTCTGCAGTGTGGGGCCAAGCCAGGCGCGGGTAGCACTCTGATGGCCGCCATGGCGGAACATCGCCTGGTAATTCGTTTCAGGGTTTTTCGCCAGGCCATCCTCGCGTGTTTCGGCGCCCTTCACGGACCCCTTGGTCGCGAGGTACATGTTGTACCACATGCGCAATACACCCGGTTGAATCGCGTTATTGTAGCGGGCACGCGCCATGCCTCTGGCGACTTTGTAGAAGGCATCATCCTTCTTCCAGCCGCGATATGGCCGGTCCTCCGGGTCGGCGTCGAACCAGACGTAGTCACCATCCTCGATGCCGAGGTCGTGCGCATCCTTCGGGTTCACTTCAACGTAGCCCTCACCGGTCCAGGGCGACCGCTTGTCCTGACGGAACATGTCGCCGAACGGTCCGAAGAGCATTGCCATCCAGTCGATGTCGACCGGCGTGCTGTGCGCACCGTGACGGTACTTCGGAGTGATGAAGATGAACTTGTACTTGCTGTCCTTGTTCATCAACGGGTGCTTGGTCGTCTTCAGCTCTGACCATGGCTTCATGACGTTGCGCACCTGTCGCGTCTCCGTCGACAGGTCATCGATCTTGAGGCCGTACTTGTCGGGCCCGTTCGGCACGAGCATCGGGTGCGGCGACGCGACAATGACGTTCGGCTCGTGTGGCGTGGCGTCGATCGGCTCGCGGTAAACCGGAATATTCTCGCCATGCTCGATGAACTCGGCTTCATCCCGATAAAACTCAAGTCGACCGGTGCGGGTGTACCAGGGCTTGCTCTCGAACCGCTGCTCCCAGCCCAGTCCACGCGGGTAGGTGCGGTAGTTCATCACGGCCGGGATGCCGGACTGAGCTTTCCGTTCGACGTCCAGTACGTCGTAGCCACGGGTCGTTCCAGACGCGTTGAACGTTCGCTGCAGGTAGACTTCCGCACGGCCCTCGTGAATGTAGCGCCAGTAGGTCTCGTGTCGCGTGTCTCCTGTGAGCACACCGATAGCCTTTGCCACGCCGGCGAGCACCTCATAGTCGGACCGAGTGTCGAAAATCCGCTTCAGCGGCGTCCGCGGGAAAATGTGCAGGAATGGGTTCGTGCAGGAGGCCGAGGCGTCCACGAGCTTGTGCTCGCCCCACGAGTCGACACCGAACACGATGTCCGCATATTCGCAGGACGCCGTCCACCACCATTCGTTGACGAAGATGGCGTCGATCTTCGGCAGCGTGTTGTTGACCACGTCGTAGTGCCACTTGGCGTTACCGAGCAGTGAATTCGAGTTGCCAAAGTGTATGAGCTTCGTAGGAGTCGGCATGTGACCGGCACCAGTGAAGTTCTTGTTGCCCACACGCAGTGGTCGGTCACCGTAGTTGTAGTAGTGCGGTGACTCTCCCTTGTAGTAGTACTTCTGTCGTGCCGGTTTTGCCGGATCCAGCTCGACATCGAACGGATCCTCCTGGATGAACTGCGGGACGCCATTGAATACAGAACCACGGTAGTTCCCAGAGTACGATCCGACATTGCCCCCGAAGTGACCCACATTATCGGTGAGCGAGGCGAGCAAGAAGATCGCGCGGTCCTTCAACTGAGCGTTGAAGAAGTGGTTCGGGCCCATGCCGGTGGGCATCAACGTCTTCTGCTTCGCCGCCGCGACCTGCTTCGCGACACTTTCGATCGCGGCCTGTGGCGCCCAGGTCAGTTCAGACGCGATCTGCGGCGTGAAGTCCTTGTCGAGGTATTGCTTCACCAGCGAGAAGACTGTCCGACATTTCACCGTCTGGCCACTCGCGAGCTTGACGTCAAACTCGCCGTCGAGCGCCGGATTCAGCGCGAACTTCTCGCCCACCTGGTCACGGTTCACGGGCGTGGCCGCGTTGGTGGTGCTGTCCCAGACGGCGAAGTCGCCCCAGTCCGCTCGCAGGTCCTGTGGCAGGTACTGCGTGCCCTGCGCGTAACCCAGGGGAATGCCCGCGAGCGCCGTGCCGGCCGGCACCATCGTCACGTAGTTTGTGAGGTCGGCGTTCTGGTAGTTCGCGACGATGTCTTTGGCGGCCAGAAGCTTCCGGGTGTCCATGCGCACGAGGAACGGGAGGTCCGTGGCGCGCTTGACGTGTGCCTCGTCGTACAACCGGTTCGCGATGATGTACTGCGCGCAGGCGAGCATGAAGGCCCCGTCTGTAGCAGGGCGGATCATCACTACTTCGTCGGCGCGGTTCGACGTCGACTGGTAGTCGGTAGCGATCGTGATGATCTTCGTGCCCTTCATGCGGGCTTCGGCCAGCCAGTGACCATCCGGCATCTTCGTCGAGATCCAGTTCATGCCGAACGTGACGATGAGGTCGGCATACTCGGGCGCGAAGAGGTCGAAGTCGACGCCCTGCTGGCCGGTCACCATCGGATGGCCTGGTGCCAGGTCGGTGTGCCAGGCATAGCTGTCCCAGGCACGAGAGCCGAGCGCCGCGCTCTTACCCACTTTGCGCACATTGTCGTCGAGCAGCGCCATGCCATTGGCGAAGCGGTTGAAGCTCTGGATGCGCCCGACGCCGAGCAGCGGCATGCCACCGCGCATCTTGATCGTGCGCGTGCCGGCCTCGTGCGTGGCTTCGATCATGTCGTGGTCGTAGCCCTGCTCCTCGAGGAGCTTCGTCCCCTTGGCGCCGGAGTAGGTCGTGGCCACGTTGACGTACGTCTTGGCGGCGAGGGCGAATGCCTCGTCCCAGGACATCTTCAGCCACCCGTCTTCGCCGCGCTTGGTCATGTCCATTTGCGGCTTGCCGGTGGTCGCGTCTCGGGGGAACCCGGCGTCAGCCCACTCCTTGAAGCCCTTGCGCACCATCGCGCCTTTGACGCGACGGTCGCCGTAGAACTTGCGGGCCAGCGCGAGGCCCTTCTGGCAGGCTCGCGGGTCCCAGCGGTGCGACGGCCCGTTGCCGTGCAGGTCCTGCGCCTGGCCGTAGCCGTACGTCGGGTTGATGCGCACGACCACGCCGTTCTTGACGTGAGCACGCAGCAGACAGTCGTGCGTGTCGTTCGGCGCGCAGGTGAAGACGTAGCTGCTGTCCGACTGGAACAGGTTGCGATACGCCTTCTCCCAGCCTCGATCCGGGAACACCTTGAACGGGTCACCGATCTGCACCGGGTCGCTCGCCTCGAGGTGCCAGGGTTCAAACGCGAGGACGTTGGCAATCGCCAGTCCCGCCCCTGCCGCCGCCGCCCGTCCGAGGAACGACCTTCTGCTGATACCCCCGCGCTGCTGCATTCTGTGCCTCCATCCGAGCGCCGCAGCGAGTTCTATGAGCGTCGTGCTGTCTATTAGCGCCACGCTGATAGTTCGATGGTGTGAGCATCCTCCACCCCTACGGACGGGACACGGACGAAAGTCCCCTTCAACGGGTGACCAGTCCCGATGGCCCGGGACTCACGCCTCAGCTACCAATGGAAGTGCGCAGATGGGGGCATTCGATGGCAGCTGCAACGCCGCTGGTCCGAGTCCTGGGTCCCGGCCGCAACATCGGCAAGACCTGGTTGGCGTCGCATCTCATCGAGGAGCTGGTCGCCCGCGGATACCGCGTGGGGGCCATCAAGAGCTCACACCACCTCGTGCCGCCGGACCGCGAAGGCTCGGACACCGCGCTGTTCGGACTGGCCGGAGCGCAGCCCGTCGTCTTCGCTGCCGGGGACGGCACACTGACGCGAGCAGAGCCGAGCCGCGACCTCGGCCGGCTCGTCGCTGAGCTCCCGCCGACGCTCGATGTCGTGGTGGTGGAGGGGTTCAAGGCCGACCCGCTCGGCGCGCGCATCGAGATCGTGCCCGGGACGCCCGAGTCTGCCGTCCGCCTCTGGACGATGGACGGCGTCCTCGCCTACGAGGGCGGAATGAGTGACCTCGACCGGCTCAGCGATGCCCTCTGCTGCGCCCTCGGGATTTCCGCCAGCGGCGACGAGCTGGTGCGTGCTGACATCCGGCGGGCGGCGCGAGTGCATGGCCACCGCTGTCCTGGACTTACGCTCGGGGTCCGCATGGCCCGCTACGCGGCCCGGTATCTCGAGGTCTCGCCGGAGCCGTCGCCGTCCGGGCTCGTGGTCGAGGTGGAGACGGCGCGCTGTGCGACCGACGCGATCGCGGCGGTGACCGGCTGCACGACGGGCAATCGACGGCTGCTGGTGAACGAGTACGGCAAGCTCGCGGCGACCTTCTCCTTCGAGGGGCGGGCCGTCCGCATCGCCGCCCGTGCCGGGCTGCGCGAACTGGCGTTGCTGGACGCGGCCTGCGAGCACAGCGCGCACGCCCAGGACCAGGCCTACCGCACGTTCGCCGACGAGACGCTGTTCGACGCCGCGCCGGCGGAGCCGCTACCCACTCCCGACCACCACCGCGGCGGACGGGGGCTCTGCGAACGCTGCGGCGAGGAGGTCGCTGCGCCTGCCCTCGAACGCACGGCGTCCGGGTCGTTCTGCCGGCCCTGCGCGGTGGCCACAGGCGCCAACTCCCCGAGGCTGACTGCCGTCCACTGAGCAACGACCGCTGGGCATATCTTGTGGACGAGTCGTGCAATTACATTCGTGATCTGTTAGAGTCCCGCCGGCGATGCCGATTGTGATGACCAGGCGAGGCGCCGTCAGCCATCACGGTGGGCGTCGTGCTTACACGCTCTCGAGCGGCGGGAGTGGGGGATGGTCTGGACACAGCTCGCGCGAGCGTGCCGAGGTGCGCACGCGACGCGGGCCGCCTTGGTGGCGGCATTCATCGGGATCGTGCTCTGGCTGGCGCCGGGATCGTTCTGGTTCGGCCCAGCGCCGGGCTACGGACATGGCACGGTCGATCAGGAGTTCCCTGGGCCGTTCGGCGCGGGATCACCGCTTGGCACCGAGACGTGGCGAGCGCAGAGCTTCACCCCAGCACAGTCGACCCTCGTCGCGCTCGACATCTTCCTGACCACCGATGGCCAGACAACCGCGACGGAGCAGGCGGTCTCCCTCTCGATCCGCGAAGCTACATTCGCAGGGGAGTGGGGCACAGTCCTTGGTACCGGCAGCGGGAAGGTACCCGCGGGAACCTCAGCTATTCCCTCCGCGCCCCATCCTCTGCACATCGACTTGGCGGCGCCAGTGACGCTCACAGTCGGTACCACCTACGTGATCCAGATCAATCAAGCGCCTGACCTCTTCTGGGCAGTCAGCACGTCGGGTGGATACGCGGGAGGAAGCGGCTACCTCGGGACGCAGGCTTATCCAACCATCGACTTTGGCTTCCGCACCTACTACGAGCCGGCTGCCCCGAGCGACACCACGCCGCCTGTCATCAGCTACACCCTCTCGTCGCCACTTCCGGCGAATGGCTGGTATCGCACGGACATCACGCTCGATTGGACGGTCGCCGACAACGAATCGACGCCGGCCGTCGATGGCTGCGAGGACCGCACGGTCACCTCAGATCGAGATCAGGCTGCGTACTCCTGCTCCGCCTCGAGCGCCGGCGGAAGCGCCGGGCCGGTCACGGTCACGTTCGGCCGCGACACCGTGGCGCCGACGATCGAGGCGACCGTCACGGCGGGCACGCGATCGAACGGCTGGTACCGCAGCGACGTCAGCGTCGGCTTCACCTGCTTCGACGACCGGTCGGGCATCACTGACGGGGGCTGCCCGGCGACGCAGATCCTGAGCACCGAGGGCAGCGCCGTGGCCTCGACGGCGCGGACGGTCATGGACCGCGCGGGTAACGAGAGCGCGTCGAGCAACGTCGTGACGGTACAGATCGACCAGAGCCCGCCCATCGTAAGCGTCACCCCGAGCCGCTCGCCGGACGTCGAGGGTGCGTACGATCACGAGGTCAGCTTCACCGCGAGTGGCGAGGACGGCGCCGGCTCAGGCATCGCTTCTTGTGATCCGACAGCAACCTACTCCGGTCCCCCGGACGAGGATGCGTCGGTGGAGATGACCTGCACCGACCTCGCGGGCAACATCGGACATGCCACCTACCACTTCACATTCGTCGAGCCGTCAGACACGACCAAGCCGACGATCAGCGCGGCCATCACCTCGGGGACGAAGGGCAGCGGCGACTGGTACGTGAGCAAGGTCGTGGTGCATTTCACCTGCGACGACGAAGACTCGGGCATCCCGGACGGCAACTGTCCCGAGGACGAAACGCTCAGCGCGGAAGGAGCCGCAGTCTCCTCGACGGCTCGAACGGTCTTCGATGCGGCAGGCAACGAGAGCGAGCCAAGCAACGTCGTCACGGTGAGCATCGACCGCACGCCGCCGAACGCGCAGGCGGACGTCACTCCCGTGCCCAACCCCGCCGGCTGGCACAGCACGGGAGTGACCGTGACCTTCTCTGGATCGGATGCCATCTCCGGCGGCGTGGTGTGCGACCCTCCGGTGACGCTCACCTCGGATGGCGCGGGCCAGTCCGCGAGCGGATCCTGCGCCGATCTCGCAGGCAACACGCAGTCGGCCACGGCGATTCACATCAACATCGACCGCACGAAGCCCTCTGTGACGATCTCGCCGGACCGATCGCCCGACAGTGCCGCCGGGTACGACCACCCCGTGGCGTTTACCGCCAGCGCATCCGACGGTGGCTCGGGCGTCGCGTACTGCGACCCGCCCGAGAGCTACAGCGGCCCGCTGTCATCGAGCGCCTCGGTTGAGATGTCGTGCGCCGACAACGCCGGGAACATCGGTTCAGCCACGTTCGAGTTCAAGTACGTCGACAGCACGCCGCCGGTCATCGGGTTCACGCTCTCGCCGTCCCTGCCGGCCGGCGGCTGGTACAGCTCGAACGTGACCCTCATATGGTCGGTGACTGAGGCCGAATCCAGCGACACGCTGCTGCTGGTGGGGTGCGTGAACCAGGCCGTGACGGCCGACCGCCCATACACGAAGTACAGTTGCGGCGCCTCGAGCGCCGGCGGCGAGGCGAGCGTCGTTGAGGTCGAGTTTGGCCGCGACGCGACGAAGCCAGCGCTGGCAGCCGAGGTGCTGGGCACGGCGGGTGCCGGCGGCTGGTTCACCGGCGACGTGACGGTGCGCTTCACCTGCACGGATGCTGGCTCCGGCGTCGCGTCCGACACCGTCCCGGACGCTACGCTCAACTCGGAGGGCGCGAGTCAGTCGGTCACGAGCGGCGGCTCGTGTGCCGACCACGCGGGTAACGTCGCGGACCCGCTCACGGTCAGCAACATCAACCTCGATACGACTGGCCCGAACGCGACGCTCGCCGTTGTGAGCGGGACGCTGGGTCTCAACGGTTGGTACACATCGGACATCGTCGTACGCACCTCGGGCAGCGACTCGACCAGCGGCCCGGTCACCTGCACCGCCGACCAGACGCTCACGGTCGACATCCAGACGCGCACGTTCGAGGGGTCATGCACGAATGCGGCTGGTCTGGCGACCGGTGCCTCGTCGCTCACGGTGAAGCTCGACAAGACCGCGCCGCAGCTCGCCCCGGCATTGTCGCTGGCGAGCGTCACGAGGGGCGGCGCGCTCACGGTCGAGCCGAACGCGAGCGACGCCACCTCGGGAATCGCCAGCTCGAGCTGCGGCAGCATCGACACCAGCGTGGTCGGCAAGCACAGCCTCGCCTGCAGCGCGACGGACCGTGCGGGCAACTCAGCGACTTCGAACGTCACCTACGAGGTGACAGCTGGCGCCGGCGCGATCGTCTACGGCGCCCCGCCGCCTCGAACCGGCGGCTACGGCACGTTCTCGTTCACGGGCGGGACGTTCGAGGAGCTGCTGGCCGCCTCGGGCTGCCCGCGGACCAGCGCGGTGTTCTTCTACAACAAGACGGACGGCGCGTTCGCAGTGTGGATCCCCGGAGCCGAGGTGCAGGCGGTCAACGCCGAGTTCCTCGCGCTCTTCGGCAACTCGCCGCCGCTTCCGGATGGGAGCATCTTCACCGCAAGATGCGTCTGAGGGCACCGAGCCCTCACCGGAGCGAAAGGCGTCGCGATGCCGCTGCGGGCTGCCCGTGAGGCCGACCTCGACACCATCGTCGAGCTCATCCGCGCGCTCGCCGAGTACGAGCGCGAGCCGGACGCCGTGCGGCTCGACCCCGAGGAGCTGCGGCGCCACCTGTTCGGCGCGCGGCCGTTCGCGGAGGTCCTGCTCGCCGAGGATGCGAGCGGCGCCAACGTCGGGTTTGCCCTCTTCTTCCACAACTTCAGCACCTGGGAAGGCAAACCAGGCATTCACCTCGAGGACCTCTTCGTGCGGCCGGAGTGCCGCGGGCTCGGCTACGGCAGGGCGCTGCTATCCGCCGTCGCGGAGCTTGCGGTTGCCCGCGGCTGCGCGCGCCTCGAGTGGGCCGTGCTCGATTGGAACGAACCGGCGCTCGGCTTCTACCGCCGCCTCGGCGCGCAGCCACTCGAGGAGTGGACGACACATCGCGTCGAGGGGGACGCCCTCCACGCCCTCGCGACGATCCCCGGCACGTCGAGCGACACGAAGTAAGCGTTGAGGGGATCGCGACCCCGCCGCTCCGCTGGAGCCGCGTTGAGCCGGGGCCGGTCGATCCTCTCGACCGCCGGCTACCGCGCCGCGCCGACCGGCGTGCAGCCCGAATCGTGACGGGACGCCTGCACGCGCCGCCGTTCGTCGGCGACGATTCGGATGACGGCGGCGATGGTGGCATCGAGGTCTCCCTCGACGTTCTCGACGACGTGGTCGAAGAGGTCGGTCCGCGTGAGCTCCTCGCGTGAAGCGGCGACGCGGCGTTCGAGGTCGGCATCGTCGTGTGCCTCGCCGCGCCCGCGCAGACGGCGTTCGAGGTGTTCGAAGCTGTCGGGCACGAGCATGATGTAGACCGCCGCGGGCAGCAGCTTCCGCAGCGAGGCGACGCCCTGCACGTCCACCCGAACGACCGCGTCGCCACGATCGAGGGCCTGTTCCAGCTGGGTGCGCGGCAAGCCGTACAGGTTTCCGTAGATGAACGCGTGCTCAAGGAGTTCGCCCGCATCGATACGGCGGCGGAATTCCTCGGGAGTCACGAAGACGTAGTCGCGCCCGTCCACCTCGCCCGGACGGGGCGCCCGGGTCGTCATGGTGACGGGGCGGGAGAACTCAGGGTGTTCCGCGAGCAGGCGGTCGACGAGCGTGTCCTTCCCGACCCCGGAGGGCCCGGAGATGACGACCACGAGGTGCGGTGGGACCTCGGCCAAGCTCAGCTACCGTCGACGTTGCGCAGGGCGCCCACGCGGCCGGCGAAGGTCTCCGGCGTGATCGCCAGAAGCGCGACCCAGTCGTTGTCGAGCACGACGACGGCCTTGGTGCGGCGGCCGCTCGTCAGGTCGATGATGTGCCGCTCCTCCTTGCCGCGCTGGATCATGCGCTTCACGGGGGCGGATGCGGGCGTGGCAACCGCGACGACGCGGTTCAGTGCGAGATGGTTCTCGAATCCGACGTGGATCAGTTCGGTGGTCATTGGCTGTTCCTCAACGAGATACGGCACCCTCCGCTGCCTGAAGACGTAGTAATTCCTCCCAGAATTCAGGATACGACACCACAACAGCCCCTCCACCAACGATCGTGGAGACGCCGTCTGCGAGGACGCCCGCGGCCGCTCCCAGCATCGCCAGGCGATGGTCGCCTCGCGACTCCGCGCTGCCCGCGTGGAGGGTCGCGCCGCCCCGGACAAGCATGCCGTCGGGACGCTCCTCGACCTCTGCGCCGAAGGCGCGCAGCACCGCGGCTGTCGAGGCAACGCGGTCCGACTCCTTGACTCGCAGCTCCTCGGCGTCGCGGATCAGCGTCTCGCCCTCGGCCAGGGCCCCGGCCAGCGCGACGAGCGGAAGCTCGTCGATGGCGCGCGGCACGAGTTCGCCGCCCACCTCGATGCCCTTCAGCCGCGCCGAACGCACTCGGAGGTCGGCGACCGGCTCCCCGCCGGTGACGCGTTCCTCGATCAGGGTGATGTCGGCCCCCATCCCCCACAGAATGTCGAGGAGTCCGGTGCGCGTGGGGTTGATCCCCACGTTCATGAGCGTCAGCTCCGCGTCGGGATGCAGCGAGGCGAGCACCATCCACACGGCCGCCGTGCTGATGTCGCCGGGCACCGTAACGTCCACCGCCACCAGATCAGTCGCCGGCGGGGTCAGGGTGACTACGTGCCGGCCGCCATCCTCGACCGTCGCGATGCCCGCGCCCATGGCCGCGAGCATGCGCTCCGTGTGGTCACGTGATGCCGAGGGCTCAGACACGGTCGTGGGGCCGTCTGCCGCCAGGCCCGCGAGCAGCAGCGCGGACTTCACCTGCGCCGATGCGACCGCGGTATCGACGCGCTGGCCACCTCGGAGCGGCCCTCCCTGGACGACCACGGGCGGCAGGGTACCCGCCGCCCGTGCGGTGATCTCGGCGCCCAGTTGCGCCAGCGGGCGGACGACGCGCGCCATCGGACGGCGGCGCAGCGAGTCGTCGCCAGTGAGCACCGAGAGCATCGGCAGGCCCGAGACGAGCCCTGTGAGCAGGCGCATCGTCGTGCCGGAGTTCCCGCAGTCGAGGACGTTGTCCGCCTCGTGCAGCCCGCCGCGGCCGCGGCCGTGCACGACCAGCACCCCGCCCCCGAGGTCCTCGATCTCCGCTCCCAGCGCGCGCATGCATTCGAGCGTCGACCGCGTGTCCGCCGCATCGAGGAAGCCGTCGATGCGGGCGTCCCCGGCCGCGATCGAGTTGAACATGATGGCCCGGTGGGTGACGGACTTATCGCCGGGAATGGCGATGGTGCCGCGCAGGCGGGCAGGGCGGCGCACTCGCATCTCATCGGACATCAGCCGCGGCCTCCCGCCTTCGCGCGCCGCTCGGCTTCCGCGAGGCGCTCCTCGGAGCGGCGCGTCATCTCGCGGGCGCGCTCCGCCATCGTCCCGCCGAGGAGCAGGTCCATCAGGCTCGTCTCCGGCACGGCCGACCAGTGCGCCTCATCGATCTCCTTGCGGCCGATCGCACCGCTCATGAACGCGCCGTGCTCCAGGTTCGTCTGCGCGAAGACACGGAACAGCTCCTGCTCGCCCTCGACGTCCGCGACCTGCCGTTGCAGACTGCGCAGCGTCTCGATGTAGCGTTCGATCCAGTGGATTAGCTGGGTGCGGTTGGTGACGGCAATATCGTGGGCCATCGCCGGGTCGGTGCCCGCGAGGCGTGACGTGTCCCGGAAGCCTCCGGCGGCGAGCATCGACAGCTCCGGCCAGGCCTCGGAGTCCCGCGTGAGCCGGAACAGCGCCGTCGCGACCATCAGCGGCAGGTGAGAGATCGCGGCGACGTAGGCGTCATGCTCCTCGGCATCGAGGAACATCGGGCGGGCGCCCATGGCGAGCGCGAGCCCCGTGACTACGTCGACCGCGTCCTCGGCGGCCTCGCTGGAAGGCACGATGGCCCAGCGAGCGCCCTCGAAGAGGGTCGCCTCCGCGGCGGAGGGCCCGGCTTCGGTCTTCCCCGCCATGGGATGGCCGCCCACGAACGAGGCCTCGGCCGGCAGCAGTTCGCGCGCCCAGCGCATGACCTCAGCCTTCGTCGATCCGGTGTCGGTCGCGATCACCCCCGGCTCCAGCGCGGGCGCGACCTCCTGCATCAGGTCGCGGATCGCGAGGATCGGTGCGGCGAAGATCACCAGGCCCGCGCCCGTCACGGCCTCGCGCGGCGAATGCGCGACGCGGTCGATGGCCTTGCCGCGCTCAGCCGCCTGCGAGTGCTCGCGGAACGAGTCGAAGCCGACGACCTCGAGCTCGGGGCGCGCTGCTTTCAGACGCAGACCGATCGAGCCGCCGATGAGGCCAGTGCCGAGGATCGCGACCCGAGGCATGACTCACCCCTCTCCCATGTATTCGATCAGTGTATCGAGGCCGAGGTGCTCGGCGGCGCTAGCACGCGCCGTCGGCGGCCATCAGGGCACTCAGCTCGGTGTCGCCGTCCGCCCCGGGGTCTTTGTGGCGTCGCACCAGCTCGACGACGCGAGGACGCGTCCCGCTCCCCTCGAGCAGCTCCGCACCAAGGCCCGCATGGTGCTCCAGCCGCCATAGCGCCTGCTGCCAGCGCCAGCCTCGCTCACGCTCGAGTGAGCGGCGGAGACGGATCGAGCACGCCCCGAGGAGGACGAACGCGACGCGGTCCCACACGATGAGTGAGCCCTTTCCGACGTCATGCAGCAGCGCCGCCGCCAGCAGGTCGGCCGAGGGTGGAGTGCCCTTCGCCGCACCGCGCCGCTCGAGCCAGCGCACCATGTCCATCGAGTGACGGCGGTCGCGGCCCTGCATGGCGGAAAACAACAGGCGCTCACGCTCATTGAGGAGTCCGCAGACGCGGGACACCTCGTCGGGCCGCAGCGCCCAGCGGAAGCCTCGGAAGAACTGACCCGAGCGGTATGCCGCGCTATGCCACACGGAGTCCGCCGCTGTCGCCGGCGAAGAGGTGCAGGAAGAACTCGATCGGCGGCGCCATGATGTCGAACAGGGGGCTGATCTGCCCGTTCGTGAGGAATGGGAGCATGAACAGGATCAGCAGCACGCCCGGTCCCCACGCCTCGTACTTCCCGACCTCCCGGCTCAGGTCCCGCGGCAGCAGGCCGACCAGCACCCGGAACCCGTCGAGGGGCGCGATAGGCACGAAGTTGAAGACGGCGAGGATCACGTTCAACAGCACGATCGTGCCGAGGAAGAGCCCGATCAGGTTGTCCGGGGACTGCGCCCAGATACGCGCCCAGAACGCCGCGTCACCCGGGTTCACGAACGGGTGGAAGAACGGCACCATCCCGAGCTTGATTGGGATTCCCGCGAGTCCCGCGACGAGCAGGTTCGACAGCGGTCCCGCCGCCGCGATTGCGACCATGCTGGCCTGCGGGTTCTTTGTGTTGTACGGGTTCACCGGCACGGGACGCGCCCAGCCGAACCCGACAAAGAGGATCAGCAACGACCCCACCGGATCGAGGTGCGCGCGTGGGTCGAGAGTGAGGCGGCCATACCGCTTCGGGGTCGGATCGCCGAGGCTGTTCGCGATCAGGCCGTGGCAGAACTCGTGAAACGCGAGCCCCAACAGCATCGAGATGAGGAATGCGCCGATGAGAATGAGAAACGCCGACGGCGCTTCCCCGAGCACAGACAGGTAGCGCAGCAGCACCCGATCAGGATACGTCCGCCGTTGGTTTGACACACCTCGACGGGCGTTCCTATGGTGATCCCACTCGGTGCGCTCAACCCCAGCGCGCGCCCCGGGCCACTCAGCAGGCGGTATCGAGCTGGCGGGGCTCGCTACGCAGGGGGTTTCGGAACCCCTCGTTTGCATGGTGAGCGTACATGGCCCTGCCCCGCCGTCGCGTCCTCATGGTTCCGGTGACGGGCATCGCCGTCGCGGTCGCCGTTGCCATCCTCCTCGTGAATCGAGATGAACGTCCCCGCGACGAGGGCACCCCCGCCCCCGCCAGCACCTCGCTGCTGTTCGCGGAATTCGGCACGAACGCGGATCGGGTGTTCCGCGCGGAGGCGCGTGACCCCTCGGTCCGGTCGCTCGTCGCGACCATCCCGCATGCGCCGGAATGGGGCATCAACGCCGCCGCCCGCCCGGCGGGCGACCTGGTCGCCTTCACGGTGCTGCCGGCGACGGCACGCCCCGAGCGCGATACCCCCGCCGAGCTGCGCGTCCTCGACCTCGCCGATGGCAGGACTCGCCTGCTCGCGAGTGACGCGGACCTGCTCACCGCGCCGGTCTTCGACCGTAACGGCACGCACGTGGTCTACCGCAGCGACGGTGAACTCGGGACGCAGACGCTCGTCAGCGTCGACCTCGCGACGGGCGCCCGCCGCACCGTGTACGAACTGGAGACGACCTTTGGGGTGTACCCGGTGGGGTTCGGCGCGGACGGCCGTCTCCTCTTCGCCTCGCTCTCTCGCGGGGGCACCGACCTCGTACGTGCCGGCGCTGATGGCGGGCCGGAGCTCGTGATCCACGCCTCCGACGAGGTGGCACGCGACTGGCAGCTTTCCCCGGATGGCAAACGGATCGCATTCCTCGTGCCGCAGACCCAGAACGAACGCACCGTGAATCGCCTCCGCGTGGTGGACCTGACGACGCGCTCGCCCCTGTCGGTCAACTCCGTGCAGGTGCCCCCGGCTATCGAGGAGTACGCACCGGCCTGGAGCCCGGACGGCTCCGCGGTCACGCTCGGCCGCGAAGCGTTCCCCGACGCGCGGGCCGGCGCGGTGACGTACCCGCTGAGCGGCGGCACCCCCTCGGCGCTCGCCCCGCCGGCGCGAGGCTACGACGTGCCGATCGACTGGAGCACGGACGGGCAGTACCTCGCCGTGCGCTCATTCGACGGCATGACCACGCAGGACCCCGGCGAGGAGTCACTCGTAATCGTCGCCACGAGCGGAGGCCGTATGACCGTGAGCGCGGCCAACGAGGTGCTCTTCCTCGGTTGGGTGGCCAGCAGTGGCTAACCGCGTCCTGCTACTCCTGGGCCTCATCGCCTGCTGCCTCGCGCTGGCAGGCCGGGCGCCGTTCCGCGCGACCCACGCCGAGGCGTGCGCGTTCCTGCGCACGCCCGCGGCCTACGAGTCCGACCAGCTGCGCGCCAATTACGCCACCGCGATGGACGCCGCCTCGGTGAACGGGCTGTTTGCTGGCGACCCATATTTCGGCCTGCCGGCGGTGAAGGTCGGCACCCGCGCGAGCCGCGTCGACGGCGCCGCGCGCGTGCCCGGCACCCTGCTGCGAGCCCTCGGCTGGGTGGAGTCAAACACGGCGATGGCGGCGCGTTCGGTGAACTTCGACTCCGTCGGACCCGCCCTCGTATCGTTCGACTGCGGCTACGGCATCATGCAGGTGACCAGCGGCATGACCTCTCCGCTGGGCACCGACAACCAGCCGACGGCGAACCAGGCCCGGGTCGCGACGCACTACCTCTACAACATCGCCCGAGGCGCGACGATCCTCGCCGACAAGTGGAACCAGGCCCCCGACTCCCGCCCGATCGCCGGCACCGACACGAACTCCGACCCGTCGATCGTCGAGAATTGGTACTACGCGGTGTGGAGCTACAACGGCTTCACCGGCCCGGGCGCGACGCAGTCCAATCACCCGCTCGACCCACGCTTCAGCGCCACGCGGGAGCGGTGGAAGTGCGATGGCACGCAGTCGCGCACCAAGTACCCGTATCAGGAGGTTGTCTGGGGCTGCATGGCCTCGCCACCGACCCGCAACGGACAGCAGCTGTGGAGCCCGCTCGCCGCTTCACTGCCGAATCTGTCCGATCCACGCTTCTCCGGCCCCCTCCAGTTGAGCAACTTCGTCGCGCCGTTCTCTTCGATGGACATCCCGACCGCGCAGCCGTCTCACAGCCAGGCGGCGCCCACCGTTCCCGGCGACTTCGTCAGCCGCATCCTTGGCTCGCCTGTGCTCTCGGTGCCGAATACCTCGATTCAACTCGGCCTCGATGGCGGTGCCGCGGCCGCGAAGGCAACCGTCACGGTCGAAAACCACGGCAGCGGGATCCTCGTCTGGACGGCCACCCCCTCGGCGAACTGGATCGTCATCGACCCGCCCGCCGGCGTGGCCCTCGGCCCCGAGGTGCCCTGCGGCGCCGGTTGCAGCCGCAGCGCCACCTTCACGGTCACGCTCAACTCGGCCGCGCTGCCGGGGGCGATGACCGCGGGGCACATCACAATCAGCGCGGCGAACGGTAACTCGCCGCCCGTCGAGGTGAGCATCAACGCTGAGGCCGACTTCGAATTGCCCGCCCCGGGCACGAGCAAGGCGTACTGACGCCGCCTGCCGCTCGCGGCAGGCCTACACTGAGCGTGCACACCGAAGCGGGGGCGTCATGTTGAAACGCTGGGCGGACGCGGTCCGTCGGAACCACGCACTCGAGCACGCCACAGTCGCGGTGCTCCTCGCGCGCCATGGCCCGAGGCGGCTCGCCGGCCGCGCGAGCGTCGACGGCTTCTTGATCGCCAGCGACGTCGACTCGGAGGAGCTCACCTCGTGTGCTCGCGAGGCGCTGGAGCGGCTGCAGGCGGGACAGGCGAGCCTCGCAGTTTCGCCGCTCTGCGGCACGAACATCGCGGTCTCGGGGCTGATGGCGGCGGCGGCCGCCACCGCCGCGCTCGCGAAGGGCAAGGAGCGTGACGGTCGGTTCGCCAACGCGTTCATGGCCGCGATGGTCGCCGTGGTCGCCGCGCAACCCGTGGGCCGCCTCGTGCAGGAACACCTGACCACCCGCCCCGACCTCGACGACGTCGAGGTCATCGACACGAAGCCGGTGTTTGGCGGCCTGCGCAAGGTGCGCACGAGGTCAGTCATTCGAGCCTGACACCGTGGCGCGTTCAGATGTGCGTTCCGGTCTCTTCGAGGACGACGCGGCCATCCGCCGGGTTCACGGCGAAGGGGTGTTGCTCCTCGGCGGCGGCCGGGCGCTGCTCATGCAGATCGCGCACCCGCTCGTGGCCCGCGCCGTGCGCGAGCACAGCAGCTACCAGCACGACCGCTGGGGCCGCCTGCTGCGCACCGTCCGTCCGATGTACGCGATTATCTTCGGTACGGCCGATCAGGCCGAGGCGGCGGCCACGCGCGTCAACCGTCTGCACGAATCAGTGCGCGGCGACGGGTACCGCGCCATGGATCCGCGGCTCCTCGCCTGGGTGCTCGCCACGCTGATCGATACCTCGCTGTTGACGTACGAGCGCTTCGTCCGTTCCCTGGCGCCGGCCGAGGTGGCTGCCTACTACCAGGACGCCCGGGCCGCCGGCATGCTGCTTGGCGTACCTCGCAATGCCCTTCCCGGCGATATCGCGGGCTTTCGGCGTTACGTGGACGACCAGGTGGCGAGCATCGAGGTGACGGACGCGGCGCGGGCGATCGCCCGTGACCTGTTCGAGCCACTGCCCGGGACGGGCCCCGCGATGCTCCTGATGCGCGAGCTCACGGCGGCGCTGCTCCCCCCACGGCTGCGGGAGGCGTACGGGCTCCGCTCAGGCCCCGCGCAGCGAGCGGCCCTCGAGGTCACAGGCGCGATCAACCGCACCGCGAGCGCCGTGCTCCCGCCCCGCCTGCGCCGTCCGCCGGGGTTTCTCCTACCGCCGAACGAACACACGAGGGGTCAAGTGACGGTCAGCGGCACGCCGTCGCGGCAGAGCGGACAGTCGCCCGGCTCATAGGTCTGAAGGGCAAACTCGGTCGCGGCGAAGAACGGCAGCTCGCCGAACCGGACGGCTCCACCGGAGCGGTCGACCAACACCGCGACGCCGACGCAGTCCGCTCCAGTCGCGGCCACCGCGTCGAGCGTGTCGCGCACGGAAGCCCCGCTCGTGAGCACGTCGTCAACGACGAGCACACGCTCCCCGGCGCGCAGCCGGAAGTCACGCTGGAAGGCGCGCCCACCCTCGGCGGCTCGCTCGGCGAAGATGCCGCGCAGCCCGAGCTGGCGGGCCACTTCATACGCAAGGATGATGCCGCCCGTGGTTGGCCCCGCCACCGTCTCCGGCGCGAGTCCCCGGGTGGCTTCGGCGATCTTGGCGCACACCATCTCCGTGTACCGCGGCCACTGGAGGAGATTGAACTTCTCCAGGTAGCGGTCGGAGTGGCGTCCGGAGTTGAGCTGGAAGTGGCCTTCGAGGACCGCGCCGGCGTCCTCGAGGGCGGCCGTTACCTCGCTGTCGACGACGATGATGAAGCTCCCTGCGTGATGGTGACTCCCGCCTCGGCGCTCAGGCCCCCGTGGTCGATCCGGCCGATGCGGCCGAACGGCCAGTAGCGGAACTCCGCTCGTCCGATGAGCAGGGACTGGTCAAGCAGGCCCCACGAGTGCGAATCGTACGAGTTGTTGCGGTTGTCTCCCAGCACGAAGAGCTGGCCCTTTGGCACTGTGACCGGTCCATAGTCATACGTGGGCGCCTGGTCGAGATACGGCTCGTTCTGCTGAATCCCGTCGAGGTACACCTTGCCCCCGCGCACCTCGACCGTCTGGCCGGGGATCGCGATCACGCGCTTGATGAAGTCGCGGTTCTGATCCTGCGGGAACTTGAAGACCACGACGTCGCCCGACTGCGGCGCGCCAAACGGTCGCCAGTCGTCTTTGTCGGTGAACGGGAGCCAGGAGAGATTGAAATTCTTATACGCGAGCTTGTTCACGATGAGCATCTCGCCGTTGTGGAAGGTCGGCTCCATCGAGCCGCCATCGACCACGAAGTTCTGCGCCACGGAGCGCACGAGAAGGAACATCAGGAGCGCGAGCGCGAGGACCTCGATGGTCTCGATCAGCCCGTGCATGCCCCACGGCCAGACGGAGGAGGCAGGCGGCTCTGACGGCGGCTCTTGCCCGAATGCATCGTGCTCGGCGGCCCCGTCCTGAGTCGGCGACCAGGGCGTCCGGGCGACGCTCGAGGCGGGGAGCGCCGCCTCACCCGCGCCGCTCCCCGGGTAGCGCGACAGCGTGGAGAACGTCATTCCGCCCGAGGCTTCAGCGCGGGCGGCGCCGCTCGGAGACTCCGCCGGCGTGTCACCGCTTTCCACGGCCGCGGGCCGCGGCGTGGGTTCCGTGGAGGCTGATTCCGGGGGGTGGGGCTCGCTCGAAACGCCTGAGAAACCTGAGAGAGTGGCCGGATCCTCGGCGGGGTCGGCTCCGGACCCCGTCTCGGCCGGTGGTGTGTCTGACATTGGATCGAGTATAGCAGCGCCCCGTGTAGCGTCTCTGGACGCTGAGTTCAGGCGCGAAACGCCGCCCCGAGCAACTCGATGCGCTGCGCCGCGACATCGGCCACGGCCTCCCGCGCGGCGCGCAGCGCCGGGCGCGGGTCCTTGCCGGACGCGCCGCCGATCGCCTGGGCGAACGCCGTGTGAATCTCGGTGCTGATGTTCACCTTGCGGATGCCGGCGCGCACCGCCGATCGCAGGTCGTCCGGCGTCACGCCCGATCCACCATGGAGCACGAGCGGCAGGCCGCGCACGGCGGCCCGCAGTTCCTCCACCAGGTCGAGCCGCACCGCTCCCGCGAGCCCATGCGCGGTTCCTACCGACACCGCGAGCGCGTGCACGCGTGTCTGCTCGACGAACCGGCGAGCTGACTCGGGATCGGTGAGCACCGCTTCCGACGTGACGACGCCCGGCTCCCGGCCACCTACGTGGCCGAGTTCGGCCTCCAGGGCGAGTCCCGCCTCGAGCGCGACCTTCCCCGCCTCCAGCGTCTCGCGCAGGTTTCGCTCGAACGGCAGGGTGGACCCATCGAACATCAGCGAGGTGAACCCCGCGCGGACGGCCGCACGCAGCAGCTCGAGGCTGCCATGGTCGAGATGCACCGCGACGGGCGTGGGGGCGCGCAACGCGAGCGCACGCGCAAACGCCGCGGCAACCTCGACGCCGCCGGCGTGATCGAGGTTGCTCTGGTTGAACTGCAACAGCACCGGGGCGCGCCGCGCTGCGGCAGCGTCCAGCACGCCGAGCGCCAGCTCGAGGTTCGATACGTTGAAGCCAGGTACGGCGTACCCGTGCGCCTCGGCATCGGCGAGCAATTCCTTGCCCGAGGCGAGCGACATCGAGCCTCCTCGCGGGCGGCGCCTGCGACCGCAACCGGCACGCATGCTACGCTCGCGCGGCTGAGGAGCGCATCCCGTGACCGAGCCTCCGACGACCGACGCCGCGCCGCGCGACGATTTCCCCGCGGACGCGACGGCGGCGCTGGTGCAGCGGGCTCGGGCGGGCGACGTCGCCGCTTTCAACCAGTTGGTGCTGCAGCATCAGGACGCCGCCTACTCGCTGGCGCTGCGGTTCCTCGGCAGCCCGCCCGCCGCTGAGGACGTCACCCAAGAGGCGTTCATCCGCGCCTACCGCGGCATCGCGAAGTTCGAGGGCGAACGCTTCCGCGCCTGGCTGCTGAGCATCGTCGCGAATGCTGCGCGGGACGAGCTGCGGCGGCAACGGCGTCGTCCCCAGCGCTCCCTCGATGCCGCACGCGACGATCCCGACCAGCCGGCCCTCGACCCGCCGGATTCAGGGCCATCGCCCGAGACGAGTGCGCTCACCGGCGAGCTGCGGGGGCAGCTCGAGGCGGCGCTCCGCGAGCTGCCCGAAGACTGGCGCATGGTGGTCCTGCTCTCGGACGTCCACGGCCTCGCGTACGACGAGATCGCGGCGGCGACGGGCGTGCCCGTCGGGACCGTCAAATCGCGACTGAGCCGGGCCCGTGGCCGGCTTCGCGACCTCTTACGAGGAGTGCGGGAACCTGCGGGCCTTCCCGGTCGTCTGGAAGACAGGCGGTAGACGGATATGCGTTGGTGGATCGCACGGCGCACTCACGACGCGGCGCAGCCCGAGGAGGCTGACGCCACCGACCTGCTGCTCTCCGCATACCTCGATGACGACCTCGCCCCCGCGGAACGCGACGCCTTCGAACGTCGGCTGAGCGATGACGCCCGGCTGCGGAGCGACCTCGCGGGGCTGCGCGAGGTCGTCGCGAGCCTCGGCAACCTCGAGGAGCTGCGCGCGCCTCGAGCGTTCACCATCGCCGCGGAGGATGCGAGGCCGCCGCGCGGGTTCAGCCGCCTCGAGCTGGGCGTGCGCGTGGGCGCGCTTGCGGCGGCTGCCGCGTTCGTGCTGGCCGTCGGCGTCGACCTGCAGCGTGGCGGCTCGAACGAGCGCACCGCGGGCGACACCGTCGCCGTCCGCTCCGCCGCCGAATCGACCTCCTCCGAGTACTCCGCACCCGCCGCGCCTGCCGCCGGTGGAGGGAACTCGGCCGGCGTGGCGACCGCCCCCGAACGCTCGCTGACTCCCCCCACCGACACCGCGGCTCCCGCATCCGCGCCCGCCGTCGTTCCCACAACGTTCGTTACGCAGCCTACTGCCGCCGCCGCGACTACCACGCCGGCCTCGTCGGCGCAGCGGCAGCAAGACCAGCCGAGCACTCCGACGCCGAGTCCGATCGCGTCGCGCACGCCCGGTGGCGCGAACTCGACGTCGACGACGACCTCCGCCCTGCAGGGCGCGGCGGCGCCCACCACGACCCCGGCCGTCGCGGCCGCTGCCTCGGTCACATCTGCGGCGGCCCCCGCACTCGCGCCCGTCCTGACCGCCACTGCCACCCCGACCCCACCGCGCCCGACCCCGACGCCGACGCCGCCAGCGCCCCCGAAGGCCGACGCGGCCACGCCCGCGGCCGTCCAGGGGAGTGGCTCCGGCTCAACGCAGGTCGCACCGGCGCTGCCTGCCGATTCCATCACGTCCACACCGGTCGCCGAGGAGCGCGTCGCGGCGCCCTCGATCGCGCCGAGCACTGGCAGCCTCGGCGCGGGAATTGGGACAGACAGCCCGAGCGGCCGAGTCATCGTTCCCGCGCCAGCGGCCAACGACGACTGGGGCCAGGCTGCGGTACGCGTCTCCGTCACGAGCCACGAAGGCATCGATTCGGTGCGCGCGAGCGAGTTCGGCCTCGGGGCGCTGGCGCTTGGCCTGGGTGGCCTCACGGGTTGGTTCTGGTATCTGCGCCGTCGCGAGGCGGCGGCGAACGTTTGAGTGGAGGGCGAGATGCGACGAAGTGGCGCCTGGATAGCGATCGCGATGCTTGGCCTCGGCGCCCTCGCGCTGGCGGCGTGTTCCAGTGAAACGCGGGTCGCGGTCGACCAGCAGCAACAGACCGGCATCGCCGTCAGCGGCACGGGCCGTGTGACGGTCGTGCCGGACATTGCGCTCGTGAACCTTGGCGTCGAGGTGACGCGGTCGAGCGTCGCGGACGCCCGGAGTGCCGCCGCCACCGCCATGGACGCGGTGCGCGCCTCCCTGAAGCGGAGCGGCGTCGATGACAAGGACGTCGCGACCTCCTACTTCAGCATCCAGCCGCAGTACGGGTCGTCCGAGCCGCTCGACAAGAGCGGGACGCCGCGCATTACGGGCTATACCGTCGTGAACGAGCTCGCCGTGAAGGTCCGGCGCATCGACGACCTGTCGAAGGTGGTCGACTCGGCGGTTGCGGCCGGTGGCGACGCGACTCGCGTCCAGAACATCGCCTTTACGGTGGACCAGCCCGCGCAGTTCGAGGCCGACGCCCGCCAGAAAGCGGTGGACGACGCGCACGCACGCGCCGAGCAACTCGCGAAACTCGCCGGCGTGAACCTCGGCCATGCCCGCGCCGTCTCAGAAAGCACGGCGGGCGTGGCGGCGACCGATCTGAAGCTCGCGGTGCCGGCCACCGGCGCCGGGTCCACCCCGTTCAGCCCCGGCCAGACCGAGGTGAGCCTCACGGTGAACGTCGTCTACGACATCGAGTAGCCTGAACGGCGGAGGTTGGCCGCCACGGGAGCGACGCGATAGGATGACCGCAGAGGCGCTGCGCGCCTCGCTCCCCGTCGAGGTGGACCTGAGTTGATCCTGAGCGACCATTCCATCGCCGAAGCGCTCGCTTCCGGGCGGCTGGTGATCGACCCGATCGGCGAGGACGCCCTGCAGCCCGCCTCCATCGATATCCGGCTGGACCGCCAGTTCCGCGTCTTCCGCCAGCATCGCCGCGCCTACATCGATGTGCGCGAGTCCGTTGACGACCTGACCGACGTCGAGGAGATCGAGGACGACGAGCCGTTCGTCCTGCACCCGGGTGAATTCGTCCTCGGCTCCACGCTCGAGCGGGTCCGCCTCGCCAACGACATCGTCGCGCGCGTGGAGGGGAAGTCGTCGCTCGGCCGCCTCGGGCTGCTCGTCCATGCGACCGCTGGTTATGTCGACCCAGGGTGGGACGGGCATCTGACGATGGAGCTCTCGAACGTCTCGAACCTGCCGGTGCGGCTCTATTACGGCATGAAGATCGGCCAGCTCTCGTTCGCTGACCTGACCACGGCGGCCGACCGCCCGTACGGAGATCCGCGGCTCCACTCGAAGTACCAGGGCCAGACGGGCCCCACCGCGAGCCGCGGCTACCTCGACTACGAATCCCACACGCGTCCGCGCTGAGAGCCCTGCACCCATGCCCCCATCCGAGTTCATGCGCCTGGCTCTCGAGGAGGCGGCGCTCGCCCTCGGACACGCCTCGCCCAACCCGGCCGTCGGCGCGGTCCTCGTGCGAGATGGCGAGATCGTCGGACGGGGTCACACGCAGCCGCCGGGAGCGGCCCACGCGGAGGTCATGGCGCTGCGCGACGCCGGCGAACGTGCCCGTGGCGCGACCGCGTACGTGACGCTCGAGCCGTGCGGACACCAGGGACGGACGCCGCCCTGCACCCGAGCCCTCGTCGACGCCATGGTCGGCCGCGTCGTGTATGCCATCGAGGATCCGGACCCACTCGTGCGCGGAGTCGGCCACCGGCAGTTGGTCGAGGCCGGCATCGCCGTCGAGGTGGGGGACGGCGCCGAGGAGTCGGGTCGCCTCCTCGAGGGGTACCTCAAACACCGGCGCACGGGTATGCCGTTCGTGATCGCGAAATTCGCCGCCTCGCTCGACGGGCACATCGCGGCAGCCTCTGGCGACTCAAGGTGGGTTTCGGGCCCGGAGACGGCCGCCTGGATGCACCGGCAGCGCGCCACGCTCGACGCGATCGTCGTGGGTTCACGGACGGTGCTCGTCGACGATCCTCAGCTCACCGCGCGCCCCGAAAGCGCCACGGCGGCCACCCATCAACCCCTGCGCGTGGTCGTCGACTCCAGCGGCCGCATCCCCGCCTCGGCGCGCGTCCTGCCGCCGCCGCCCGCGACGCTGGTCGCAACGACGGAGGCCTCCGCGGAGGAATGGCGGGCCGCGGTTCGTCGAGCCGGCGCGGAGGTGCTCACGCTCCCGGCGCACGACGGGCACGTCGACCTCGATGCGCTCCTCGGCGTGCTCGGCGGGCGTGGCGTGCTGACGGCCCTCTTCGAGGGCGGCGGCACGCTGCTCGGCTCGCTCTTTGATGCTCGTCTGGTGGACCGCGTCCAGGCGGTGATTGCGCCCCTCATCATCGGGGCTGCCGAAGCGCCCTCAGCGGTCTCCGGCCGTGGGGCGTATCGTATGGCGGACGCGCCACGCCTCCATGCAGTGACGGTGGAGCGCTTCGGCGACGACACGATGATCAGTGGCCTGCCCGTCTGGCCCGACACGGACTAGGAGTCCTCGTGTTCACAGGCATCGTCGAGGAAGTTGGCACGGTGCAGAGCGCCGAGGGTGGCGTGCTGGTCATCGGGTGCCGCGACATCGTCGAGGGGACCAGGCTCGGCGACTCGATCGCCGTCAACGGCGTCGACCTCACCGTCCGCGAGATGACGGCCGAGTCCATGACCTTCGATGTCATGCCCGAGACGTTCCGTCGCTCCAACCTGCGCGATGCCCGTTCGGGCGACCTGGTCAACCTCGAGCGGTCCGTACGCCCCAACGACCGCCTGTCCGGCCACATCGTCCGGGGCGTCGTCGAAGCGACCTGCACACTCGAAGGGTTCACGCCGGAGGGCGAGGCGCTCATCGCGCGCTTCCGTCCACCGGCCGAGTACCTTCGCTACATCGTGATGAAGGGGCCCGTGTGCGTGGACGGCGTGTCGCTCACCGTCATGGGCCGTGACGAGACGACGTTCTCCGTCTCGCTCGTCCAGTACACCCAGGAACATACGAACCTCACGAGGCGGCAACCGGGTGCTAGCATCAACCTCGAGACGGACATCATTGCCCGCTACGTCGAGCAACTGCTCGCCGAGCGCGCGGCCGCACCATCCTCGTAACGTCTCAGGGCAGGAGAGACCAGATGGACAGCCCACCACGTCCAGACGCCGAGTTGGAGCCCGGCCTCGTCCCCATTGAGGAGGCGATCGAGGAGTTCCGGCAGGGCCGTCCCGTCATCATCATTGACGACAAGGACCGCGAGAACGAAGGCGACGTCTGCATCCCCGCGGAGTTCTGCACCGCCGAGATGGTCAACTTCATGGCGATGCATGCTCGCGGACTGATCTGCGTGGCGATGACCGGCGACCGCCTCGATGACCTGGGCCTGCCGCTCATGACCAGCCGCAACAGCTCGCCACTCGGGACCGCCTTCACCGTCAGCGTCGAGGCCCGCGAGGGCGTCACGACCGGTATTTCAGCAGCCGACCGGGCGCGCACCATCGAGGTGCTGATCCACCCCGACTCGACATCCGACGACCTCACGCGGCCGGGCCACACCTTCCCGTTGCGCGCCCGCGACGGCGGCGTGCTGGTCCGGGCCGGCCAGACCGAGGCCTCGATCGACCTCGCGAAGCTCGCCGGGCGCTACCCCGCGGCCGTCATCTGTGAGGTGATGGCGGCCGACGGCACGATGGCGCGGCTTCCCGACCTCATCGAGTTCGCAGCCGAACACAACCTGAAGATCGTCAGCGTCAACCAGATCATCGCGCACCGCCTGCGCAACGAACGCCTGGTCGAGCGGGTCGCCGACAGCCTCATGCCGACGCGCTACGGCGAGTTCCGTGCCATCGCGTACCGGACGCTCATCGACACCCGCGAGCACGTCGCCTTCGTGATGGGAGACGTGACGCCGGACGAGCCCGTGCTCGCCCGCGTGCACGACCAGTGCGTGACGGGAGACGTATTCGGCTCCCTGCGCTGCGACTGCGGAGAGCAACTCGACAAAGCGCTTCGCCTCGTTGCCGAGGCCGGGCGCGGCGTCGTCGTCTACATGGACCAGGAAGGCCGCGGGATCGGCCTGCACAACAAGATCCGCGCCTACCACCTGCAGGACGGCGGCCTGGACACGGTCGAGGCGAACGAGGCCCTCGGCTTCCCCGCCGACAAGCGCGAATACGGCATCGGCATGCAGATCCTGCTCGACCTCGGCATCCGTAAGATGCGACTGATGACGAACAACCCGATCAAGCGCGCCGGTCTCGAGGGCTTTGGCCTCGAAGTCGTCGAGCGCGTGCCGATCGAGGTCACGCCGAACCCGCACAACGTGCGTTACCTGCGCACCAAGCGCGAGAAGATGGGCCACCTGCTCGACGCGGACGGGCTCGGCTAGTGCGCGTCATCGAGGGCCCGCTCGACGGGAGCGCGTTGCGCGTCGCCGTGGTCGTGTCGCGCTTCAACGAGATGATCACGGAGAAGTTGCTCAAGGGCGCCACGGACACCGCCCTCGAGCACGGCGTCCCGGAAGACTGCATCGATGTCGTTTGGGTGCCGGGCGCCTACGAGCTGCCGATGGCCGCGCGCCGCCTCGCCGCGACCGGGCGCTACCACGCCATCGCCTGCACCGGCGCGGTGATCCGGGGGCAGACCCCACACTTCGACTTCGTGGCCGGCGAGGCCGCCCGCGGCATCATGGACGTGACGCGCGACTTTCCGATCCCGGTGACGTTCGGCGTCATCACCTCCGACAACCTGGAGCAGGCGCAGGCCCGCTCGGGCGGCGCCGTCGGCAACAAGGGCCGCGAGGCCATGCTTGCCGCGATCGAGATGGCGACGCTCTTCCCGCTCATCGACCGCGCGCACTCGTAGCAGAGGAGGACGGCATGAGCCCGACCAGTGGGACCCCCAGCGGAGGCGAGCCCATCGACCGCACGGCCGGCGAGGCGATCCGCCTGGCGCATCGCGCGCTCGACCGGTTCCCGGAGGTCGTCCGCCGCCACAAGTTTGTCGCGGGCGGCGCCGTCATCTCCTCGTCGCTGATCGCCCTGGCCGGCGTGGCCATCACCCGTCGCATCCGCGCGGGCCAGACGCCCGAGGAGGCCGTCGCGAACGTGACGGCCGAGGAAGTGCAGGGGCTGCGCGTGATCGAGCCCGAACCACCCGCCGAGAGCGCGGAGGCTGCCGAGCAGCCGGACGAGCCCGAGTCGGATGGAGCCGAGGCCAAGCGCCAGCTCGCCTGACGTCCGCCCGATGAGGTCCTCGTGACCATCCCGTCCCCGATCCCCCGCCGTATCGCGCACTTCGACCTCGACACGTTCTTCGTGGCGGTCGAGCGCCTGAAGGACCCGACGCTGGTCGGCCAGCCCGTGCTCGTCGGCGGACGAGGACCGCGCTCGGTCGTCGCGACCGCCTCCTACGAAGCACGCGTCTTCGGTTGTCACTCCGCTCAGCCGATGACCCAGGCCCTCCGCCTCTGCCCGCAGGCGATCGTCGTGCCGCCGGACTTCGCGAGTTATCGGACGGCGTCCGAAGGGTTCCACGCCGTCCTGCGCGAAGCCTCGCCGCTCGTGGAGTCGGTCGGCCTCGACGAGGCCTATGCGGATCTCACCGGGATCGGGGTGGCCGCCGACGGCCCGCGCGAGGCGGCGGAGGCCGCCCGGCGGCGCGTCCGCGGCGAACTCGGCCTCGCGGTCTCGGTAGGGATCGCGGGTTCCCGGACCGTGGCGAAGGTCGCATCCGACCGCGCCAAACCCGACGGCGTCCTTGATGTCCCCGTCGGCGGAGACGCGGTGTTCCTCGCCCCGCTGCCGCTGCGCGACCTGCCGTTTCTCGGGCCCCGCGCCGAGGAGCGGCTCCGCGCCGCGGGGGTACGGACGCTCGGGCAGCTGGCGCAGCTCGATGAGCGATGGCTGCTCGCGACCTTCGGCAGCCACGGCCTTGGCCTCGCGCGACGGGCGCGCGGCATCGACCCCGAGCCCGTGCATAGCGATGCCCGCGCCGCGGTTTCCGTCTCCCGTGAGGTCACATTTGGCGAGGACGTCACGGACCTCGACCGCCTGCGGCAGGTCCTACGCGCGCATGCCGAGGAGATCGGCGCCGACCTGCGCGCCTCGGAACGGCGCGCCCGAACCGTGACCCTGAAGGCGCGCTGGCCCGATTTCACGACGTTCACCCGCGGCGCCACCTTCGGCCAACCCCTGCAGACCACGGAGCAACTCTCTTCGGCCGGCGCTTCCCTGCTCGACCAGCTCTTCGTGCAGGAGGGCCGCCATCCCGTCCGGCTGATCGGCCTCGGCGCGACGAACCTCGTCGAGGACGCCGTCCAGCTCGGCTTCGAGGATGGCCGCCTTCTGCACGACCAGCAGCTCGACCGCGCCATCGACGAGATCCGCGACCGCTTCGGCAACGACGCGTTGTGGCGCGGCCTCGCGCCAAGGCGCCGCTGGCGCTGAACGGCCCGCGCCGGCAAACCCCGCGAACCTGACCAAACTCGAATCTCACTTACCTGCGCGAAGGTTCGAGGAATCGCCGCGAGTCTGACAAAGCCTCGACAAGTCCGCCTTGCCCCTCTCCGGAGCCTGCGTTTCGCTGCCCATGAGCCGAGGGAGGACGCCATGCGATACCGCCAGATCGCGGATACCGAGATCGAGGTTTCGGAGGTTGGTTTTGGTGTCTGGACGATGGCCGCGGGCTGGTGGGGCGACTACTCGGACGAGTACGCCGTCACCCTCCTCCGGCAGGCGTTCGACCGTGGGGTGACCTTCTTCGACACGGCTGACACCTATGGCAACGGGCGCGGCGAGACGCTGCTGGCGCAGGCGTTCCCTGGCAGCGACCGCGACGACATCGTCATCGGCACGAAGTTTGGCTACGACTGGCAGGCGCGGACTGCGCGCCGCCAGGAGGGCCAGCGCGAGGCGCCGCACCGCTTCGATGTCCCCTTCCTGGAGCAGGCCCTCGAGGGCTCGCTGCGCCGCCTCGGCACCGACCGCATCGATCTCTGGCAGATGCACAACGTGCGCATGGAGCACCTCCAGCGCGACGACGTGTGGACGTTCCTCGACAAGGCCCGGCGCGACGGCAGGGTGCGCTCCGTTGGCGTCGCGCTCGGCCCGGCGATCGGCTGGCGGGACGAGGGGCTCTACGCTCTCCGGCAACTGCCCGTCGACGTGGTGCACATGATTTACAACGCGCTCGAGCTGGACCCCGGACGCGACCTGATCCGGGCGGCGAGCGACACGGGCCGGTCCCTCCTCGTACGCGTGCCCCACTCCTCCGGGATGCTCGAGGGCCGCTACACCGAGGAAACGCAGTTCTCCGAGCGCGACCATCGCAGCCATCGCCCCAGGGCCTGGCTCACGAACGGCCTGCGCAAGGTCGAGCAGCTCGACTTCCTGACTATCGGCCGCGAGATGACCCTCGCCCAGGCGGCACTGCGTTTCGTCTTGCACGATCCCGCCGTCGCCAGCGCCCTCCCCAACATCTACGACCGCGATCAGCTCGAGGAGTTCGTAGCCGCCGCGGACTGCCCCGACCTCACACCCGGGGACGTTGAGCGCATCGAGTCGCTGTTTGAGTCGAACTACGGGCTCCCCCGCGAGCGAGAGCAGGCGGTGGCACGATGACTACGGAGGCTCGAACCCGTCCCAACCCCACCCTGGACGAGATGACGGCCCGGGTGCTGAACGAGCTGCAGGACCACTTTCCGCTTGCGGAGCGCCCGTACCTCGAGGTCGGCGCACGCCTCGGAATTTCCGAGTCAGAGACCGTCGCGAGGCTACGCGAGGCGCGCGCGGCCGGAGTCATCCGCCAGGTCTGCGGCATCTACGACACGAAGAGCCTCGGCTACTCGTCCGCCCTGGTCGCGATGCGGGTCAGCGCTGAGCGCCTGGAACGCGCGGCGGCCGTCGTGAACGCGCATCCCGGCGTCTCGCACAACTACCAGCGCAATCACCCGTTCAACATGTGGTTCACGGTCGCCATGCCGCCGGGTCACGACCTCGACGCGGTCATCGACCGCCTCCACCAGCTGTCCGGGGCCGAATCGACGCGGCCAATGCCCACGCTGCGGCTCTTCAAGATCGGCGTCACGCTCGACATCGCCGGGACGAGGCCCGCCGCAGCCCGTGGTGAACCCGAGTACTCGGACGAACGGCGCAACCGCGCGCCGCGGCACGAAATCGACGGGGACGACATCGCGTACATCCGGGCCACGCAGGGCGACCTCCCGGACGTGGAGCGTCCCTTTGATGCCGTCGCCGAGACGCTCGGGTGTTCGCTCGAAGCAGTGCTGGAGCACGGCCGGCGACTGACAGCCAGCGGCCACCTTCGCCGTTTCGCCGCCATCCTCAATCATCGCGCGGCCGGCTTCCGCGCGAACGGGATGGCCGTCTGGGCGGTCCCCACCGATCGGATCGAGGAGTTCGGCACGTTCGTCGCGGGCTACCGCAACGTGTCGCACTGCTACCAGCGGCCCACGTACGAGGACTGGCCCTACAACGTCTTCTCGATGATCCACTCGCCGCGTGTCGATGGCGTCGAGGAGGTGGCTGAGGCGATCGCGGCTGAGACGGGCGTGACCGACCGCCGCGTCCTCTACTCGAGCATCGAGTTCAAGAAGATTCGCCTCCCGTACTTCGTCCCCGAATACGAGCAGTGGGAATCGCTGTGCACAGCAGCCGGCGAGGAGGCGCATCCGTGAGCGGCCATCCACACGCGACACAGCCAGCGGGCAACGAGGCGCCTCGCGCCACCGGATGGGGACGCCAGTTCGTCAAGTTCAGCTTTTACCGTCTGCGCGATGAATTGCGGCAGGCCGACGCTGCCACACGAGCCGAGGCAGGCGCCTGCCTCGATGCACTCCTCTGCGGATCAGCAGAGCGCATGTTGACCCGGACCTACTCGACCGTCGGCACGAGGCGCGACACCGACCTCCTCGTCTGGCAGGTCGCCGATGAGCTCGACACGATCACGGACTGGCACGCGTCGCTGCTGAACTCGCCTGTCGGCCCGCAGCTCGAGCGTTCCGCCTCGTACCTCTCGATGACGATGCGCTCGCTCTACGAGAACCCGCTGCACGATGGCGCCTCGGGGCGTGACCGGCTCCGCGCGGACGAGAGCGGCGCGCGCTATCTCTTCGTGTATCCGATGGTGAAGACGCGCGAGTGGTACCGGCTGCCGAAGTCGGAACGCCAGCGCATGATGGACGAGCACATCGCCATCGGACACGCGTACCACGGCATCCGCATCAATACGACCTACTCGTACGGTCTGGACGACCAGGAGTTCGTCGTGGCCTTCGAAGGCGATCACCCCGGTGAGTTCCTCGCCCTCGTCCGCGAGCTGCGCGAGTCCGAGGCGTCAGCCTTCACGGAGCGGGACACCCCGATGTACACGTGCCGGCGCATGCCGCTGGACAACCTCCTGCGCCATGTCGGGCTGGCGGGCGTCGCCACGTGATGGCCGCGAGCCCGCGTGAGGTTGCGCCGCCGGGTGGCCGGAAATACACTGCAGATCTTGCAGACTTCGACCAGCATTTTGGTGAGATTTTGGATCAGACGCTCACGAACGGGACGGCTGGATCCACCCGCTGGGTAAACCTCGGGCGAGCGTGCGAGATCCTCGGAGTGAACGAGTCCACCGTCCGCCGCTGGGCTGACTCCGGCGAAATCCGCTGCTTCCGCACCCCCGGCGGCCACCGTCGCTTCGCCGAGAGCGACCTCTACGCCATGACCGAGAGCGGCGGCCGCCGCCCCGAGAGCGACCTCGAAACTGCCGCCGTCTCCCGCATCCGCCGTCAGCTGCATGCGGGGAGCAAGAGCGGCCCCGCCGGCTGGTACGCAACCCTCGAGGAGGAGGAGCGCGACGTCCTGCGCCCGCTCGGACGGCGGCTCGTCGAGCTCGTGGGCGACTACATCTCACGCCGAGGCCGTCGAGCGCAGGTGGAGCACGAGGTCGACGAAATCGGCCGCCGCTACGGTCAGATCCTGCACGAACGCGGCATGCCTCTCATGCGTGCCGTGCAGGCGTTCACGTTCTTCCGACGCTCGCTCGACGAGACTGCGAAGCGGCTCGCCGAACGCAATAGCATGACCGGCGAGGAGGCCGCGCGTGCCCGTGAGGACATCGCGGGCCTCGCCGACCGCGTGCTACTCGGCCTCGCGGCCGCGTACGATCCTCGATAGCTCGCTATGGGGTACTACCCGATCTTCGTCGAGATGAACGGTCGCTCGGTGCTCCTCGTGGGCGGAGGACACGTGGCGCTCGAGAAGATCGGGAAGCTCGTGCAGGCCGGAGCGCGCGTGACCGTGGTCGCGCCCGAGTTGATCGCCCCGATCCGTGCATTCATCGACCGGGGTGATGCGTCGTGGCGCCAGCGACGCTACGAGCCCGGCGACACCGAGGGGTTTGACCTCGTCATGGTCGCGACCGATGACGGCGAGGTGAACTCGACCGTCGCCGCCGAGGCGCGCGCCGCCGGAATCTGGGTCAACGCTGCCGACGACGTCAGGAACTGCGACTTCATCCTCCCGGCTCTCGCCCAGCGTGGGACGATCGCGATCGCCGCCTCGACCGGCGGCTCCAGCCCCGCGCTCGCACGCTGGCTTCGGGAACGCCTCGAGGAGTTCCTGAGCGACGAGGTCGTGGCCCTGGGCGACCTACTCGCCGATGTCCGCCGCCTCGCACGTGAGCGCGATCGCGCCTGTGCAGCCACTTGCGACCGCACTCGCACGCCTCCTCCGTTGCTCTGCGGCAGCTGCCCCAACCGCATCACGCCCGACGCATGGCAGGCGGCCATCGACGACGAACTGCGCGCGCTTCTTCTCCAGGGCGAGTACGAGGCCGCGAGGGCGCGCCTCGTGCGCACGCTGGGCATCGACCGTCCGCTGGTGCAGCCGTGAGCGAGGCGCCGCGATGCTGACACTCGTTGGCCTCAGCCACCAGACCGCAGCCCTCGAGGTACGGGAACAGCTCGCGATCCCCGCGGACGAGCTGCCCGCGACGCTGGGCGCGTTGCGCGAACGCTTTGGCGCGGGCGCGATCCTTGCTACCTGCAACCGCCTCGAGCTCTATCTTCCCGGCGACCACGCCCGCGAAGACGTGCTCGCCTTCCTGTCGGACCAGGCGGGCCTCGACGTGTCGCTCGCCGCGGCGCATTTCGCGGCACTCCACGACCGCGACGCGGTGCGCCACCTCTATTCCGTCGCCGGCGGCATCGACTCAATGGTGCTGGGCGAGTCCGAGGTGCTGGGCCAGGTGCGCGCCGCCTTCTCGGCCTCGGTCGCCGCCGGCTGTGACGACGCGCTGCTCTCGAGGCTCTTCCACACGGCGATCCGCCTGGGACGGCGCGCCCGCACGGAGACCGCCATCGGGCGCCACGCCCTGTCCGTCTCCTCGATCTCGGTGCAGCAGGCGCGCCTGCTGTGCCCGGAGCTTCCCGAGGCGACCGTCCTCGTCATCGGCGCTGGGGAGGCCGGCCGGCTCGCGGCGGCCGCGCTCGTCGAGCAGGGTGTGCGAGACGTGCTCGTCGCGAACCGCACCCGGGAGCGCGCCGAGGACCTCGCGGCCGAACTCGGCGGCGTCGCCTGTTCGCTGGACGAACTGGACGAGGCGCTGCCGCGGGCGGACGTCGTGATCGCGGCCGCCGATGCGCCCTCGCCCCTGGTGACCCGCGCCATGGTCGACGCGGCGATGGAACAGCGCCGTCGACGCCCGCTGCTGCTGGTCGACATCGGCGTGCCGAGGGACATCGACCACACGGTTGGTGAGTTGCCCGGCGTGACGTACTACGACCTCGACGGGCTACAGGCCATCGCTGCCGAGCACTACGCCGTCCGCGCCGGCGAGGTCGCGACGGTTCAGACCATGGTCGACGAGGAAACGGACCGCTTCGTCGAGTGGTGGGAGCAGCTCCAGGTCGTGCCGACCATCGCCGCGCTCACCGACCGCGCCGAGCGGCTGCGCTCCACGGAGCTAGCAAAGACGCTGCGCCGGCTGAACGTGGGTGACGAGGAACGCGCGCACCTCGAGGCCCTCACGCGAGCGCTCGTGAAGCAGATCCTGCACGACCCTATCGCCACCCTGCGCGAGCGAGGCGACCGCGAGGTCTACATCGACGCCGTGCGGAAGCTCTTCCGGCTCGACGACGAACCGGGCGACCTCGAAAACCGCGAACTCAGTTGACCCACCTCCGGCTCGCGACGCGCGGCTTCGCGCTCGCGCTCGCCCAGAGCGAGCTGGTCGCTGCCGCCCTGCGTGCGGCCGACCCGGCGGTCGAGGTCGAGTTCGTCGAGGTGCACACCGAGGGCGACGCGGACCGCCGCACACCCCTGAGCATCCTCGGCGGGCGCGGCGTCTTCGTCCGTGCGGTCGAGGAAGCGCTCCTCGAGGGGCGCGCGGACATCGCTATGCACTCGCTCAAAGACGTGCCGACCACGGTTCCGGAGGGACTCGTGCTCGGGGCGTTCCTCGAACGCGGCGACCCACGCGACGTCCTCGTGGCGTCCGGCGGGCGACGCCTGCGAGACCTGCCTCCCGGCGCCGTGGTCGGCACCAGTTCGAACCGCCGCGCCGCGCTGCTGCACGCCCTGCGGCCCGACCTCGACGTGCGGGACGTCCGCGGCAACGTCGACACGCGCGTACGGCGGGTAGCCGAGGGCGCGTACGACGCCGTATTGATCGCGGCGGCCGGCCTCGACCGGCTTGGCCGCCTGCGGGAAGCGACTCAGCTGTTTGAGGCGATGGAGTTCCTGCCGGCGCCGGGACAGGGGACGATCGTCGTCGAGTGCCGCGCCGGCGACGATGCGACGCGCGGTCTCCTCGATCAGATCGACCACGCACCCACACGCGCCGCAGCCATCGCCGAGCGCAGCTTCCTTGCCGCGCTCGGCAGCGGGTGCACGCTGCCGGTCGGCGCCTACGCGCAGGTGGATGACGGCCTGCTCGTGCTGCGCGCGATGGTCGCCAGCGAGGCGAGCGGCACGCCCTTCTTTGGCGACGCGACGGGGCCGCTCGATCAGGCGGAAGCGCTCGGAAGAGGGCTGGGCGAGCGGCTGCTCGCCGCTGCTTCGCCTGACGCGACGGGCCAGTGACGGCCCGCCCCATCGCGCATGGCCGCGCCAGCGGTCACGTCTGGCTCGTCGGCGCCGGGCCGGGCGACCCCGGCCTCATTACCCGCGCTGGCCTCGAAGCGCTCCGTCGCGCCGATGTGGTCCTCTACGACCGCCTCGGCACGGCCGACCTGCTCGACGAATGCCGTGAGGACGCTCTCCTGATCGACGTCGGCAAGGCCCCCGGCCGCCAGGCGATGGCGCAGGAGGAGATCAACGCCGAGCTCATCGAGCACGGCCGCGCCGGACGACGTGTGGTGCGCTTGAAGGGCGGTGACCCCTTCGTGTTCGGGCGCGGCGGCGAGGAAGCCGAGGCGCTCGCGGCGGCGCGCATCGCGTGCACCGTCGTGCCCGGCGTCACCTCGGCCATCGGCGGTCTGGCCGCTGCCGGCATCCCGGTGACACATCGGGGCGTGGCCGCCTCGTTCGCCGTCGTCACGGGCCACGAGGCGCCCGACCGCTCCACCGAGGGCGTCGACTGGACTCGTCTCGCCACCGCCGTGGACACCATCGTCGTCCTCATGGGCGTCGGTCGCCTGGAGTCGATCGCCGCCGCCCTCATCGCCGGGGGTCGTGACTCGCGAACCCCGGCGGCCCTGGTGCAGCAGGCATCCACGCCAGCCCAGCGTGTCCTCGAGGCGACACTGGGCGAGATCGCGGTGGCGGCGCGGGATGCCGGCATCGAGGCCCCCGCGCTCCTCGTCGTCGGAGAGGTGGCGGCGCTCCGCGACCGGCTCGCGCTGGCGCCCTCCGGACCGCTCGCTGGCAAACGCGTGCTCGTGACGCGTACCCGGCGGCAGGCCTCCGCCCTGGCCGACGCCCTGCGGCGCGAGGGCGCCGTGCCGCTGCTCCTCCCGGCGATCGAACTCGAGCGGCACGCCGACGCCGAGCAGGCCCGCGAGGCGGGCGGTCGGCTGCGCGCCCACGAGTACGGCTGGGCTGTCTTCACCTCGGAGAACGCCGTCGATACCGCCTTCGAACTGCTCGAAGCGGAACGAGTTGACGCGCGAGCCTTCGCCGGGGTCCGGCTCTGTGCCGTGGGCACTGCAACCGCCGAGGCGCTCCGCCGGCATGGACTGCTCGCGGACCTCCTGCCCGCCGAGGCGGACGGCGACGGCGTGCTGCGTGCACTCCTCGAGGCGGGCATCGCGGGCCAGCGCGTCCTGCTCCCTCGTGCCGAGGGCGCCCGTGCCGCGCTGCCAGACGGCCTCCGTGCGGCCGGCGCGACGGTCGACGAACTGGCGCTCTACCTCGCCGCACCACCGGCCGCACCCTCACCGCGCACGCTGGAACGTGTACGGCGGGGAGAGGTAGACGTGGTCACGTTCACCTCGTCTTCGACGGTCAGCAACCTCGCTACACTGCTGGAAGGCGACCTGGAGCCCGTGCGCAGCGCCATCGTCGCATGCATCGGGCCACAGACCGCCGCGACCGCCCGTGACGTCGGCCTCGACCCGACCGTGGTCGCCAGCGACCGCAGCGTCGAAGGCCTTGTACAGGCGCTCCTCGAGCATTTCGGGGGCGACGCCGATCCGGAGTTTGCGGAATGACCCTGCTTGCCACCTCCACGGACTTCGTGCGCACGCGCCGCACCCGACGCACGGCAGGCCTGCGCGACCTCGTACGCGAGACCCGCCTCGACCCGGCGTCCTTCATCTACCCGATGTTCGTGACACACGGCCGCAACCTGCGCGAACCGATCGCCTCGATGCCGGGGCAGGCCCGGCTGTCGCTCGATCAGTTGCCCGCCGAGGCCGCCGAACTCCGCGGCCTGGGGGTGCGTGCCGTCATGCTCTTCGGCATCCCCGCCTCGAAGGACGCTACCGGGAGCGAGGGCTATGCGAGCGACGGCATCGCCCAGCTGGCCACGCGCGTCCTCAAGGACGCCGACCCCGATCTGACCGTCGTGGGCGACGTCTGCCTCTGCGAGTACACCGACCACGGCCACTGCGGGCTCCTCGGCAGCGACGGCGAGGTCGACAACGACCGCTCCCTGCCGCTGCTCGCGGAGGCCGCAGTTTCGCTCGCCGAAGCGGGGGCGGACCTGATCGCGCCCTCCGACATGATGGACGGGCGCGTCGAGGCGATTCGGCGGGCGCTTGATGAGGCCGGCCACGAGTCGCTGCCGATCATGTCCTACAGCGCGAAGTACGCCTCGGCCTTTTACGGCCCCTTCCGCGAGGCCGCCGACTCTGCGCCTCGGATGGGCCCGCCGCACCGACGGAGCTACCAGATGGACCCCGCCAACGTCCGCGAGGCCCTGCGTGAAGTCGCGGCAGACGAGCTCGAGCAGGCGGACATCGTGATGGTGAAGCCCGCGCTCGCCTATCTCGATGTCATTCGCGTCGTGAAGGAATCGACCGACCTCCCGGTCGCGGCGTACAACGTCTCCGGTGAGTACGCGATGCTCAAGGCCGCTGCGATCAACGGCTGGCTCGACGAGCGTGCGGCGGTCCTCGAGACGTTGACCGCGATCCGGCGCGCGGGCGCCGATATCATCCTCACGTATCACGCGAAGGATGCGGCGCGCTGGCTCCGCGAGGATGCGTAGCGCTCCCGCCACGACCCCGAAAGGCAACGCGATGACGACCGCCGGGACGACGGAGCAGGTGGAGCCGGCCGAGGAGCGGACGCCCCTCGACCTCGCCACCATCAAGGCGGTGGCCTTCGACGCCTACGGCACGCTGTTCCACTGGGACTTCCTCCTCGCGGTGCAGGAAGTGCTCGACCAGCAGGGTCTGGGCGGCAACCACGAGGAGGTCGCGAAGACCTTCCAGGACGAGGCGTTTCGCAAGGTGAGCGTCTGGGCCGAGCACTCCGGCGAGGACGGCAAGCTCGACCGCAAGCGCCTCGCCGACGGCCCGCCGCCGCCCTGGATCGCGACATGGGAAACGTGGCGACGGCAATTCGAGTACACCTTCGAGAAGTTCGAGCTGGCCGGTGACCCCGTCCAGGGCGCCAACCACCTCCGCAAGGTGCTCAGCCACGCTCCTGCCTACCCGGACGCCTTCGACAGCATCGAACGCATCGCCAGCCGCTACCTGGTGGGTCTCATGTCGAACGCCGACGAGGACTTCCTGCAGAGCGCGGTGTCGGTGAACCGGCTGCGCTTCTCCGTGATCCAGTCCTCCGAGTCGCTCCGGATCTACAAGCCAAACCGTGCAGCGTTCCTCGCGCTTGCGAAGCGCTTTAGCTGCGAGCCGCGCGAGGTGCTCTACGTCGGCGACACCCCGGGCGCCGACGTGGCGGGTGCGCTGAACGCCGGGCTGCGGGCAGCCTACCTCCGCCGCAACGAAGCCGAATACCCGCAGGAGACCGCGCTTCCCGACATCGAGACCCGCTCACTGGCCGAGCTAACGGCGATCCTCGTCTCATGACCCCCGAGCGCGTGCACAGCGTTTCCCGCGCCGCGATGGAGCGTGCTCGGCGCGTGCTGCCCGGCGGCGTGGATTCGCCCGTCCGCGCCTATCGCGCCGTCGGTGGAGACCCGGTCGTGCTTGCGAGCGGCGCCGGCGCCCGTGTCCGCGACGTCGACGGCAACGAGTACATCGACTACGTCGGCTCGTTTGGCCCGCTCATCCTCGGTCATGCCCATCCCGCGGTGGTCGAGGCCGTGCGGTCGGCGGCCGGTCGAGGCACCTCATTTGGCGCGCCCACCGAGGCCGAAGCCGAGCTGGCCGAGCGCGTAATCGCCGCCGTCCCCTCGATCGAGATGGTGCGCTTCGTCAACTCGGGCACCGAGGCCACGATGACCGCGATCCGACTCGCGCGCGCAATCACCGGCCGCGATCTCATCCTCAAGTTCGACGGCGGGTACCACGGACATGCGGACGGTCTCCTCGCCGCCGCCGGCTCCGGCGTCGCCACGCTGGGGCTGCCGGACTCACCGGGCGTGCCCGCCGCCTTCGCTGCCCAGACGCTCGTCGTCCCCTACAACGACCTCGAGGCCGTCCGCGCTGCCTTCGAGCGGCATCCGGGGGCCATCGCCTGCATCATTGTTGAGCCCGTCGCCGGCAACATGGGACTCGTCGCTCCGCAGCCGGGGTTCCTCGAGGGCCTGCGCGCCCTGTGCGACGCCAGTGGCGCGCTACTCCTTTTCGACGAGGTGATCACGGGCTTCCGGGTGGCCCGAGGCGGTGCACAGGCACGCTACTCGGTGCGTCCGGACCTGACCGCCCTCGGTAAGATCATCGGGGGCGGTCTGCCCGTCGGCGCGTACGGAGGGCCACGGGCGCTCATGGAGCGCATGGCGCCCGCGGGCGACGTCTACCAGGCGGGCACCCTGTCCGGAAACCCGCTCGCCATGGCCGCTGGCATCGCCACCCTCGACGCGCTGGCCGCCGACGAGGACGCCTACCACCGGCTCGATGAGCTGGGCGCGCGGCTGCAGGCAGGGCTCGAGGCAGCGGCGGCCAGCGCCGGCGTACCGTTGGCCGTCGGGCGCGTGGGCTCGGTGCTCACGCCGTTCTTTCGCCCTTCCCCACCCGTGAATTACTCGGAAGCCCGCGAGTCGGATACGGCCCGCTTCGCCCGCTTCCATCGAGGCATGCTCGAGCGCGGCATCCTGCTGCCACCCTCGCAGTTTGAATGCTGGTTCGTGTCCCTCGCGCACGACGAGGCGCTCATCGACGAGACCATCGAGGCCGCCGCCGCGGCACTCCTCGAGCGCGAGCCGTAGCGGCGGGACGGTGTTTGCGAGCTATCCACACGGCCACCTATACTGCACAGTGCGTGTAAACGCTCAGCGATTGAGCAATTAAGGCCGGGAGCAAGCGCATGCGCGTCGCCTGCCAGCAGGATCAGCTGCACCGGGGGCTCAGCGCCGTCTCCCGGGCCGTGCCCGCCCGCTCCGTGCTCCCCATTACGCAGCATGTGCTGGTCGAGGCGGACGAGGGGCGCATCAAGCTCTCGGCCACGGACGCCGAGACCATCGCCATCACCTACACGATCCCGGCCACGGTCGCACAGTCCGGCGCTATCACGATGCCGTCCCGGCTGCTGTCCGACTTCGTCGCCACGCTCCCGCGCGACGAGATCGAGATGAACCTCGCCGAGCGTTCGCGCCAGGTGAGCCTCTCCTGCGCCCGCAACGCCGCCTCCATTGGCGGGATGGATCCCGACGAGTTCCCACCGATCCCACCCGTCGAAGGCAGCGGCGCGATCGCCATCGAGGCTGACCGCCTGCGCCAGGCGCTCGACCACGTGGTCTTCGCGGCGGCTACCGACGACTCGCGGCCGGTGCTCACCGGTGTGCACTTCGCCATCGGCGCCGCGTCGATCCGGCTGGCCGCCGCCGATGGCTTCCGCCTGGCGGTGTACGAGCTCGAACTGCCGGCCGGGGCCCCGCAGGAGCGCGAGGTGATCGTGCCTGCCCGCGCCCTTGGTGAGCTGGCGCGCCTGCTCCCGGAGGCCGAGCAGCCCGTGACGATGACGGTGAACGCGGCGCAGACGCAGGTGCTGTTTGACCTTGGCCACGCCACACTCGTGGCCAACCTGATCCAGGGCACCTTCCCGAACTACCAGCAGCTCATTCCTGCCAGCTCCGCCACGCGCACGGAGGTCTCGGTGGGCGAGTTCCGCCAGGAGACGCGTCTTGCCTCGGTCTTCGCCCGGGATGGCTCCGGCATCGTGCGCCTCACGGCGACACCCGGCGACGCCGGCAGCCCGGGCCGCCTCCTCGTGACCGCCCGCGCCGAAGAGGTCGGCAACAACGAGGGCGAAATCGACGCCATCATCGCGGGTGAAGAGGCGAAGATCGCCTTCAACAGCCGCTACCTGATCGAGGTGCTGAACGTCATCACGACGGACCGCGTGGCCATAGAGACGTCCTCCCCCTCGGCCCCGGGCGTCCTCCGCCCCGTCGGCGACGATCGCTACGTCCACGTCGTCATGCCGATGTTCGTCCAATGGTGAACTGACCGACCCGGCGCCGGCATCGCGAGACTGAGCCTCGCACGGATACTTCACATTGGCTTCAGCAACGAGTACGATGCGCCGGTTCCGTCGGAGGGCAGACGTATGGCACAAGAAATTACCGTTGGCGCCGAGGTCGTGACCGCGGATGGCCGCACGCTCGGCAAAGTGAAGACCGTGCAGGAGAGCGCCTTCCAGGTCGACGCCCCGCGCCAGTTCGACTACTGGCTCGAGGCGACGCTGGTGAAGGCGAGCAGCGCCGAACGGCTCGAACTCGCGTTCAACGAGTCGGATCTCGGCGGCTATAAGATGGACCGGCCGTTCGACCACAACGGCTTCCGCGAGGGTGCCCCGCAGCACCTGCACCCTGACTCGGTGCGCGACTCGTTCCTGCGCTAGCCGGCCGCGCTTGAGGCGGCCCGACACAAAGCGGCCCCGGTTCCCCGGGGCCGCTGTCACTGTGTGCCAATTGAGTGGTGGTGCTCGAAGCGCTTTGCCGGCCTGAGTGCCGAGGGCAATCGCAATGCGATTGCCAGTGCTCGTGGCTCCGAGGCTACCGTGCCGCCGCTACTACGTAGTCCAAGGGCGGGGCCCTCCTCCTAGTGCTTGATCAGCCATCGCAGCAATCCTGCGTGAGGAAGTTCTGCTTTCAGCCAAACCCCCTTCCCGACGGTGGTTTCGGGGTGGATCCACCGCAATCATCATGCTCCAGCCACGCAAGCCCACACAGGGTCGAAGGTCACGTGACTTTCGAGGTCGCCCGATCCGCTCAGGCTTGCGGGTAGTCCGTCTCGACGCGTCGCCGGGCGAACTTCCAGCGGCCGTCTACGCGTTGCAGCTCGTCGTAGTAGCAGCCAACGAGCATTGGAGTCGTGGGATCCGCGAGGTTCTTCACCTCGACGTACAGCTTCATCGTCGCCCGGTCGCCGTCTCCCTCGATCACCGGGTTGCTGACGAAGTGGCGCAGCACGAGTCCGCTCGCCGCCAGCGCGTTCGTCGCGGCTTCGTGAGCCGCCCGTCCGCGTCGAGGTTCGCCCGCGCCCTCGAAGATCCCATCCTCCGTGAACGTGTCCGCCAACGCCCGACCGTCACCGTGGTCGCTGGCGTGGCTGTACCGCGCGGCGAGATCGAGTATGTCGAGCCGGTCCTCGAGACTGAGCGTCATGATGGTCTCCTCACGAAACTGCTTCGCTGCCCTCGGCGGATTCTATGTCGCCCGGCCTGCGGCGGGGGTGGCAGCGACTCGCGACGATGGCAAAGGCACGCGAACATGTACAGTGTCACTTACAGGTACCGGCTGCGAGGCACAGGCGGGGGCAAGGATGGCGGCTGGCAACACGCGATCTGAGGTGCGAGGCGCGACCGACGAAGGGCCGTTGCCTCGCTGGGGCGCGCTCGCCTACCCGAACTATCGCAACTACTGGATCGCGAACCTCGTCCGCATCTTCGGAATCCAATTCCGATTCATCGGAGGGCTCTGGCTCGTCCAGCAGCTTGCTGACTCGCCCCTCTGGCTCGGCGTACTCAGCATTTCGACCGCCGTCCCCACCATCGTGCTCTCCGTGCCCGCCGGCGCGCTCGCCGACCGCGTCGATAACCAGAAGCTCCTTGTCTGGTCGAGCGCGCTGACCGCCGTCGTCACCGGCGCCCTGGCGGTCGCCGTCGTGCTCGATGTCGCCAACGTCTGGATCGCCGTGCTGTGGGCGGCCGTCCTCGGCGCGCTGATGGCCCTCGCCAACCCGGCGCAGAGCGCCATCCTGCCGAGGCTGATCGATATGCGCGCCATTGCCAGCGCGGTCGCCTATACGAGCGCTGCCTGGAGCGGGATGCGTATCGTCGGCCCGTTCGCCGTCGGCATCCTCATCGCCGTCATCGGTACGGGGCAGGCGTTCATCGTGACGGCCGCCGCCTTCGCCATCTCGGCGTTGCTGCTGCAGCGCCTGCGGCTGGCGCCCGTCGAGCGTCGCGGGACGCATGCCGAACACGACGGCGGCATGCTCGAGGGAGCGCGCTACATCTTCCGGAACAAGCTCTTCCTCGCCACCATCGGGCTCTCGTTCTTCACCTCGGTGTTCGGCTCCTCCTACATCGTGCTGCTGCCGACCTTCGCCGACGACATCCTGCACGTCGGCGCGCGCGGGTTTGGTCTCATGGAGACCGCCGCCGGGATGGGCGCGCTGCTTGGGACGTTCCTCATCGTGCGCGTGCGCTCGCAGCGCCATTACGGCCCCGTCATGCTGCTCGCGGCCGCGGCCTTTGGGATCCTCATCGCCGGCTTTGCGGCCAGCCGCACGATCGGCGTCTCGATGGCGCTGCTGTTCGGGGGCGGACTCGCCTCGGCCGTCTACCTCAACGTCGGCATGACGACGCTGCAGGTGCTCGTCCCCGACGAATTGCGCGGCCGGGTCATGGGCGTCTGGAGCATGACCTACTTCCTCGGCTCCGTGGGCGGCCTGCCGGCCGGCCTGGTGGCGGCGTGGCTCGGCGCGCCGGTGGCGGTGGCGGCGGGCGGCCTTTCGGTCACCGCGTTCGCCGTCGCCCTGCTCGTCACCGTCCCCGCCCTGCGCGAGCTGGCCCGCCCCTCGGCGGTCCCGAGCCGCGCGTAAGGCCTCGGGCAGGCGACTCAGTCGAGGCGGGCTCGCCGAGGGGAGTCTTCGCCGCGCAGCCAGCGCCCCAACTCTTCGAGGAAGATGGCATCCACGCGACCCTGCGTGCCGGCTGACCGCGCCGAGTCGTGTGGACTGATCAGGACGTTCGGCAGCTCCCAGAGCGGCGATTCCGCCGGAAGCGGCTCCGTGACGAAGACGTCGAGGTACGCGCCGCCCAACCGCCCGGACGCGAGGCGCTCCGCCAGGGCGGCTTCGTCCACCAGCTCGCCGCGCGCGACGTTGATCACCACGGCGCCCGCGGGTAGGCGGTCGAGCCGCCTCGCGTCGAACGTACCGCGCGTCTCGGACGTGAGCGGCGCCGTCAGCACGAGGATGTCCGCTTCCGGTAGCACTTCGTCGAGTCGCGCGGGCGGCGCCCAGGCGTCGACTCCGTCCTCGGGCGTGGCGGGGGTGCGGCGCACGCCGATCACCCGGATGCCGAATGCCCGCGCGAACTGCGCGACGTAGCGACCGATGCTCCCGAGGCCAAAGATGACCATCGTCTGACCGCGCAGCTCGCGGGGCAGCTGTTCCGACGGGAGGTCGTCGGGGTCAGGCTCCCAGGCGTGTCGCCGCTGGGCGTCCAACCACCCCGGCAGGCCACGGTTCAACGCCAGCAGCCCGGCGAGAGCGCTCTGGGCGATCGGCTCCGCGTTCGCGCCCGCCGAGTTCGTGACCACGACGCCCCGGCCGATGAGCTCCTCGAAGACCGGGTCGTCGACTCCCGAGTGCCCGAGGTGGATCCAGCGCAGGTTCGTCGCCCGTCGCGCGGCGCCGAGGATCCGCCGCGTCCCCGAGGGACCGGACGCGAGGTTGAAGAACGCAGCGTCGACACGGTCGAGCACATCCGGCGCAAGGAAGGCGCCGGGTTCCTCGGGCGGGGTGACAACCTCGAGCTCCGGAATGCGCCGCAGCTCGGGACGCAGCCGCACGGCGACGTCTGGCGGCAGCAGGATGACAGGCACTCGAGGAGTCTAGCGCCCTCGGACCGTCCTGCGTAACGACCTCGCGCGGGGGTAGTGTCCTAGTTTGGAAGCGGACGGATTGAGGAGCGCAATGGCACTAGGGCCTCCTCGTCGCAGTTGGGGCAGGTGAGCGGCGTGTCATCCACCTCATCACGATCGGCAGCTTCGAACTCCGAACCGCGATCCTCCTCGTAGCCGCAGGCGCTGCACTTCAGGCTGGCTGTCCATCTCATGTGTCGGTACTCCTGTTGTCGCTGACTATCGCGGCTTGTACTGCCTTCTGCGGTGAGTCCACGGGCGGCTTGTGGAGCACCACAACGAACCGCCGCCGGCCGCCCGTGGTCTCGAAGCTCCATGCGTAGGCGCGGCTAGCTTCCGGACAGTCGATCAGGTCGAAGACCTGTACGTCGCCATCCCAGACGGTCTGCCCCTCGAAGGTCTCCGTAATGGGCACGGACGCGACGTGACGCGACTCGCAGCCGTGCAGGTTGCGGATCGCGTCCGTCAGGGCCTCGGTCGATGCCTCAGTCAGCGTCCTGCTCCGTGGCGTCGGCGGCTTCTGGTTCCCGCTCGCTGGGCGCGATCCGCTCTTGAATAGCCAGATAGTCCTTGATCAGGCCGATCTCAGCCTTGGTCAGCGGTCCACCAGGCACGGCGATCTCGACCTGGCGGTCACTGACTTGGAAGTTCAACACGGTCATGCTCTCGTCCCGCTTTCGCACCCGAGGGCGACGGGCCGGATCATGCTTCTCTTCCCCGCCATGATCGCCGTCGTCATCGTGGTCTAGTTCTTCGTCATCGATCTTACCAGACGAATCGAGCCGAGCGAACGCGACCGTATTGCGGAACTCGCGGATGAATTCATCCGCCCCATTCTCAGTGAACCCCCGACGTTGAATGAGATCGAATCGCAGGGCGGCGTCACTCGGAGGCAGCTCTCCGCCGTATTCGGCCCACAACTCCCGGTGGATGGCAGGAAGCAGCGCAAGCCGCCGGATGATCCGATCACGGTCGGGCGAGTCTTCGCGCTCGTCTCGAATGATGGCAAGCGCATCTTGAGTGAGCCGAGCGCGACGGTTCTCACCATTGCCTTCGCCCTCAGCGAGTCCGAACCTCAGCAGAGCAGCCAGAATCACGCCGCCGGCACCACTAGTGGGTGAGAACCCCCACACGCTCAGTATCGAGTTGACCGGCGCGTCGTGGTGCCGCTGGGTGCTGTACATCTGACGCGCTCGGTCGATGGCTGCCCCGAGGTCGATACCTGGGTAGTTGGGGCTCCGGCCTCGCCGCACTTTCACCGCGTCCGTGTCTGTGGTCATTGGAGTGCTCCTTCGTACGCATCCGAGCCTAGCATCCCTACCAGACGAATGCAACCGTAACTACTTGACATGTCAGACGAAATCCGGTAGATCAAAGAAGTAGGGAGATAGAGGAAACCCCCGAGGCGGCTACCTCAGGGGTTTCATGTGGGGCGCGAAGTGGTTCCGGGCCGGGCTTTACATCTGGCACTCGCGGGGTTCGAGTCCCCGGCGCTCCACCAAACCATTATAGCCGCTCACTAAGGGCACCACATGAATCGGCTATCCATCGACACCCAGACGCAGGTGATCGCGGCGCTGGTCGAGGGCTCCTCGATCCGCAGCGTGGAGCGGATGACCGGCGTCCACCGCGACACAATCATGCGACTCGGCGTTCGGGTGGGCACGGCGTGCGAGCAGGCGATGGATGGGCTGCTTCGCAACCTGCACTGCCGCCGCCTCGAAGTCGACCAGGTCTGGGCATACGTCGGGAAGAAGGACCGCCACGTCACCCACGAGGATGACCAGTCCCAGGTCGGCTCGTTCTGGACCTGGGTCGCAATCGACGCGGACACGAAGCTCGTCCCGACGTGGCTCGTCAGCAAGCGGGACGCATTCGCGGCTGACGAGTTCATGGCCGACCTCGCCTCGCGCGTCCGCAACCGCCCGCAGATCAACACCGACGGCCTCAGGTTGTACGTGGACGCGGTGGAGAAGGCGTTCGGCTCCAATTTGGACTGGGCCACAGTCGTAAAAAGTTACGAAGCGGAGCCGGTGGGACAGGGTAGATACTCCCCGCCGAAGGTGTCTTCCGTTGAGAAGACCCGGATGGCGGGGCACCCCAAGATGAGCGAGGCGAGCACCTCCTACATCGAGCGGTCGAACCTCGACCTGCGGATGAGCCAGCGGCGCTTCACGCGACTTACGAACGCCTTCAGCAAGCGCCCTGAGAACCTCGCTGCGGCTGTCAGCCTGCACTACACGCACCACAACATGGTGAGGCGTCACGGCACGCTGAAGACGACGCCAGCGGTCGCTGCCGGGATCGTCTACAGGGCGTGGACGGTGCGGGATCTGGTAGAGTTGGCGCAGTGAGTAGAACGGGTGTTTCTGATAAGGCGCGTGAGCGCTTCACGTCGGTTAAGGCGGGTACTATGTAAATAGGACATGAAAAACCCGCCGAGGTCGAGGACCGCGACGGGCTACCTGGTGGTTTAGCTGTTTCTAGGGTAGTCCTCGCTCGATCCCCTCGTCAACTTCGGCGCGTCAATCTGGTCATACGCAACGAGGACGGCTGTCACCGTCCCCGTCGCTTCCATCAACCCAGCGCGCCAGCTCACCTGAGAACGAGAACTACGGCTAGGTCATCCCAACGAATGTTGATTCTGATCGAGCGTATGTCAGCCGTCAACCTCGTTTCGTCGCTCAGGGGCGCTTTCCGAACCGGAGGCACCATCGTGAACGACTATGTCGAAGATGGGGACTACGTGTACATCTTCCGCCCGTATATCACGGTGAAGGGCGTACGGAAGTACCACCCCGAAGGCAAGATGTGGCGGCTCAAGATCCGCAAGGACAAGTTCCGCCAGTAACGCAGCGAGGACGATGCTGGTGGTGGCGCGACCGCCACCAGCACTCCGCCATACGACGAACGAGGCCCGCGCAAGCGGGCCTCTCGTCTACCTGCCGCGCCGGGCCATGCCTTGCCATGCCGTACCTCGCCCTGTCCATCCAGTGTAGAGCAGGCAGCCTGACGATTCCAAATTAGGACAGTACCCGCGCGGGCCTATGATTTCGCACCGAGGGAACGTTCCGTTAGACTAAACCAAACGTACCGCGGCGCATTCCGGCGGCGCACTGCTGAACTGCTGAAAAGGACGCCGCCCGTGGCTGTGACCGTGCTG
>JAIBBD010000127.1 GCA_019694855.1 Dehalococcoidia bacterium
GGCGACCGCGTGGTCGTGCCCTTCGCCATCGCCTGCGGCGATTGCGCCCCCTGCCGCCGATCCGAATTCTCCCTCTGCGAAAACAGCAACCCGTCGACGCGTGCGCTCGCGGGGCTGAACGGATTCACCAGTGCTGGCCTCTTCGGCTATTCGCACCTCTACGGCGGATACGCGGGCGGGCAGGCCGAATACGTGCGCGTGCCCTACGCCGATGTCGGCCCGCACGTCGTCCCCGGCGGGCTCCGCGACGAGCAGGTGCTCTTCCTCACGGACATCTTCCCCACCGGGTACATGGCCGCCGAGAACTGCTCCATCAAGCCCGGCGATGTCGTCGCCATCTGGGGCGCCGGGCCCGTCGGCCTCTTCGCCGCTCTCTCGGCCTCCATGCTCGGCGCCGAGCGCACCATCGTCATCGACCGCGTCCCCGAGCGGCTGCGCATGGCTCGCGAGCACTGCCGCGCCGAGACCGTCAACTTCGATGAGACCGAGGACGTGGTCGAGACGCTCAAGGAGATGACCGGCGGCCGCGGCCCGGACGCCGTCATCGACGCCGTGGGCATGGAAGCGCACCCGTCCGGCCTCTCCGGCCTTTACGACAAGGCGAAGCAAACCGTCCGCATGCAGACCGACCGCCCGACCGCGCTCCGGCAGGCTATCCAGGCGTGCGGCCCGGGCGGCGTCGTCTCCATCCCCGGGGTGTACGCCGGCTTCATCGATTCCATGCCGCTCGGCGCAGCCTTCGCCAAGGGACTCACGTTCCGCATGGGCCAGACCCACGTCCACCGCTACGTGGCGCCGTTGATGCGCGAAATCGAGGCCGGCAACGTCGACCCCGGCTTTCTCGTCACCCACCGGCTTCCGCTCGCCTCCGCGCCGGACGCCTACCGCACGTTCCGAGACAAGCAGGATGGCTGCATCAAGGTCGTGCTCGACCCGGCGGCGTGATCAGCGCCTCGCGCGCCCCCGCCGGGGGGTGGGCGTCGCCGTGAGGGAGGCGATGTCGCCCTCCTCGGCGAGCACGATCACGATGTCGCCGTCGTTCAGGCACTCGCTCTCCCGCGGCCCCACGAGCAGTTCGCCGCTGCGCCGGCGGATGCCCAGCAGCGTCGCGTTGCTCGTCCCTCGGAGCAGTTCGCCCGTCGTCTGCCCGGCGAGCTCGTTCTCGCCGTTCACTTCGAACTCGGCGAGGACAAGGTCCCCATGCCGGCCCGAGGCGAGCGTGTCCATGAAGTCGGCCGCCAGCGGCTGCAGCGCCTGCAGCACCATCCGCCGCCCGCCAAGGCTGTACAGCGAAAGCACGCGGTCCGCCCCCGCGAGCCGGAGCTTCTCCTCGTTATGCGGCAGCGCCGCTCGCGCAACGATGAAGAGGTTCGGGTTGATGTTGCGCGCCGTGAGGGTGATGTACGTGTTCCCCGCGTCGCTGTCGCTCGCCGCGAGGAGGCAGCGCGCGGAACTGATCTGCGCCTGCACCAGCACCCGCTCGCTCGAGGCATCCCCTTCGACCACGAGGTAGCCGAACCGCCGTGCGACCTCCGCCTGCGCCGGCGTCTGTTCGATCACGACGAACGCCTGCCGCCGTTCGCACAGCTCCCGCGCGATCTCCTGGCCGACACGGCCAAAACCGCACAGCACATAATGGTCCCGCAGCCGGCTGATCTCCATTTCTCGCCTCCTGCGGTAGAACCGCGTCCCAATGTCGCCCTCGAGCGATTCCTGCACCACAAGCGTCAGCGTGTACAGCACCGTCCCCACGCCCGTGAGGATGAGCACGATGGTGAACAGCTGCTCCCTGGCCCCGAACGGCGTCACCTCGCGGAAGCCGACCGTCGTGACCGTCGTCACCGTCTGGTACAGCGCATCGACGAACGACAGGCCGAACAGCATGTACCCGAACGTGCCCCAGCAGAGCGTCGCCGCGACCAACGAGAGCGCGACCCTCAGGCGTGTGCTGACTGGCAGGGCGCGAAGGAACTCACGGGGCATGCGGCGGATTATAGGCACGCGATCCCGTTCAACCCGCGTCCGGACGGCCATGATTCCGCCGCAGCCGGGCCAGGCTACCCCAGCAGCACCGTGTACTGGCGCTTCATCCAGTCGCCCTTGGCCTGGTACTCCGCCGCCGTCCGCAGCGCGCCCCGCTTGCCCGTCTCGCGGGCATACGCGAGGTTCAGCGCCGCGTGGTGATTCTCCAGTGGCCCCCGGCGGCGCGCGCGCTCCTTCGCCGCCCGGTTCGTCCACGTCTTGCAGTACTCGATGGCATCGCGCATCTCGCCCGCGAGGTCGACGACCTCCGCCACGGCTTGCGGCTCGACGGCCGCTCGCGCGACCGGCGGCGGCGCCGCCACCCCGAACATCGTCAGCTGTTGCCCCTCGATGAGCTGCCCCGTGTGGTCGACGTTCAGGTCACCAGCTTCCACCACGTCGACGATCTCCGGCCCGAGGGCATCCTCGTCCAGCAGCTCGTCCGAAACGTAGGCGTCGTCTTCCTCCGCCTCGCGCAGGATTGCGTCGCGGTCGAACAGCTCCGGTTCCGTGCCGCGCACGGCCACGGGCGTGGGCGGCACCTCGCGTTCGAGGTGCTCGATGATGCTCGCCAATCGCGGGTCCCGCCCGATGAACACGTTCAGCAGATTCTGCCGCTCCGGCAGGTTGTGGTTGTACCGCAATCCCCGGCCGAGCTGCTGGATCACCGGCTCACGGCTGAACACCGCGTCGAGTTTCAGCAGCACGCTCACCGTCGGCGCGTCGAACCCTTCGCTCGCCTTCTTCACCTG
>JAIBBD010000061.1 GCA_019694855.1 Dehalococcoidia bacterium
GCCGCAACCGGCCTCGAATGCACCATCATCGAGCGCGCCGAGGCCGAACGCCTGGGTATGGGCTCGTACCTCAGCGTCGCGAACGGTTCCGTGCAGCCCCCAAAGTTCATCGTGCTGCGCTATCGCAATGGCGGCCGCACGCGGCCCGTTGGCCTCATCGGCAAGGGGATCACCTTCGATACCGGCGGTATCTCTATCAAGCCAGCCGCCGGCATGGAACGCATGAAGGGCGACATGACGGGCGCCGCCTCAGTCATCGGCGCGATGCAGGCTATCGCGCGCCTCGGCCCGGCCGTCAACGTCCTCGCCATCGCTCCCTGCACCGAGAACATGCCGAGCGGCTCTGCCACCAAGCCGGGCGACGTCGTCTACGCGATGGACGGCCAGTCCATCGAAGTCCTCAATACCGACGCCGAGGGCCGCCTCGTCCTCGCTGATGGCCTTGCATACGCCCGCCGCGAGAATTGCTCGACGCTGGTCGACGTCGCCACGCTTACCGGCGCGATGAACGTCGCCCTCGGCAACGTCCGCATCGGCACCTTCGCGAACAACGATCGCCTCTACGCCGACCTCGAGCGCGCCGCCGCCGCCGCCGGCGAGCGCCTCTGGCGCATGCCCCTCGATGCCGAGTATTTCGATCTCATCAAGTCGGACGTCGCGGATATCAAGAACACAGGCGGCCCCTCCGCCGGCTCGATCACCGCCGCGAAGTTCCTTGAGCGCTTCGCCCACGACACCCCGTGGGCGCACCTCGACATCGCCGCTGTCTCCGATTCGACTGCCGAAAAAGGCGTGCTCGTCAAAGGCAGCACGGGCTCGCCCGTGCGCACGCTGGTGCACTTCGTCCTCGGCCGCGCGCGGACGTAGCGTCCGAGGAATTCCGCCGCTCCGGAATCCCTTGTCCCCCTTGCTACATTGGTCAACGGGGCGACAGGAGGCAGTAAGGAGCGGCGGAGTGAGGATCGCGCAAGTCGCGCCGTTGTTTGAACGCGTCCCGCCTCGCCTGTACGGCGGGACCGAGCGGATCGTCGCGTACCTCACCGACGAGCTCATGGCCCTGGGCCACGACGTCACGCTCTTCGCCAGTGGCGACTCGATCACGGAGGCGCGCCTCGTCCCCGTGGGCAAGCAGGCGCTGCGCCTCGATGGCACCGTCGTGCAGGAGACCGTCCCGCACATCCTGATGCTCGAGCAGGTCGCGCAGCGCGCCCGTGAATTCGACGTCGTGCACTTCCACACGGACCACCTGCACTACCCGCTGGCCCGCCGGCTGCGGACTCCGCACGTGACCACGCTCCACGGTCGCCTCGACCACGCCGAGCTGCAGTCGCTGTACCGCGAGTTCTCCGACATCCCCGTCATCTCCGTCTCGAAGGAGCAGCAGCAGCCCCTTCCCCATGCCGGCTGGTCCGGCGCCGTGCTCCACGGTCTGCCCGCGGACCTCTACCGGCAGGGTGATGGACGCGGCGGCTACCTCGCATTCCTCGGGCGGCTCTCGCCGGAGAAGCGGCCAGACCGCGCGATCGAGATCGCGCGCCGCACCGGCATCCCTCTGCGCGTCGCCGCCAAGGTCGGGGCAGACGACCGCCGGTACTTCCACGACGTGATCGAGCCCCTGCTCGCTGACCCGCTGGTCGAGTTCATCGGCGAGATCGGCGAGGCCGAGAAGCAGGACTTCCTCGGCAACGCCCGCGCCCTGCTCTTCCCCATCGACTGGTCCGAGCCCTTTGGCATGGTCATGATCGAGGCCATGGCGTGCGGCACCCCCGTCGTCGCCTGGCGCAACGGCGCGGTCCCCGAGGTGATCGAGTCCGGCGTCTCGGGCTTTATCGTCGACAACCTCGATGACGCCGTGCGCGCGACCGCCGCCGCCTGCGCCCTCGACCGAACCCGCGCCCGCGCCGCCTTCGAGGAACGGTTTACGGCGCGCCGCATGGCGCTCGATTACCTTCGTATCTATCGTGAGGTGATCGCCGGACGCACCGGACCGGCCGCCGAGGCTGCCCCCCTCGCGTCCTGACGGCACCTCGCCGCTCCCCGCGCTCGACCTCGGACGCCGCATGACCAGCTCCGACGAACACCTGATCCATATCCGCTCCACGGCATCGGACGACCGCAGCCGCGTCCTCAAGCACGGCGACACGTTCGCCGTCTGCAACCGCTTTGGCGATATCCAGCCGGTCGAGACCGGCGACCGCGGCCTCTACCACGACGGCACCCGCCACCTCTCACACCTCGTGCTGCGGATCAGCGGCGTGCGCCCGCTGCTCCTCAGCTCCGGCATCACCTCGGACAACGCCACGCTCATGGTCGACATGACGAACCCCGAGTTGCCCGGCGACGAGGGCGGCCTCTGCCCTCAGGACACGCTCCACCTGCTGCGCTCCAAGCTCATCTACGGCGCCGCCTGTCATGAACGCCTCGAGGTCGTGAACTACGGCATGACGCCCGCCGCGTTCACTCTTACCTGGGAGTTCGACGCCGACTTCCGCGACGTCTTCGAGGTGCGCGGCGCGACGCGCCTCAGGCGCGGGCGCTTCCTGCCGCCCGAGGTCACTGCGGACATCGCCGAGCTGCGCTATCGCGGACTCGATGAGCGCGTCCGCTCGACCTCGCTGCACTTCGACCCGCCGCCCTCGACGCTCGACGAGGAACGCGCGGTCTTCTGGCTCTCGCTGGCGCCCGGCGAGGCACGCGCTATCGAGCTGACGATCACCTGCGGCGCAGAGTCTGTCCTCTCAACCGGCCCGCGCGCGCCGCTGACGTTCGCGGCCGCCCGCAGCGAGTCGCACCAGGAGGCCGCCGTCGCCGCGCGCCAGTGGGCGCAGATCACGAGCTCGAACGATCAGTTCAACGAGTGGCTCACACGTTCCGCCGCCGACCTGCGCATGATGGCGACCGACATGCCCACGGGCCCCTACGTGTACGCCGGCGTCCCCTGGTTCAGCTCACCCTTTGGGCGCGACGGCATCATCACTGCTCTCGAGACCCTGACCTGGCACCCCTCGCTCAGTGCGGGCGTACTTCGCTACCTGGCCGCCACCCAGGCCACCGAGGTGGACCCCGCGCACGACGCGGAGCCCGGCAAGATCCTGCACGAGGCACGCGACGGCGAGATGGCGATCCTCGGCGAGGTTCCGTTCCGCCGCTATTACGGCAGCGTGGACGCCACGCCGCTCTTCGTTGTCCTCGCGGAGGCCCACCTGTGCCGCACCGGTGACCGCGCACTCATCGACGAGCTGTGGCCGCATCTCCTCGCCGCGCTCAGCTGGATCGAGGGCCCCGGGGATCTCGATGGCGATGGCTTCCTCGAGTACCGCGCCGCATCCGAGCACGGCCTTCAGAACCAGGGCTGGAAGGACTCGAATGACTCGGTCTTCCACGCAAACGGGGCCCTCGCGAACGGCCCCATCGCCCTCTGCGAGGTTCAGGGCTACGCCTTTGCGGCGCGGCTGGCCATCGCCCGCCTGGCCCGCCTCCGAGGTGAACGTGCGCTGGCTCGCGAGCAGGAGCGGCGCGCCGCTGCCCTCCGCCGCCGCTTCGACGAGGCCTTCTGGAGCGATCGCCTCGACGGCTACGCGCTCGCCCTCGACGGCGACAAGCGCCCCTGCCTGGTAGAGACCTCGAACCCGGGCCACGGGCTCTTCACGGGCATCGTGCGGCCAGCGCGAGCAACCGCGGTCGCGCAGTCGATGCTGCACGCCGACCTGTTCAGCGGCTGGGGCATCCGGACGCTCGCCGAGACCGCGCCGCGCTTCAACCCGATGAGCTACCACAACGGCTCGGTCTGGCCGCACGACAACGCGCTCATCGCGCGCGGCCTGAGCGCCTACGGCTTTCGCTCCGAGGCGATGCGCATCTTCCAGGCCCAGTTCGACGCCGCCCGCCACATGGAGCTCCGCCGCATGCCCGAGCTGTTCTGCGGCTTCGAGCGCCGCGATGGCCAGGGGCCAACGCAGTACCCCGTGGCCTGCCTCCCGCAGTCGTGGGCGGCCGGCGCGGTCTTCATGCTCCTCGACGCCTGCCTCGGCCTCCGGGTCGACGCCGCCACGCGCACGATCCGCTTCGCGCAGCCAGCCCTCCCGCCATTCCTCGACGACCTCACGATCACAGGCCTCGAGGTGGGCGACGCGCGCGCAGACGTCCGCCTCCAGCGCGACCACGCCCGCGTCCAGGTCGCGCTCACCCGCGCGACCGGCCCCGTCGGCCTCGTGATCGAGTAGTCGAGCGGGCCGCGAAGTTAGCGAGGCGGCAGCAGCGCCGCCACCCGGTCGAGGACGTGCCAGCCAACGTCGTACTTCGGCATCAACGGCAGCGCCTCGCGTCCACCCTGGTCATCGAGGATCGTGACTCGGTTCGTATCGACCGCGAAGCCCGCGTCCGGCGCCGTGACGTCGTTCGCCACGACGAAGCGCGCACCCTTCGAGGCCAGCTTCTTCTGCGCGTTCGCCAGCAGGTCCTGCGTCTCGGCCGCGAACGCAACCTTGACGAGGTCGCCCTGCACAGAGGCGATGATGTCGGTCGTCTCGACCAACTCGATCGTGCGTCCGGACTGTCCCGCCACCTTTTTGAGCTTCTGCTCGGCCGCCTCGGCCGGCCGGTAGTCAGCCACGGCCGCGGCCATGATGAGGGCGTCCGCGCGCTGACACGCCGTCTGCACCGCGTCCAGCATCTCGGCTGCGGACTCCACCGCGACCACCTCGATGCCCGCCGGCTTCGGCAGTCCCGCCGAGGTCACCAGCACCACCGAGGCGCCTCGGTCGCGGGCGGCCTCCGCGATCGCGTAGCCCATCTTGCCGCTCGAGCGGTTCCCCACGTACCGCACGGGGTCGATCGCCTCCCGGGTCCCGCCCGCCGACACCACGATCGTCCGGCCCGCGAGGTCGCCGTGCTCCCGGCCGAGGCGCGCCTTTACCTGCTCGACCATCGCCGAGGGCTCCATCAGTCGCCCGGAACCCGTTCGGCCCGATGCGAGCCGCCCGGACACCGGCCCGAGGAACTGCGCACCCCGTTCCTCGAGGGTGGCCCGGTTCGCCTGCACGGCCGGGTGTTCCCACATCTGGCTGTCCATCGCCGGCGCCACCAGCAACGGCGCCACGGTCGCCAGCGCGGTCAGCGACACGAAGTCCTCGGCGAGCCCGTGCGCGAGCCGCGCGAGCGTAGAGGCGGAGGCCGGCGCGATGACCATCAGCTCCGCACGGCGCGCCAGCTCGACGTGGCTTTCGCCTTCACTGCCGTCCCGATACAGGTCGACGTATGGGAGCCGTCCGGTGAGGGCCCGGAACGTCAGCGGCGCGATGAATTCGGTCGCGCCCGGCGTCATCGCCACCTCGACGCGCGCGCCTTCCTGCACGAGGCGGCTGCACAGCTCGGCCGCCTTGTAGGAGGCAATCGATCCGGAAACGCCAAGCACAATCTCGCGCCCGGCCAGCGGGCCGCTCACCGGTTCGCCTCGTACACCAGTCGCAAGCCCTCGAGGTTGAGGTCGGGCTCCACGTGGTCGATGCAGTCGATCTCGTCCATGAGGATGGGCGCGTACCCGCCGGTCGCGATGATCGTCGCGTCCTCGCCGATCTCGCTTCGGAAGCGACGGACCATGCCCTGGATCATGTCGGCGTACCCATAGAACAACCCGGACTGAATCGCGTGCACGGTGTTCTTGCCGATCACCGAGTCCGTCGAGGGCCGCTCGATGCTCACGCGGCGGAGCATGGCCGCGCGGTTGAACAGCGCCTGCGCCGCGATGTTGATCCCCGGCGCGATCGCCCCGCCGAGGTAGTCCCCCTCGCGTGACACGGCGTCGAAAACGAGCGCCGTACCGAGGTCTACGATGATCAGTGGTGGCTGGTACTTCGCGAGCGCGGCGACAGCATGCAGGATGCGATCCGCCCCGACCTCGCGAGGATTGTCATAACGTACGCGGACGCCCGTCCGCACGCCGGTGCCGACGATCAGCGGCTCGACATGAAAGTAGTTGCGGCACACCTCGCTGAACGTCAGCAGCAGGGGCGGCACCGTCGAGGAAATGATGGCCGCACCAATGGTGCCAGGGTCGATCTCGCGAGTCCGCAGCAGCGAGAGCAGCAGCATCGCGTACTCGTCGGGGAGATTCTCCTGGTCCGTCGCGATGCGGAACGTGGCGGCGAGCTTCTCGCGGTCGTAGAGTCCGATGGCGATGCTCGTGTTGCCGATGTCGATCGCAAGCAGGAGCGGTGGCGTCGTCATGCGGTTCCAGCGTCCCGGACGGGGGCCGTCGCCCTCGATTTCGGCGTGGCGGCGATTATACACGGGGCCGCTGGCGACCTGCTTCCCTTGCTATTCCAAGGAAATTCACGCGCACTACACATAAGCACCTTGATCGGCGTTCTCGCCCGATGCTATCGTCCGCCCCGGTTCGCAACGCAGGCTCGATTGCGGCATGGGCCGGGCGGCGCGGGCCGAACTGTACTAACAATCAACCCGGCCCCCCGCGGGGATAGACGTTTGTCCGTCTGGCGATAGCGCAAGTATCCACACGTTAGGAACGTTTGTGGATTTCTGTGCCTGCAATCGCAGGAAGGCCTCACGCGTACCCGCCGCCACGGTAGTGGAGACGCCCTCGTGCGCACCGATCCGACTCACGGGGATCCGGCCGACCTCTGGCAGCAGGCGCTCAGGCACCTCGCCCAGCACGTCTCCCGCGCCAACTACGACACCTGGCTAGAGGGCACTGAAGGCCTTCGCTTCGACGACGCCACCCTCGTCATCGGCACTCGGTCCGAGTTCGTCACCGAGTGGATCCAGAAGCGGCTCCGCCCGCTGATCGTCCGCACACTCACTGAGCTCGCGGCCCAGCCGATCGACATCCGTTTTGAGACGCTGCGCGCACGCCTCGAGGAGCCTGCCCACGCCCTCCAGGGCTTCGGTGACGAGGCTCCCGTGGGTCAGCTGTTCCCTCGTCCGCGCCTCCGGGAGCGCTACACCTTCGACCACTTCATCGTCGGGCCGGCAAACCACCTCGCCTTCGCTGCCGCCGAAGGCGTGGCCGCCGAGCCGGGCCGGCTGTACAACCCGCTCTTCCTCTACGGCGCAGCGGGCCTCGGCAAGACCCACCTGCTCCAGGCCATTGGTCATCGCACCATGGAGGCCGGCCTGCGTGTCGTGTACCTGTCCGCGGAGCAATTCACGAACCAGCTGATCGCGGCGATCCAGCAGCGCAAGCAGGAAGAATTCCGCGCCCGCTACCGCTCGGCGGACGTCTTGCTCATCGATGACATCCAGTTCATCGCCGGCAAGGAGCAGACCCAGCAGGAGTTCTTCCATACCTTTAACGACCTCTACGAGGATGGCAAGCAGATCGTCATCACCTCGGACAAGAGCCCGCAGCTGATCCCGCAGATCGAGGAGCGCCTGCGCACCCGCTTCGAGTGGGGCATGATCGCTGATATCCAGGCGCCCGACATGGAGACGCGCGTCGCGATCCTCCAGGCCAAGGCGAAGGACCAGCGCACCCGCGTGCCAGACGAGGTCGTCCAGCTCATCGCGGCCCGCTACAACAACAACATCCGCGAACTCGAGGGCTCCCTTACCCGCGTCCTCGCCTACGCCCGCCTGACTGGCGAGCCGCTCACTGTCGAGCTCGTCCAGTCCGCCCTCGCCTCCCTCCAGCCAGACGAGCCCCGGCTGCCGCCGTCGCCTGACCTGATCATGGATGTCGTCTGCCGCTACTTCGCCATCGACCGCGAAGCGCTGCTTTCGAAGAGCCGCGAAAAGCGAGTCGCCTACCCTCGCCAGCTCGCGATGTACCTGATGCGGGAACTGGCGCAGCGCTCACTGGTCGAGATCGGTGTCGCCCTCGGCGGGCGCGACCATTCCACGGTCCACCACGGCTGGCGCAAGATGGAGCGCTCACTCGTTGTCGACCCCGAGACGAAACGTGACGTTACCAGTCTCCGTGAGCTAATCGAGCGCGCGCGACAGGTCGCCTGACCCTCTCGTCGTCCACGGACCAAGGCATGAGTAACTGCATACTCACCTGCCTCAAATCAGTTGGTACTCCTGTGGACAGCCTGTCATGCGAGTTCCCCTTGCTGTGGATATCGAGGTGAAGGATCCGTTACTCGAGTCCGCCGTCAGGCCGTGACCGAGGACGGCCACGTTGCTGTCCACACCCCGATGCCAGCGCCGCGCACTTGTCCACGGCGCATGCCGTATCTGAAGTGAATCTACGTCCACACCGCCAACACCCCTACTACGACGACTTCTCTCCTACGATGGATGCAGTCATGTCCACCTTCACCAATCTATGTTCGTCCACATCCGAGACCCTTCGATGATCGACCAAGCCGCCATCAGCGTCGTGGCCGGTCGAGGCGGAGACGGTGCTGTCTCGTTTCATCGCGAGAAGTTCGTGCCCCGTGGTGGCCCGGACGGGGGGGACGGCGGCCGTGGTGGGGACATCGTGTTCGTCGCTGACCGCTCCTATTCCACCCTCCGCCACGTCCGCGAGGGTCAGACCTACAAGGCCGGCGATGGTGGCCGGGGCGGCCCCAACCAGCGTCGAGGCGCCTCCGCACCCGAGCTCGAGCTCCGCGTCCCGGTGGGTACCGTGGTCTGGCCCGCTGTCGAGCCGGTCGGCGAAGGTCAACCGATCGCTGACCTCGATGTTGAGGGCAAGCGAGTGGTCATCGCACGTGGCGGCCGCGGAGGCTGGGGCAACAAGCGGTTCGCCACGCCGACACGCAAGGCGCCGCGTTTTGCGCAGTGGGGCAGCGAAGGTGACCAGCGTGCGCTCCGCCTTGAGTTGAAGCTGCTCGCGGACGTCGGGCTGGTCGGTCTGCCCAACGCTGGGAAGTCCACACTCCTGCGCGCCTGGTCGGCCGCAACGCCCAAGGTCGCGCCCTACCCGTTCACAACCCTCGAGCCCGAGCTGGGGGTCGTCGCGGTGGGCTACGAGACATTCGTGGCGGCGGACATGCCCGGCCTCATCGAGGGAGCAAGCCAGGGCGTTGGCCTCGGTCACGAGTTCCTGCGCCACATCGAGCGCACACGTGTGCTCGTCCACGTGCTCGACATGACCCGCGAGGACCCCGCCGCCGACCGCGCACTTATCGACGCCGAACTGGATGCCTTTGGCCATGGCCTCGCCGAGAAGCCGCAGGTCATCGCCCTCAACAAGGTCGACGACCCTGAGGCACGCGAGCGGGCGACCGCCCTGGGTGTCCTTCTGGACGCGGAGGGCGTCGTGTGGCGGCCTATCTCAGCAGCCACGCGTGAGGGCACGCAGGAACTGGCTCAGCAGGCCTGGCGGCTGCTCCAGGAGGTGCGTGCCCAGGAGTCCGACGTGGCGCCCCTTCCGGTGCTGCATCCGGAGCCTCGCCGCCAGCGTTTCGAGGCGAGTCGCGCTGAGGATGGCGTCGCGGTGATCACCGGAAATACCCCCGAGTGGCTCGCAAACACCCTCAACCTGAACGACTTCGAGGCGCGTCAGGAGCTATTCGACCGCCTGCGCAAACTCGGCGTCGGCCGCGCCCTCGACCGCCTGAAGGTCCGGCCCGGCGAACGCATCCGCATCGGTGATGTCGAGGTGGAATGGGGCCTGTGAGGGCCGGCGTCCTCGGCGGCACGTTTGACCCGCCGCATCTCGCCCACCTCGCGATCGGCGCTGCGGCGAAGCAGGCCCTGCATCTCGACCGGGTTCTGTTCGTGCCCGCCGGCGACCCGTGGCGCAAGGCCGGCCGGGAAGTCAGCCCGGCGTCCGTCCGCCTCCGCATGCTTCGTGCGGCCCTCGAGCCGCTGCCGTGGGCCGAGATCAGCGCCATCGAGGTGGATCGCCCCGGACCGTCCTACTCGGCTGACACGATGGAGGAGCTCGCGCGCGAATCGGCCCGGGGGGCGGACTGGTGGTTTATCGTCGGCGATGACGCGCTCACCGACCTGCCGAACTGGCACGAACCCGAGCGCTTGCTCGCCGCCGCGCGCCTCGCGCTCGTCTGGCGGCCGCCCGGCGACCCTATCATCCCTGGCGAGGTGCGCACCCGCTTCGCGGATATCGAGGCGCGCCTCGACGTCGTGCCGATGCCGCCCTTAGACGTGTCCTCAACCGCCCTGCGGGAGCGCGTACGTTCGGGCCGTGCGACCTCCATCCTCCTTCCGGAGGGTGTACGCACGGTCGTCGACGAATTGGGCCTGTATCGCTAGCTGGTGGGTTGCCAGCCCTCGGGCGCCTTCCCGACGAGAATCGAAGCGCGCGGGATCGGCGGGAAGAAGAACGGCCGCAGGATCGCGTCGCGGGTGAACTCAAAGCCCGCGGCCTCGGCGCGTTCGAGCAGCGTCGAGGTCGTGCGCAGCAATGGGTCGTGCACGCGCGGCCCGAGCACGCGCCGGTTCCAGGCATCGAGTCGCGCGCTGCCGCTCGGCGCGAACTCCCAGAGCAGTGCCAGTCCCCCGCCGGCGAGCACTCGCCGTACCTCGGCGAGGAACGCGTCGAGCTCCTCGTCCGTGAGGTGCTTCATCAGGTAGCCGCACGTGATGAGGTCGAACGCGTCGCTCCGGAACGGCAGAGTCGTTGCGGTCCCGCACGCCAGGCGTACCGCGTGGCCGTGCCTGCGCGCGTCGCGCCTCGCCAGGCGCAACGCCTCCATCGAGAAGTCGACTCCCGTCGGCGGTGTGTCAAACCCGACCCGCTGGTCGACCAGCCGGAGGAGTGCCCCGCGCCCGCACCCAACGTCGAGCCAGCGCTGCTCACGTCTCAGCGCGAGGTTTTCGGGCAGCTTCATCAGCGGGCTGTTCACTGCCCACTGCCCCGGAGCGCTCATCACCCAGCGGATTACCGCCGAATGCAGATCGCGTCCTCCGAGCCACCGCTCGTACTCGCCCCCGCGCCGCGCCTCGTTCACCCCGCCATCGTGTCACGCGGTGCCAGTGCGCACAAAGGAAGGCCAGAAGACGGGCGACTGACTAGCGCGGGCCGCGCGGCGGCAATATCGGGATCCCATCCGAGGGGAATCGACAGTCGTGCGTGTACACGGTCAGGCCTCCTGCGGACCGTGTCGCCGCCCAGACCAACGCATCGGGGGCTCCTTCTGCGGGCGAAAGAGCCGACTGTGGCAGCGGAGTTCTCCGGTTCAGCTCATTCCAGCCAGAACGACAGCCGCACCCCCGCGCCCCTCGAAGCCGCCCAGTCGCATATCGCCGCCAGCTCACGTAGCCGCGGCGCGAGCTCCTCGTAGCCCGCGGTCAGTCGCCGCAGCTCGGCATCGTCCGATTCGAGGGCCATCGCCACCGCGCGGGCAGACGCCGCGAGGGGCGTAGCCTCCTGCCAGGCGCGTTCGAGCTCGCGGCGGTCGTCCTCGGACTCCGCGTCGCGATCCGCGTACGTGAGCAGCGGCTTTAGATCGACCTTGTGCCGGCGCTGCATGTGCATCGCTGCCTGCGCCAGCTCATGCATCCCGCCGAAGCGCATGCTGAACGCCCACGAGATGAAGAACAGCACTACCGTCGGGTCGCCGAGGAACCCAAACGGGCACGGCTCGTCCGTATCGAACTCGACGAACAGGCCGCGCCCTCCGGCGGGCTCGATCGCGGAGCGGCCCAAAGGGGGCATCGAGGCGTTAGACGTCCAGCGTTGCCGACAGCGCGTGCGTCATGATGAACGACTTCCGAGGCGGGACCTCGTCGCCCATGAGCTTCGTGAACAGATCGTCCGCGCGTTCCGCGTCGTTCACTTCGACCTTGAGCAGCGAGCGTGTGGCGGGATCCATCGTCGTGGTCCACAGCTGGTCGGGGTTCATCTCGCCCAGACCCTTGTAGCGCTGCATGTTCACGTTCTTGCGCTCGACAGAGAAGAACGCCTCGCGTTCCGCATCGCTGTACAGCCAGGTCACGTTGCGGCCCTGCTGCGCGCTGTAGAGCGGCGGCTGCGCGATGTACAGGTGACCGTGGTCGATCAGCTCCGGCATGAAGCGGTAGAAGAACGTCAGCAGCAGCGTACGAATGTGTGCGCCGTCCACGTCGGCGTCCGTCATGATGATGACCTTGCCATAGCGCAGCTTCGCGATGTCGAAGTCGTCGCCGAAGCCCGTCCCGAGCGCCGTGATCAGCACCCGGATCTCCTCGTGCGCCAGCATCTTGTCGAGGCGTGCCTTCTCGACGTTCAGGATCTTGCCGCGCAGCGGCAGGATCGCCTGCGTGCGCCGGTCGCGTGCACTCTTCGCCGAGCCGCCGGCCGACTCGCCCTCGACGAGGTAGATCTCCGAGTACTCCGGATTCGATTCCGAGCAGTCCGCGAGCTTGCCCGGCAGCATGGAGCCCTCGAGGACGCCCTTGCGCTGCACCAGGTCGCGCGCCTTGCGCGCCGCCTCCCGCGCACGCGAGGCCGTCAACGCCTTCTCGATGATGCGCCGGCCCACCGCCGGGTTCTCGTCCAGGTACGTGTTCAGGCTTGCGGCCACCAGTGAGTCGACGAGCCCCTTCACCTCGGGACTGCCGAGGCGGGTCTTCGTCTGACCCTCGAACTGCGGCTCCGGCAGCTTCACGCTGATGACGGCCGACAACCCCTCGCGCACGTCGTCGCCCGAGAGGTTCGGGTCGTCGTCCTTGAGCAGCTTTGCCCGCCGCGCGTAGTCATTCAGGGCGCGCGTGAGCGCCGAGCGAAAGCCCGTCATGTGGCTGCCGCCGTCGATCGTGTTGATGCAATTCGCGAACGAGTGCACCGACTCGCTGAACGAGCCGTTGTACTGCAGGGCCACCTCGATCGAGATGTTGTCCCGCTCGCCCTGGATCACGATCGGGTCCGCGTGCAGCGGGTTACGGCCGCGGTTCACGTGCCGCACGTACGCCTCGATGCCGGAGTCGAAGTAGAAGTTCTGCTCCTGGCCGTCGCCGCGCAGGTCGATGAACTGGATCCACAGGCCCTTGGTCAGGTACGCCATCTCGCGGAACCGCGCCGCGAGGGTCGCGAAGTCGTAGTCGAGCGTCTCGAAGATCTCCGAGTCCGGCTTGAACGAGATCCGTGTGCCGTTCTGCTCCGGCTTCTCGCCGCGCACCTTCTCGAGGCTGCCCGTGGGCGCCCCGCGCTGGTACGACTGGCGGTAGAGCGCGCCATCTTTGGCGACCTCAGCGGTCAGTTCCTCGGACAGTGCGTTCACCACCGAGGCGCCTACGCCGTGGAGGCCACCGGACACCTTGTACCCGCCGCCCCCGAACTTGCCGCCGGCGTGCAGCACCGTCAGCACCGTTTCGAGGGCGGAGAGCCCCGTCTTCTCGTGCCGGTCGACCGGGATGCCGCGCCCGTTGTCCTGGATGCTCACACTACCATCGGGCTGGATGAGGACCTCGACACGGTCGCAGAAGCCGGCCATCGCCTCGTCGACGGCGTTGTCGACGATCTCGTAGATCAGGTGGTGCAGGCCGCGCTGATCGGTCGAGCCGATGTACATGCCGGGCCGTCGGCGCACTGCCTCGAGGCCCTCCAGCACCTGGATATTGGCCGCGGTGTACTCGGCGTTCTGCGCGTTCGTGCCATCCGCCCTGCGTGCGGTCGTCGTCATGCGTCCTCGCTCAACCGTCTCACACATCTGGTCGCCGGCATCGCACCGGTGCCCCTGCATCGCGACGAGGGAGAGTCGCGACCATGGCCGGGCCGACGCCCCGCGACGCCCCTGCCACGTTCTTCATTCTACCACAGACGCCCCCTCCGCCCCGCCGCGCTCCGAGGCGTCAGCGCGCCCGTCGGGACGTCGCTCAATCGGCTCAACGCGCGCTCATTCCGGTGTATCCGTGCCTGCGGTGTCGCTCGTGGCGAGGCCTGCCGGCCCCCTACAATGCGTCCGATGACCGAGGACATCCGGCTCACCTCCATCGGCCACGTCGCCAACGGCGAACACGATGTCACTCGCCAGGACTGGTCGCGTGTCCGCAGCGAAGTCCGCCTCCGCGAGGGCCTGGGTGCCGCGCTCCTCGGTCTGCGCGACTACTCGCACGTCATCGTCCTTGGCTGGCTCGACCAGATCCCCGTGGAGCTGCGCAGCCGCCTGCAGGCGTACCCCGCGGGTGACCAGCGACTGCCGCTCCAGGGGGCCCTCGCTCTCCGCGGCGGCGCCCGCCCCAACCCGATCTCCTTCACGGTCTGCCAGCTGCGCGGCATCGAGGGCGACACGCTTCTCGTCGAAGGCCTCGACCTCGTC
>JAIBBD010000007.1 GCA_019694855.1 Dehalococcoidia bacterium
GCACTGACGTCCGTTCGACCTGAGACGGGCTCAGCCCTCCGGTGCACCCGCAAATGGCGCGGGCGGTGCGCCGTCACCCCACCACACGATCTCAGGAGTCAGCCACACCCCAGACGTCTCGAGGACCCGCCGTTGCACCTCGGACATGAGCGCCAGCACGTCTGACGCCCGTCCGCTCCCGTCGTGCACGAAGAAGTTCGCGTGCAGTTCGCTCACGCGCACCCCGCCGGACGCCAGTCCCTTGCATCCAGCGGCCTCGATCAGCCGCCCGGCAGCATTCCCCTCCGGGTTGCGAAACATCGAACCCGCGTTCGGTTCCGCCGTCGGCTGCGAGGCGGACCGCGCCTCGAGCAGCTGACGCATCTCCGCCTGAATCTCGGCCGTCGGACGCGGTTCGAGGTGCAGCGTCGCGCCGACGACCATCACGCCGGCCCCGCGCAGGCTCGAATGCCGGTAGTCGAAATGGATCTCGTAGCGGCTCAGGGTCTGAAACCCGCGGCCTCCGAAGACCTCGACTTCCCGCACCAGCGGCCCGATGCATCGGCCGTCGCCGATGCCCGCGTTGGTCTGCAGCGCGCCTCCAACCGACCCCGGGATTCCAACCGCAAACTCGAGGCCCCCGAGCCCGCGTTCGGCCGCCGCCCGCGCCAGCGCCGGCAACATCACCGCCGCGCCCGCCGTCACCCGTGAGCCAGTGAATTCGATGCCACCGCAGGCCCGCCGCAGCGAAACGACGAGTCCGCTCACGCCTTCGTCGGCCACGAGCAGGTTCGACCCTCCACCGATGATCCGCATCGGCATCGCGGCAGCTCGGGCCCACAGCATCAGCCGTTCGAGTTCGACGAGGTCCGCGGGTGTAGCGAAATACTCCGCCGGCCCCCCGATACGCATGTAGGTGTGCCGGGCAAGCGGAGCATGCTCGTGAATCTCGATGCCCGCGGGAGGCGGAGGCCGGTCCATCCCTCGATGGTAGGGCGTGCACCCGACGCGCACGAGGGAGCATGGATGCTCCCCGTGGCTGGTTGCCATCCCCCCGCCCGCCATCGACACTGGCGCCATGAGCAAGGTCCTCGTGGTCGAGGATGATCCCGCGATTCTCGACGCCGTCGCCTACAACCTGAAGCGCGACGGCCACGAGGTGCTGACCGCTACCGACGGCCTCGACGGCCTGCAGCTCGCCCGCGAGGCCGGCCCCGACCTCGTGCTGCTCGACCTCATGCTGCCCCGCATGTCCGGCCTCGATGTCTGCCGCATCCTGCGCTCCGAGCGCCCCGTCCCGATCCTCATGCTCACCGCGCGTGACACCGAGGTGGACAAGGTCGTCGGGCTCGAGCTCGGAGCTGACGACTACCTGACGAAGCCTTTCTCGATGCGTGAGCTGATGGCGCGCGTCGCCGCCGTCCTGCGCCGCGACCGCATGTCACGGGAGGCGGGCCACGAGACCCCGTCTGCCCGCAGCGAGACCATCGAGGGCGGCGACATCGCGCTGAATATCTCGGCCCACGAAGCCCGGCGCGCGGGCGAGGTTGTCCCCCTCCGCCCGAAGGAGTTCGACCTGCTCGAGTTCCTGATGCGCCACCCCGGGCAGGTGCTCACTCGCGAGATGATCCTCGAGACCGTCTGGGGCTACAGCTACGGCGGTGAGACGCGAACGGTCGATGTCCACATCCGCTGGCTGCGCGAGAAACTCGAGGCGGATCCCGCCCATCCTGCCCACATCCAAACCGTGCGCAGCGTCGGCTATAAATTCGTACCGTGACCCCCGTCTGGAGGTCGCCCGCCGCGGTCGCTCTCCTCGCCTTCCTGGCTGCTGCCTCCGTCCTCCTGCTGCCCGCCACGGTAGCCGCCGTGGTCGTGCTCACCATCGTCGCGCTGGCGGCGGTCGCCGCCCGCGGCGACGATCACGAGCCCCCACGCGAGGCCGCCCCGGTCGTGTCGCCACCCGAAGGGTTGGGCCGCGCCATCGCGCCCCTCGCCACCGGCGTCCTCGCGCTCGACGGTGACCGCAACGTCCTGCTCGCCAACCCCGCCGCCGCCTCCATCCTCGCCCGACCGCTCGATTCGATGATCGCCGTCTCGCTCATACAGGCCGTCCGCGATCACGACCTTGCCGAGGTCGCCCGCCAGGCCACCGGCCTTCCGATCGAAGTCCACCTCTCCACCGCGAACCGCGATGTCCTCGCGACGGCTACCCCGGTCGAGTTCGACGCCGTGCGCACGCTGCTCGCCATCGAGGACGTCACCGAGCTACGTCGGGCCCAGCGCGCGCGCAGCGAGTTGGTCGCCAACGTCTCACACGAGCTGCGGACCCCCATCGCGGCCGCCCGCGCGCTCGCCGAGACCCTCGAGACGGGCGTGGCCGAGGAGGACGACCGGCAGCGGTTCCTCCGCCGCCTCCTCGAGGAGATCGACCGCCTCAGCGCAATCGTCCAGCGGCTCCTCTGGCTGGCCCGCGTCGAGTCCGGGGCGGAGACGTTCAGCCCTACGCCGCTGGATGCCACCGACCTTCTCACCGAGTCAACGGAACGAGTCGCCCCCGTGGCCGCCGGACGCGCCATCCACATCGAAGTCACCCCGGGACTTGGCGCGGAGTCCGTGCTCGGCGACCGCGAGCGCGTGCTCGAAGTCCTCTCGAACCTCCTGGACAATGCCGTCCGTCACAGCCCCAACGGCGCGCGCATCCGGCTGCGCTCCATCCGCGAGGGTTCCTTCGTCCGCTTCGAGGTCATCGACGAAGGACCCGGCATCCCACCCGCGGACCGCGAGCGCGTCTTCGAGCGCTTCTACACCGGCGACCGCGCTCGCGGCTCGGCCGGGAGCGGCCTCGGCCTCGCCATCGCGCGTCACATCGTGCAGCGTCTGGGCGGCCGCATCTGGATCGAGGACCGCAGCGAGCCCGGCGCGATGCTGTGCTTCACTCTCCCCGTCGCGATGCCGGGCGATCCCGCTCCAGCAACGCCGCACTGACGGTGTGAGACGCTTCGAGCGCGCGCGCTGACAGACGAGGAGCGCCATGTCACTGCTCGAGGTCTTAGGCCTGGTCGCTGCGGCCTTTGCCGCAGGTGCCGTGAACGCCCTCGCGGGGGGCGGGTCCCTGATCAGCTTCCCCGCCCTCGTTGCCGCCGGGTATCCCGCAAAGACCGCGAATGTCACGAACACAGTCGCGCTCTGGCCCGGATACGTCGGCGGTTCGTTCGGCTATCGCGAGCTTCTCGTCCCGCAGCGCCGCACGATCGCCCTCCTCGCGGGCTCCAGCATCGCCGGCGCCGTCGCCGGCTCCGCCATCCTCCTCTCGACGCCCGAGTCCGCCTTCGAGGCGATCGTCCCCTTCCTCATCCTGTTTGCCGCCCTTCTGCTCGCGGTCCAGACGAGGATCGCCGCATTCGTCGCTGCCCACCGCCGCCCTCGTCCGCCCTCTGAGGCGCCACTCGAGCTGCACGCCGCCGTCTTCGTCCTCGCCGTCTACGGCGCCTACTTCGGCGCAGGGCTCGGCATCCTGACCCTCGCCGTGCTCGGCATCGTGCTTCCCGATGACCTGCAGCGGTCGAACGCGCTCAAGGGCGTGCTGTCCCTGCTCATCAACGCGGTAGCCGTGGTCTACTTCGCGGCCTTCGGGCCCGTCGAGTGGCCTCCCGCCCTGGTGATGGCCCTCGCCGCCCTCACCGGAGGCTACGCCGGCGCGCACCTCGCGAGGCAACTCAGCCCTCGTCTCCTGCGCACCGCCGTGGTCGTCTTCAGCGTGGTCGCCGCCCTCGTGTTGCTCGTTCGTTGATAGCGGCACGGCTCCGTTAATCGAGCCTTAACCCGCCGTCGCAACGATCGAGCTATCCAGAGGAACAGCATTCGGAGGAAGCACGACATGCGTGTAGCCCGCGTTCGGTGGTGGAAGGCGGCACTGCTCACCCTCGCCATCGCCAGCCTCGCGCTCATCGTCGTCGCGTGCGGCGGCAACGACAGCAGCGATGAGGCGACCCCCGCCGACGGCACCGCGACGACAGCCGGCGGCCTCGCCACGAATATCGGCAAGGACGACCGGGCACAGATCACCGGCGCCGGGGCAACCTTCCCGGCCCCCATCTACCAGGCCTGGTTCGACGACTACAACAAGAAGGTCGCCAAGGGCGTCCAGGTCAACTACCAGTCGATCGGGTCGGGCGGCGGCATCCAGCAGTTCACCGAGAAGACGGTGGACTTCGGCGCCTCGGACGCTCCGATGAGCGACGCTGAGCTCGCCAAGGCCACCGATGCCGTCCACATCCCGATGGTGCTCGGCTCCGTCGTCCTCACCTACAACGTTTCGGGCGTGAACACTCCCCTGAAGTTCGACGGCGACACCATCGCGAAGATCTACATGGGCACGATCAAGAAGTGGAACGACCCCGCGATCGCCGCGCTGAACTCGGGAATGAAGTTGCCCGACGCCGACATCCAGGTGGTGTACCGCTCCGATGGCTCTGGCACGACCTTCGTCTGGACCGACTACCTGTCCAGCGTCAGCGCTGACTGGAAGAGCAAGGTGGGCACGAGCAAGAACCCGAGCTGGCCCGTCGGCCAGGGCGGCAAGGGCAACGAGGGCGTGACCACTGCTGTGAAGCAGACCCCAAACGCCATCGGCTATGTCGAGCTCAACTACGCCATCGCCAACAAGCTCGCGTTCGCGGACATCAAGAACAAGGCCGGCAAGTTCATCACCCCGTCCATCGACGCCACCAGCGCCGCCGCCGCGGGGGTGACCATCCCGGACGACTACCGCGTCTCGATCGTCAACGCCAGCGGCGAGGGCGCGTACCCCATCGCCTCGTTCACCTATCTCCTGGTCCACAAGGACACGCAGAGCTGCGACAAGCAGAAGCCGCTGGTGAACATGCTGTGGTGGGTGTTCCACGACAAGAACGCCAACGAGACCGCGAAGTCGCTCAACTACGCCCCGCTCCCCGCTACGCTGCAGCCGAAGGTGGACGCCACCCTCAAGACCCTGACCTGCAACGGCCAGCCCATCCTCCCGAAGGGCTAGTCGCCAGGATCGACTCCGGAAAACGGTCAAGGGGCCGGAAGCCGAACGCTCCGGCCCCTCCGCCTGAAGCGAGGTAACTATGGCGGGACTCGCACAGGAACGCGGTCGGACCAGCCTGGTCAACCGTGTCCGGATCGGCGACTGGATCTTCACGGCGCTGGTCTCGGCCGCCGCGGCGGTCGTCTTGCTGATCATCGTTGGCCTCTTCTACGAGCTCATCACGCGCTCCTGGCCGGCCGTCACCCACAATGGCATCGACTTCATCTGGGCGACTGAGTGGAACCCGCCCCGTGAGGTCTTCAACGCCGGCACGTTCATCGTCGGGACCGTGGTCACCTCGGTGGCCGCGCTCGTCATCGCAACCGCGATCGGCGTGCTCGTCGCGATCTACCTCGTCGAGATCGCCCCGCCGATGGTCGCCCGGCCCGTTTCGTTCATGGTGGAGCTGCTCGCGGCCATCCCCAGCGTCGTCTTCGGGCTCTGGGGCGTATTCGTCCTCGGCGTCTTCATCCGTGACGACTTCGGCCCCCGCTTCGTCGATGTCTTCGGCTTCATCCCCTTCTTCGACGGCACCCCGCTCATCACCGGCCTGCTCTCCGCCGTCCTCATCCTCGCGACGATGATCCTCCCCACCGTCATGGCCGTGTCGAGGGACGTCATCGCCGCCGTCCCCCGCAGTCAGCGCGAGGGCATCGTGGCCCTCGGCGCGACTCGCTGGGAGATGATCCAGTTGACCGTCCTGCCGTACGCCCGTTCGGGGGTGCTGGGCGCCGCCATCCTCGGTCTCGCCCGCGCTGTCGGCGAGACCCTCGCGGTCACCCTCGTCATCGGCAACCGCGTCGGCATCCCCCACACCATCTTCGACCCCGCCTACACGATGGCCAGCGCCATCGCCAATCAGTTCACCGAGGTCGAGAACGACATGCACCGCGCCTCCCTGCTCGAGGTCGCGCTGCTGCTCCTCATCATCACGTTCCTGATCAACGTGGCCGCCCGCCTCCTCGTCTGGAGGGTCACCGGCGGCCAGCGCGTATCGGTGGTGGAGTGATGACGAGCATTGTCGAAGCCTCGGACATGCGGCGGCGCCGCCGCCACTTCATCGACCGCACGATGACCGGCGTCATGGTCGGCGCGGCCGTGGTCGGGGTGATCCCGTTGGTGCTCATCCTGTTCTACCTGCTGAAGGAGGGCATTCCGGGCCTGAGCCTCAGTCTCTTCACCGAGGATCCCAACCGTCCCGGCCTGCCCGGCGGTGGCGTCCGCAACTCGATCGTCGGCAGCGCCATCATGGTGACCGTCGCCACGCTCATCGGAGTCCCAATCGCCGTGGGCTGCGGGATCTTCCTCTCCGAGTTCGGACAGAACCGCCTCGGTACCGTGCTCCGCTTCCTCGTCGATGTGCTCGCCGGCATCCCCTCGATCACGATCGGCCTCTTCATCTACGGCCTCATGGTCGTCACCCGCGGCGAATTCACCGGCTTCGCTGGCGGCCTCGCCCTCTCGATCCTGTTCCTGCCGATCGTTGCCCGCATCACCGAGGAAATGATGCTCCTCGTCCCGCGGTCCCTCCGCGAGGCCTCGCTCGCGCTCGGGGCGCCCTCGTGGATGACCACGCTGAGAGTCGTCGTCCCCACAGCGCTGCCGGGCATCGCGACCGGGGTGATGCTCGCGCTCTCGCGCATCGCCGGCGAGGCAGCGCCGCTGCTCTTCACGGCGCTCGGCAACCAGTTCTTCTCGACCGACCTGTTCCACGCCATGGACGCGCTGCCGCTGCGCATCTTCGTGTACGCAGTCGGACCGTATGACTACTGGCATGACCAGGCCTGGGCGATGAGCCTTATCCTAGTGACGTTCATCCTGGTAGTGAGCCTGATCGTGAGAGCGGTCATTGGCACCAGGGTGACCGTCCGCAGCTAGCGGCTCCGCGCCGCGAAAGGCGGATCCAGATGGTGCTCGACAGCGAGCCTCGAACGGCGGTCGACGTGACCGGTGAGACCGGTACCCAGAGCTTTCAGTTCCAGCCCCAGAATGCGCTGAAGGCCCCCGCGGGCCCCGAGGTGCGCGAAGAGCCCGGCGACGTCGCCCTCCGCGCCGAGCATGTCCACGCCTACTACGGCCAGAAGCTCGCTGTGGGCGATGTCTCCATGGAGATCTACGCGCGCAAGATCACGGCCCTGATCGGGCCCTCAGGCTGCGGCAAGTCCACCTACATCCGCTGCTTCAACCGCATGCACGAGTTCACGCCGCACGCCCGCGTCGAAGGCCACATCTACCTCGAAGGCACGGACATCTACGACCCGAACGTCGATGCGACTCGTGTCCGCCAGCGCATCGGCATGGTCTTCCAGAAGCCCAACCCGTTCCCCACGATGTCGATCGAGCAGAACGTCGCCGCGGGGCTGCGCTTCACGAACATCCGCAATCGCTCGGAGATTCGCGACCGCGTCGAGACCGCCCTCAAGCAGGCGGCCCTCTGGGACGAGGTCAAAGGCGACCTCAAGAAGCCCGGCATCGCCCTCTCGGGCGGCCAGCAGCAGCGGCTCTGCATTGCCCGCGCCATCGCGGTGGAGCCCGAGGTCGTCCTGATGGACGAGCCCTGCTCGGCCCTCGACCCGATCGCCACCCTCAAGATCGAAGACCTGATGTACGGCCTCGCCGAGCGCTTCACCATCGTGATCGTCACGCACAACCTTCAGCAGGCCGCCCGCGTCAGCGATTGGACCGGCTTCATGCTCGCCGGCGAAGACGGGGTGGGCCGACTCGTCGAGTACCGCCCTACGCAGGACATGTTCACCAACCCGCGGGAGGACCGCACCGAGGCCTACATCACCGGCCGGTTCGGCTAGGCGGAGGGGGAGAGTCATGTCACGCGAGCAATTCCACAAGGGCTTGCAGGGACTCCAGGACGGCGTCCTTGAGATGGGCTCGATGGTCGACCGTCAGATCGAGCGCTCAATGCAGGCGCTCATCAACCGCGACGTACCCCTCGCGGAGGCCGTCATCCGGGACGACGTCGAGGTGAACCGCTCACGCTTCCACCTCGACAACATCTGCCTCTCGCTCCTCGCCATGCAGGCCCCGATGGCAAGCGACCTCCGCCTGATCGTCTCCGTGCTCTCGATGATCACCGACCTCGAGCGCATGGGAGACCACGCCGAGGGCATCGCGCGCATCGTCTTGCTGATGCGCGACGAGCCGCTCGTAAAGCCGCTCGTGGACATCCCGGCCATGGCCAACACGGGCCGCGTCATGCTCAAGGAGGTCCTCGATGCGCTTGTACAGCGTGACGAGGAGGCCGCCTACCGCGTCGGAGCCATGGACGACGAGGTGGACGTCCTCTACGAGCGCGTCTACCACGACCTCATTGGCATCATGATCAAAGACCAGTCGACGGTGGAGGCCTGCACACACCTGCTCTGGATCGCGCACAACCTCGAGCGCATCGCCGACCGCTGCACCAACATCGCCGAGCGCGTCGTCTTCACCAAGACCGGCATGCTGCCGGAGATGGATATCTCGACCTACTAGCGCTCGGCCTCCGCCACCGGGACCGCGGTCGCGACCGTCGCTGCTGGCATCGACCGCCCCGGACGCAGTACGAGCACCACGAGGAGGCTCGCTGCAATCGAGAGGAAGACGCCGGTCGCCAGGGCCGTCGTGCTCGCCTCGACGAAGCGGCTGTACGTGATGTTGTAGCTCGAGGCGATCAGCATCTGGCTGAACCCGAGCGTCGCCGAGGCCAGCCCCGCCATCGTGGTGAACGGCACCAGCGCCGAGGCCATGGCGGGCGCCCGCGTCATCCCCAGCCCCAGCGCCACCACGAACATCGGCAGCAACACCGCCGCCACGTGGTGCACCCCGAGCCAGGCGAGCACCGCCAGCACGGTCGCCGCCGTCGCGGCCGTGGTCACTCCGCTCAAGACAGCCTGGTGCGTCCACCCTCGCCGTACGAGGCGCGCCGAGAGCGTGGCGCCGCCCATGATTCCGATCGCAACGAACCCGAAGCTCAGCCCGTACAGCCGCGCGCTCAACCCCAGCTCATCGATCAGCACGAACGAGGACGACGAGATGAAGACGAGCTGGCCGCCGAACATCAGCCCCATGATCAGCGCGTACGTCGAGAACGTGCGGTTCGACAGCAGCGTCCGGTAATCCGCGAGCAGTCCGTTCGATCCTCGTCCGGCACCGGCCTCCCGGCGGTTCGTCTCCGGCAGCAGCGCGAGGTACGCCGTGAGCAGCACGGTGCCAAGTACCGCCAGCGTCACGAACACGGCATGCCAGCCCCAGGCGTCGTGCAGGAACCCGCCGATGATCGGCGCCACAGCGGGCGCCAGCGGCAACGCGATCGCCATGTACGCGATCACCTTGCCCGCCCGCTCTCGTCCGTAGATATCGAGGACGATCGCCTGCCCGATCGCCGGCCCCGCACCGCCGCCCAGCCCCTGTAGCACCCGCCCGGCGAGCAGCATCCCGACCGATTGCGCCGTCAGCGCCACCAGGCTGCCGACGACGAACAGGCAAATGCCGATGACGAGCGTGGGCCGGCGCCCGTGCCGGTCCGAGAATGGCCCGTAGAACAGCTGCGACCCCGCGAAACAGATGATGAAGAGCGTAACGGCGAGCTGCAGCGTCGCCTTCTCGGCGCCGAACTCATCAGAGATCGTCGGCATCGACGGCAGGAACATGTCGATCGACAGCGGCGCCATCGCGGTAAGCGCCACCAGCAGCACCATGGCCGGCCACGCCTCGGCCCGCCGCCGCTCGGCGGCCGAGATGCCCCCACCCGGTGCCACGTCAGTCACCGAGCGCTCGTCGCACCAGGCTCCGCCCCTCGTCACTCAGCTCCAGGCGGAGCGCGAACTCGCGCCCGGCCGGCGACATCTTCCGCCACGACTTCCGAAGCACCTCGACCATCCGTCCCTCGTCCCCCACGCTTTCGGCCGTCGAATCGAGCTGCAATTGCAGGAAGACGAGGCAGAGCCCGTCTTCGAGCGTCTGCACCTCCGGGTCGAGCGTCAGCCGTTCCTTGCGCACGATCTGCTGCACGCGCGTAATCGTGCCCGCATCGTAGCCCACCCGCTCGAGGATCGCGCCCACTTCATCAGCGTGAAACCGGTGGAGGTCTCGGCGCCACTGCAGGTACGACGCTCGCCCCGGCGGGTACGAGGAGCGCGGCACCACCCACCGCCGGATATGGTGCGCGCGGGCGGCCAGCAACAACGCCTCGCTCGGCTCGGGCTCAAGCCGCCGGATCCACTCCGTCAGCAACTCTGCGTGCACGAGTTCCTTGGGCCGCGGCCCCGCGCCTGTTTCGAGGCGATTCGGATCCTGGGCGTTGGCTGCGTCGATCAGCTCGGTTGCACGGCGGAAGCGATCAACCTCGTTCATTTCCGCCCGCCCCACGCTCGCCGTCAGAACAATTAGACTGCGTTTGCTTCTCTATTGAGACGCCTCATGTTCCGAGTGATAGCATAGCTCCATTATCGTCAAACTTGACCATGTTACTCAACATTGGCGATGATAGAGCCCACCAGCGAGGGGGACTGGCCATGACCACCACACGAACCGACGCTCCCGGCCGCGTCATCCCCATCCTCCAGCAGGAGTTTGAGGACTTCCGTACCGAGGCCACCGCATTCCTCGAGGGGAAGACCGAGGAGGCCATCTTCATCGGCTTCCGCCTCAAGCAGGGGGTGTACGGCCAGCGACAACCCGCACGCCAGATGATCCGCGTGAAGTTGCCGTTCGGGGCCGTCAGCGCCGATCAGCTCGACGCCTTCGGGCGCGTCGCCGAGGAGTATGCGCCCCTTCGCAAGGGCCACATCACCACCCGGCAGAACTACCAGTTCCACCACATCCCGCTGGAGCGCATGACCGAAGTGCTTGAGTACCTCGGCACCGTCGGCCTCTCGAGCCGCGAGGCGTGCGGGAACACGGTACGCAACGTCACGGGCGACCCGTACGCCGGCGTCCGCCCGGACGAGCCGTTCGACATTTCGCCGTATGCCGGCGCTTTCGTGCGCTACTTCGTACGCCAGAACCTGACGCAGCTGCTGCCCCGCAAGTGCAAGGTCGCCTTCACCGGCAGCGCGCAGGACGAGGCGATCACCGACATCCATGACATCGGGTTCATCCCCGAGATCCGCGAGGTTGATGGCGTCCCCACCAAGGGCTTCAAGATGGTGGCCGGCGGTGGCCTCGCGATCATGGCCCGCCACGCCGTCACCATCCGCGAATGGGTCTCGGTCGATGACTACCTGCGCGTCTCCGAGGCCGTCATCCGCATCTTCAACGCGGCGGATGAGCTGCGGAAGAACCGCGCCAAGGCCCGCCTCAAGTTCCTCGTGCACCGCGTTGGCGAGGCCGAGTTCAACCGCATGGTGGACGACGAGCTGATGAAGCCCTGGGCCGACCAGCGCATCAGCCCCGAAGACCTCCTCTTCCTCGACGACGAGGAAGCCGACGCCCCGCCACACCCCGAGAACCCGAAGCAGCCCGGCGCCGACCGCGCCGAGTTCGAGCGCTTCTGGACCACCAACGTCCGCAAGCAGCGCCAGGCCGGCTACTGCACCGTCGATGTCACCGTCCCGCAGGGCGACATGTCGCCGGAGCAGTTCCGAGGCGTCGCGAGCATCCTGCGCACCTACGGCAACGGCCGCGCACGCACGTCGGTGAACCAGAACATCGTGCTCCGTTGGATCCCCGAGGGCAGCGTCTACGCCGTCTGGACCGAGCTGCAGGCACTCGGCCTCGCGAAGGGCGGCTCGGGCGAGATCACGGATGTCGTCTCCTGCCCCGGCACCGACTCCTGCAAGCTCGGCATCACCTGCTCCATGGGCCTCAACCGCGCCATCTCCTCGAAACTCTACGAAATGAACATCGAGGATCCGACGACCCGGAAGATGCGCATCAACATGAGCGGCTGCCCCAACTCCTGCGGCCAGCACCACCTCGCGAGCATCGGCTTCCACGGCGCGGCTATCAAAGCCTCGAACGACGCCGACCGCCAGGTCCCCGCGTACCACATCTTCATGGGCGGCGCCCGCGGCGATGGCCACATCCGCATCGGCCAGCTGCTGAAGGCGCGCATCCCCGCGAAGCGCGCGCCCGTCGTCGTCGAGCGCTTCATTCGTTACTACGAGGCCGAGCGCCAGAGCCCGGACGAGGAGTTCAACGCGTTCTTTGACCGCGTCGGACCCGCCCCGTTCGATGCCCTCCTCGGCGACCTCACCATTCCGCCCGAGTTCTCGCTCGACAACATGGGCGAGTTCATCGACTGGGAGCGCGACGGACTCTACGTCCTCGAACGCGGCGAAGGCGAGTGCGCGATCTAGCGCACAACGACAGCAGGGATCAGCAAGACAGGGCAGCGACCATGACCACAGAGACGAAGGCCACCGAGGCGGATCCGCGCGAGCTCGCCGCGATCGAGGAGGCATCGATCGCCCTCGATCAGGCGGAGCCTGAGGAGATCCTGCGCTGGGCGATCGACCGCTACGGCGAGGGCCTCACTCTCGCCTGCTCCTTCGGCGGCATCTCCGGCATGGTCCTCATGGACATGGTCCAGAACCTGGCCCCGTCGACCGAGGTGTTCTACCTCGACACCGACTACCTGTTCCCCGAGACGTATGAGATGGTCGACACCGCGAAGGCGAAGTGGGTCGGCGCGAACATCGTCGGCTACCGCACGGACGTCTCCACCGAGGAGCAGGCGCGCATCCACGGCGCGAACCTGTGGGAGCGCGACCCCGACCTCTGTTGCGAGATCCGCAAGGTCGAGCCGAACCGGCGCGCCCTCGATGGTAAGGCGGCCTGGATCTCGGGCCTCCGCCGCGACCAGTCCACCGACCGTGGCTCGACGCCGGCCGTCCAGTGGGACGCCAAGTTTGGCCTCGTGAAGGTCAACCCGCTCATCAACTGGGACGAGAAGAAGGTCTGGGCCTACATCTTCAAGCACAGCGTCCCCTACAACCCGCTGCACGACCGCGGCTACCCGAGCATCGGCTGCACCAACTGCACCAAGCCCGTGAAGCCCGGCGACGACCCGCGCTCGGGCCGCTGGTCCGGCATGGACAAGGACGAGTGCGGGCTGCACACCGCGCCCTAGCGCATCGAGGCTGATTCCGCGGCGCCCCACCCGGGCGCCGCGTGACCAAACGCGCAACGACGTCACATCGGAAGGGATCAACGTGGGGCAACAGGGATTTGTCGTGTGGTTCACCGGGCTGTCAGGCGCCGGTAAGTCAACGCTCGCCGAGCATCTCGCGCCCATCCTGCGCGAGCGGGGAGTCCCGGTCGAAATCCTCGACGGTGACGAGGTGCGCACCAACCTCTCGAAGGGCCTCGGCTTCTCGAAGGAAGACCGCGACACCAACATCCTGCGCATCGGCTACGTCGCGAAGCTCCTCGCCCGCAACGGCGTCTGCGTCATCACCGCCGCCATCTCGCCCTACGCCGACATCCGCCAGCAGGTCCGCGACTCCGTCGACAACTTCATCGAGGTGCACGTCGACTGCTCGATTGACGAGCTGTCGCGCCGCGACGTGAAGGGCCTCTACGCCAAGGCCCTGCGCGGCGAGATCGCCAACTTCACCGGCGTCTCCGACCCGTACGAGGCCCCGGAGACCCCCGAGGTGCGCGTGAACTCCGAGCACCAGACGGAGCAGGAGTCGCTCAACGACATCCTCAACTACCTCGAGCAGCGCGGACTCGTCCCGGTGGCCGCCCGTGCCTGAGCTCATCGCGCCCCACGGCGGGCGGCTCAACGAACGCCTCGTCACTGGCGATGCCGCCCAGGCCCTCGCCGAGCGCGCCCGCTCGCTCAAAACCGTCACCCTCGACGCCCGCCAGGTCACCGACCTCGAGCTGCTCGCGGTCGGCGCGCTCAGCCCCCTCGATGGCTTCATGGGCAAGGCTGACTACGACCGTGTCATCGACGAGATGCACCTCGCCAGCGGCGCGGTGTGGAGCGTCCCCGTCACCCTCGGCGTCCCCGCCGAGGAGGCGCGCGCACTCGTCGGCTCCGAGGTCGCGCTCGTCACGCCGGACGGCACTCCCCTCGCCGTCATGCAGGTCGCCGAGGCGTTCGACGCCGACCGCCCGCGCGAGGCGCTCAAGGTCTACCGCACGGACGACATGGCCCACCCCGGCGTCGAGGCAATCTTCGCCCAGGGCAACACGCTCATCGGCGGCTCGGTGCAGGTCTTCGCTCTGCCGCCCGACCCCGAGTTCCCGGAGTACCGCCTCACGCCCGCTCAGACACGTGCCTACTTCGAGGCGCAGGGCTGGCGCACGGTCGTCGGCTTCCAGACCCGCAACCCCGTCCACCGCGCGCACGAGTACCTGCAGAAAGTCGCCCTCGAGACCATCGATGGCCTCCTGCTGCACCCCCTCGTCGGCGAGACGAAGGAAGGCGACATCCCCGCCGACGTCCGCATGCGCTGCTACCGGGTACTGCTCGACAACTACTACCCGAAGGACCGCGTGCTGCTCTCGGTGCTGCCCGCCTCGATGCGCTACGCGGGCCCGAGGGAGGCGATCTTCCACGCGATCATGCGCCAGAATTACGGCTGCTCGCACTTCATTGTGGGCCGCGACCACGCCGGCGTCGGCGACTACTACGGCACCTACGACGCGCAGACGATCTTCGATGAGCTGGCGCCCGGCGAGCTGGGCATCACGCCGCTGAAGTTCGAGCACACCTTCTTCTGCCGCGCCTGCGACTCGATGGCGAGCACACGCACCTGCCCGCACACCTCGGATCACCACGTCGTGCTCTCGGGCACGAAGGTCCGTCAGATGCTCGCGGCCGGCGAGGTGCCCCCTGTCGAGTTCTCGCGCCCAGAGGTCGCCCAGGTGCTGATCGACTCGATGCGCACCGAGACCGCGAGCGTCTGAACGTGGCGGACGCCCCGCCAACCGGGGCCGCTCGGCCGTTGAGCCATCGCCTGGTGTCGTTCCTCCCGGGACGGTTGCACCGGCCCACGCTCATCACGGCGACCACGATCCGCCTCCTCGTCGGAGGCGCGCTCGTGTTCTACCTCTTCGTGCTCGCGCTGCGGCTGCTTTCCGCCTCCGCGAGTGGGGTCGCGCATCTGCTGACGCAGATCGGCGCGGACGGACCGCTGAATCTCCTCGGGTTCGGCTGGCTGCTCGCCTACGGCGCGCTCTCGGGCTCCCCCGTCGCCGCCCTCTCGCTCTCGCTACTGCACGGTGGCGCGATCAGCACCTCCGAGGCGCTCGGCATGGTCTCCGGTTCGCGCTTCGGCGCCTCGATGGTCGTGCTGCTCGTCGGCTTCGTCGCCTACGTCCGAGGACGCGGCCGGCCCGACGGCATCTATGTCGGCGTGATCTCGCTGCTCACGACCGCGACGATCTACGCGCCCGCGACCGTGATCGGCCTGCTGCTCCTCAAGGCGGGCTGGCTGCATGGAGCCGTCGACAACGTCCCCGTCCAGTGGGGCGACGCGCTCGCCCAGATCGTGCGGCCCATCGTCCGCACGGTGGACAGCCACGTCCCCGGCGTCGTGGTCTTCCTGCTGGGCGTCGGCTCGCTCCTGACGGCGTTCACGCTCTTCGATCGGCTGCTCCCGAACCTCGATCCGCCGACGCCGCGCATCGAGAGCTTCTCGAGGCATTTCCGCTCACCGAGGCGCATGTTCCTCCTCGGGGCGGCCATCACTTCCGTCACGATGTCCGTCTCGATCTCGCTGACGATCCTCGTGCCCCTCACGATGAAAGGCGTCGTCCGGCGCACCGATGTGATCCCCTACATCATGGGCGCGAACATCACCACCTTCATCGACACCCTGTTCGCATCGTTCCTCGTCCCCGGTGGAGGCGCGACCGAGGTCGTCGTCGTGGAAATGCTCTCGGTCACGACCGTGTCGCTGGTCGTGCTCGCCCTGCTCTACGGCCCCTACTCGCGGCTGCTACTCGGCACCGCGCACCTCGTCTCGTCGCGCCTCCGCTGGCTCGCCGTCTTTCTCGCCATCATGGCGGCCATCCCTCTGGCGCTGCTCCTCGTCTGACCCGTCTGCGGCGCCCGCTCCGCACCTCGAGACGGATCGCGGGTGCACAGCGCTCCGCGCGCTCAGGGAGCAATGAGCTTCGAGCCGAGGGAGGTAGGTGCCGTAGCGACGCGCATCGCGGGTCAGCAGCCGGTAACCCGCGATGGCAGCACGCGCGCCGATGTACCGCGGTGGCTGTGCCTTCACGATCCGTACGCCATCGTCCTCCAGGACGAAATCCACTTCGGTGTCCGGCAGCAGTCCCGCCGCGCCGTCCGCTACGATCGAGGCCGGAGGCAACCATGCCCGGCCGCATCCTGATCGGCACCGCCTCGTGGACCGACAAGCCGCTCATCGAGAGCGGCCGCTTCTACCCGCCCGAGGCGAAGACCCCCGAGGCGCGCCTGCGCCATTACGCCACCCAGTTCCCGCTCGTCGAGGTGGACTCCACCTACTACGGCCTCCCGACGGTCGAGAACGCCGAGCGCTGGGTCGAGCGCACCCCACCCGGGTTCGTATTCGACGTGAAGGCGTACTCGCTCTTCACCGAGCACCCGACGCCAGTCGCACGCCTGCCGAAGGCTTTGCAGGCGATCCTACCGGCCGGCATCGTCGGCAAGCGCAGCTTCAGCCGCGAGGACGCGCCCGGCGAATTCGTCGACCTCTGCTGGTCGACGTTCAACGACGCCCTGCTCCCGCTCCACGACGCCGGCCGCCTCGGCGCGATCGTCTTCCAGTTCCCGAAGTGGGTGTATCCGAGCCGCTACACCCACCACTACCTCGAGGAAATCCGCGAACGCCTCGGCACGTACCGGGGCGCCGTCGAGTTCCGCCAGGCGCGCTGGCTCGACGCCGAGCACCAGGAGGAAACGCTCGCGCTCCTCGGCGACCTCGAGCTGACCTACATCTGCGTCGACGAGCCGCAGGGCTTCCCGTCTTCGATCCCGCCCGTCGCCGCCGTCACGACGCCCGGCCTCGCATATGTGCGGTTCCACGGCCGCAACGCCGAGACGTGGGAGAAGCGCACCGAGACCTCCTCGGAGCGCTTCGACTACTACTACCCGCCTTCCGAGCTCGAGGAGTGGGCATCGAAGGTGGCCGACCTTGCCATGGACGCCGATGAGGTGCACCTGATCATGAACACCAACAACTATGACCAGGGCCCGGAGAACGGCCGCCGTCTCGAACGGGTCCTCCATGATCGCGGCATCGAGGTGGTACACTCCGTCCCCGTCGCCGCCCCTGCCTCCACCCCGGAAGACACCGGCCCGCAGGGGAAGCTGTTCTGACGCGATGTCCGCACAACCCTCCCGCCCAACACGTCGTCGGTTCCTGGGCATAGCCGCAACGGGCGGCTTGGCTGCGCTGCTCCTCGCCTGTCAGCGCTCCGGCTCGGCGGCGGTGCCGGCGCCCGCCGCACCGCTCGCGCGCGACGGCGGCTCCGAGGCGGTGCAGCCCTCTCCCTCCGCCACGGCGAGCCCGACGCCGCGACCAGTACCGCTGGCCGGCCGTTTCGAGCGCATGCTCCTCCCCGGCACGCCATGGGAGACACCGCTGGTCGTCGCGCACAGCGGCCGGCGCGGCTCCGCGGTCATGTTCCTCGGCGGCGTCCATGGCAACGAGCCCGGCGGCTGGCTCGCCGCAGACGAAGTCGCTCGCTGGCAGCCGTCCGCAGGCAGCCTGCTCGTCATTCCGCGCGCCAACATCGTCGCCACCCGCGCCTTCGAGCGGACCTTGCCGGACCTCGGCGACCTCAACCGCCTGTACCCGGGCTCGCTCACCGGCGCGCTCCCCATGGAGCGGATGGCCGCCGCCATCATCGAGGTGGCCACGGAGTTCGGCGTCGACCTTCTCATCGACATGCATGAGTCCTGGGGCTTCTTCGCCGAGCGCACCCAGAACGGCACCGCCTTCCTGGGCCAGACCGTCACGAGCAGCAGCGGCCCCGAGGCCGAGACCATCGTCCCGGCGCTCCTCGCGATCGCGAACCCGAGGATCGGCGCCGGACGTGACCGCCTCGTCACCCGCGACCAGTTCCCCCTTCCCGGACCGAGCCCGACCGCCACGCCGCCCTCGAACGCCGCGCTCGGCCGAGGCAGCAGTTCACTCGCTCTCGGGCGCTTCGTGCCGGGCCTCACTCCCGTCCTCGTCGAGATGGGCCAGCAGGATCAACCCGAGGACCGCCGCGTCGCCCTCCATCTCGAGGTCGCGCGGGCCGCCCTCGAGCTGCGCGGGATGGCCTAACCGGCTTCACCCGCATTGCCCCGAACTCCCCACCTGCGTACCGTGACCTCGCGAGCAACACGGGCGAAGGGAGACCGACGTGGAAGAGAGCCGTTGTCAGCGCTGCGGGCATCGCGAGGCGGCGCACCTCGAATCCGGTCCCGAGGGCAATCCCTGGTGCCGCCTCTGCTACGGCCACCAGCAGCTCCACCGCGCGAGGAACCACGCCTTCGAGGCCTGACGCTCTGATTCGCACGTCCCGAGGAAGCATCGAGGGCCGCGCTCGGGTACACTGACCTTCGGCGGGAATCGGTTCAGGTTTGTACACGGTTGCGGCATCGCAACTCGAGCGGACATCCCATGAACGTGCGCCCGCTGATCCTCGCCTCGTTGCTGATCGCCGCGGCTCTCCTGGTCACGTCGAGCCCGGCCCGCGCCATCGAGTCCGGTCGCGACGCCACTGTCCACGCGGACGGCGACTGTCTCCGCCTCCGGGCGACTGCCAGCGTCTCCGGCCAGGTGCTTGCCTGCCTCGCCGACGGCACCACCGTGTCCGTCCTCCCCGCGAGCCTGAACGCCGATGGTTTCGTGTGGCGACTGGTGTCCGTGAACGGCCAGACCGGCTGGGTCGTCGAGCAGTACCTCCAGCAATCAACCGCCGGTCCCGCCCCTTCCACGCCCAGCGGCACGGTGAGCGGACTGCTGCCCACGGCAGGTGGAGGCGCGCTCATCGTCTGGGGTGGCGGCCCCCTGAGCTCGCTGCTCGATAGGACCGCACGCCAGGGGTGCCCGGCCCTCTCGCTCTGGGTCACTGACTCGAGTGGTTCGTTCGTCAGCTACATCGTCGGCGCACCGGACTTCGCCAACGGCGCATGGAACCTCCGCTACCCCGGCGGGCAACTCCCCGCGCGCTCACCCTATGTCGCGATGTGCGCCCCTGGCGTCCGTTCCGAGCAGCCAGCCCTACCAGCTCCTCCCGGCTCCCCGGCCATCTCCGGTGATCTCCCCGCCGCCGGTGGCTTCGGTCTCGTGGTCTGGGGCGGCGGCGGGGCCGACGCACTGGTCGCCGCCGCGCAGAGCCGGGGCTGCGACGCGACCTCCGTGTGGACCAACGACGCCGCCGGACAGTTCGTCAGCTACATCGCCGGCGCACCCGCGATCGCGAACGCCGCCTGGAGCAGCCGGTTCGGAGGCACTCCGATGCCCGGTGACTCGGCCGTGGTGGTGGTGTGCCGCGGACGCGAGACGCCCGCCTCGGCTGGCGGCCCGGTCGGCGCGGCGGGCCTGCCCGCCGGGATCCCCGCGCTGCCGCCGGGCCCCGCCGGCAACCGCTAGCGGCCCTTACGCCGCCGCGTCGAACCGCTCCGCGAGGTAATGCTCAGCACGAATCGCCGCGGTGACTCCGTCCCCCGCCGCCGTCACGAGCTGACGCGCCGACTGCGCTCGGATGTCCCCGGCCGCGAAGAGCCCGGGCACGTCGGTCTCCATCCACTCGTTCACAATCGCGTGGCCGCCGGCGTCCAGCCGCGTCAATCCCCGCAGCAGTTCCGAGGCCGGCCGCTGTCCGACGAAGACGAACATCGCCGCGACGGGCAGCGACCGCCGCTCGCCGGTCCGGACGTCACACAGCTGCAGCGATTCGACCGCGGCTTCACCGTCGACCCGTTCGACGACCGTGTTCCAGCTGAACTCGATCTTCGAGGACGCGAACGCGCGCTCCTGCAGCACCTTCGAGGCCCGCAGCTCATCGCGTCGATGGATCAGGTACACCTTCGAGGCGTAGCGCGTCGTGAACAGTGCCTCGTCGATGGCCGCGTCGCCACCGCCCACGATCGCCACCGGCACGTCGCGAAAGAACGCCGCGTCACAGGTGGCGCAGTACGAGACGCCTCGGCCCGTGAGCTCCGCTTCCCCTGGTACACCGAGGCGAATCGCCTCCGCACCCGCCGTCACGATCACGGCGCGCGCGGGTACCTCGCCCTCCGCGCTGGCGAGGATGAAGCCGTCCCCCGCCCGCCGCAGCTCGCTGATCGCCTCGTACCGCGTCTCAAGGCCGAACCGCTCCGCCTGCTGCCGCATGGCAAGGGCCAGGTCCAGCCCGTTCACGCCCTCGGCAAACCCCGGGTAGTTCTCGACCGTCGAGGTCGTCGCGATCTGCCCGCCGATCACGCCGCGCTCCCATAGCACCGTCCGTCGCAGCGCGCGTGCCGCGTACAGCCCCGCGGCGAGCCCGGCAGGTCCACCACCGACGATCGCGATGTCGATTCGCTCGTTCGTCGTCACGTGCTCCTCCTCCTGAGTTCGCGCCGATGGAGCGGCCCCGGAGAAACACAAACGGCGGGCCAGGCCCGCCGTTTGAGACGCTCGAGAGAGAGCGGCGACTAGAGGACGGCGTCCAGGCGCTTCGCCAGGTCGCTCTTGGGACGGAAGCCCACGATCTGCCCGACAATCGAACCCTGCTTGAAGACGAGCAACGTCGGGATCGAGCGGATCCCGAACTGGCTCGCGACCCGGGGGTTCTCGTCGGTGTTCAGCTTGAGGAACTTCACGCGCCCCTCGTACTCGCCCGCCAGCTCCTCCACGATCGGGGCCACCATGCGGCACGGACCGCACCAGGGCGCCCAGAAGTCCACCAGGACCGGGGTGTCGCTCTGCAATACGTCCGCGTCAAACGTCGTGTCGGTCGTGTCCGCCGGATGTGCCATGCCGCTTCCTTTCGTGCCATCATCGTAATCGAGGTTCGAAGCTGTGCCGCCCGAGTGTACTCGCTGCAGGCGTTGACACGGTCGGCTACTACAGGCTAGATTCTAGATACCCCTTGGGGGTATGTCAAGCCCGGAGGACACCCATGGCCGAGCCAGCCTCTCCCGAACAACTCCGCGCCCGCCTCAGTCGCATCGAGGGCCAGATCCGCGGCATCGCCAAGATGCTCGAAAGCGAGCGCCCCTGCGAGGACGTCGTCACGCAGCTCATGGCCGTACGCTCCGGCATCGACACGGTCGGCGCGCTCGTACTCGACTTGCATCTCGGTAACTGTATCGGCTGTGCCGAGCCCACCGAGCGCGTCGAGCTGTTGCGCGACTCGATGCGCATGTGGTGGCGCTTCGCACCCGGCGCGGCCGGCTTCGCCGTCGGCGCCGTCGAGGCTACCGAGGTCGCTCCCGCAAACCCCGAGGCGGCGAACTAGGAAACCCTAGTCCCGGCTCCCGAGGCGTTCGGTAGGGACAGCTGCCAGCGCCGCGATCATTCCCCGCTCGACTGCGCCCGCGGCCGTCCGGATCGCGTTCGCGATCGTCCCCGCATCACTCCGGCCATGGGCCACGAAGACCGGCCCCTCCACCCCCAGCAACGGCGCTGCGCCGTACTTCCGGTAGTCCAGCCGCGTCGACATCTCACGTAGCGCCGGCCGCAGCAGTGCACCCCCCAGGCGCGTGCGCAGCGACGACGAAGCCACGCTACGCATTTCCGTGAAGATCATCTCGATGAGTCCCTCGGCCAGCTTCAGCATAACGTTGCCGGTAAACCCGTCGGCGACCACCACGTCCACGGCGCCGCGAAAGACGTCACGCCCTTCCACATTGCCGACGAAACGCAGGTCGCTCTTCGCCAGCTCCTCGTGCGTCTCGATGAGGACCGGCGTCCCCTTCGTCGGCTCCTCGCCAATGTTGAGCAGCCCCACGCGCGGGTTCGGCACCCCGACCACTGTCGCCATGTAGGCGGACCCGAGGTGCGCGAACTGGACGAGATGAGACGGCCGGCACTCCGCGTTGGCCCCGGCGTCCAGCAACAGCGTCGGGCCCGCCGGCACCGGCAACAGGGCGCCAAGCGCCGGGCGCTCGATGCCACGTAGCCGTCCCAGCACCACGAGGGCCGTCGCGAAGACCGCGCCCGTATTGCCTGCCGAGACGAACGCGTCGGCTTCGCCCCGGCGCACGAGACTGAGTCCCACGTAGATCGAGGAGTCGCGGCGGCGCCGCGCCTCGATCGCGGCATGCTCACCCATCTCGATCACGTCGGAGGCCTGCTCGATCCGCACGCCCGGCGGCGTCCCGCCGCTGCGTGCCAGCTCCGCCTCAAGCACCGACCGCTCGCCCACCAGCGCGACCTCGATACCTTCGCGCGCGGCTTCGATGGCGCCGCGCACGGTCGCCGCCGGAGCGTCATCGCCACCCATCGCGTCGAGGGCAATCGCCGTCATCGCGCGAGTTCGAACACGGCGACCTGCCGCAGGTCGCCGTCACCCAGCGGTGTCAGTTCGTAGTCACCGTACAGCGCGGTCAGTTCGAGGCCAGCCAGCCGTCCGGCCAGCTCCAGTTCCCCGCTCGTGATCGTGCGCAGGTTGAACTCGTGGCTCACACGGCGGAACGGCCCGTCGTTCGGTTGGATGTCGTAATGGAAGGTCACCTGCCGCCGGCACTCCGAGGGCACGCCATCGACGGCGACCAGCTTCGTTACCAGCGAGTCCCTCCACCGCCTGGTCCAGTGCGCCACCAGCGGACGCGGCCCCGAGGTGAAGTCCTCCGGTTGCGGCGCTTCGACGTCCACGATCGCCAGCCCGTCCTCCGCGAGGTGGCTCGCCACCGTCTCCAGCGCCGCGACTACATCCGCGGCCGACTCGAGGTGCTGCAGGCTGCCGAGGGGGATAAGCACCATCCCAAACTGCCGGCCGAGGCGCACGTCGCGGATGTCGCCCTCGACCAGCGTCACGGGCAGACCGCGCGTCCGCTCTGCGGCCACCCCGAGCATCCCCGCGCTGAAGTCCACGCCCACCACATCGAGGCCGGCGCGCGCCAGTTCGGCCGCCACGCGCCCGGTCCCGCACGCAAGCTCGAGCACCGGCCCGCGCTGCCGGACCCCCAGTTCGCGATACATCGTGACGTCGTCGTCGAACTCCTCGAAGTCGAGGTCGTATAGCGGCGCGACGAGCGACCAGGGGTCAGAGTTGAGGGCTGGGGGCACGAACAGGATGCTAGGCGGCACGATCTGGGGGGTCAATTCAGATCGACCCTCCCCGCTCGGCTCCGCCCGCCTCCGGCCGGGGCATCACGACCGCGCCATGGATCTCCGCCGTCAGTTGCCTCACCTGGCGCGACAGCTCCGCGACCTGCTCGGTCAGGTCCGTGTTCTGCTCCAGCAGCGTGATCGTGTTCTGTGCCAGCTCTTCGCGATGCCGCGCATCGGCGTCCGACCACATCTTGTCGCGCTCCGCCTGTCGCGTCTGCGCGAGCAGGATCAGCGGCGCCGCATACGCGGCCTGCAGGCTGAACGCGAGGTTGAGCAGGATGAACGGGTAGGGGTCGAAGTGGAACAGCGCGACCACGTTCGAGGCCACCCACAGTGCCACCACCAGCGACTGCCCGATGAGGTACTGCGGCGTACCAAAGAACCGCGCGATGCGCTCGGCGACCGCCCCGAACCACCCGCCGCCAAACGGCGTCCCGAGGTGCGCGTGCGCCGCGTGGTACCGCATGTGCTCTTGTGTCTCAACGTTCGCCATCTCGTCGCGCTCCCTGCCGTCTGCCCGGCCTCGAGGTAACTGCGGTGCACGATCCAGCTTGCGACTGGCGAGGACAGGCCGACTACCGGCAACCACTACGTCACTTTGTAGAGGCCCGTGGCGAACAGCCCGACGCCGTATGCGACCGCGTAGTACACGAAGAGCGGACGTCGCCTCGCCCGCCACCACAGCGCGGCCGAAACCACGAACAGCAACGCGACCACCGGCAGGTCGAACCCCGTCTCCTCGAACGCAAGGTTCACGAAGATCCCGCTGGCGATGAACAGCGCGTTGACGCTCACCAGCGCAAGGTCGGCGCCGCGGGCATCTGGCGTCGCCCTCGCCAGCGCCTGCAGCGCGAGGATGACGAGGTTGATCACCACGAACCCCGTGAAGAACAGCCAGTGCGAGAAGGAGTCGTCGTTGAAAGCGATGATCTCGCAGAGCCGGCCGCTGTCCCCGTCGCAGAACCGGACATGCAGGTAGTTCGTCACCTCGTGCGTCCCGTAGCTCGCCGCGAGGACATACACCCCCAGGAGAAACACGATGTCCAGCACGGGCAGCGCCCAACGCATCTGCTCGCCGCGCTCCGACGCCTCGCTCCCCCCGACCCGTGCCTCGAGCCACCGCTTGAGCAACACCGAGGCCACGACACTGGCCATCGGCAGCGCCAGCATGTTGATCAGGTCCACCCAGCGCAGGAACTCGTTCGACGCCACATAGCCGACGGTGAGGTCGGTGCGACGGTTGACCCCGACCAGGATGACGATCGCCGACTGTGCCGCCAGCAGCAGATGCAACGCACGCAGGCCCGATCGAGGCGCTGACCGCGCGCCGGCCGCGCCACCCACCACTCCCGCCTCTGCCATCGGTCGCCTCCTCCGCTCCACCCCTCCAGACGAGCGCATTCTAAAGATCCGCGTGGTCGTGCCATTCGAGGGCTGCCGCCCTAGACTTGGGGGGCCGGGGCGCGAATGGCCCCCACCTGCACGGGACGGCTCATCTTGCATTACCAGCCTCCGAGGGCGCTCGGGCTTCTGGTCGGCACCCTGCTGACGCTCTGGTCGGCCGGCGTCGCCGTGCTGCTCGCCAACAGCGGCATCGCCGCCGACGAGGGCTGGCAGGTCTTCATCACGTTCCTCGGCGCGACCCTCGCCGGTGCGCTCGCCGTCCTCTTCGCCTTCTGGACCTACAGCCTCGCCACCATCTCCTACCTGCTCGACCGCAACGGCCTCGTCATCGCCTGGGGCCCCACGAGGCAAATCGTGCCCCTGCGCGCCATCCGACGCCTCGTCCCCGCCTCCTCCGTCGGCGTCCCCCGCATCCGCGGCGTCTCCTGGTGGGGCCACCACGTCGGCCAGGGCGATGTCGCGCAGATCGGCAACGTCCTCTTCTACTCAACGCACCAGACCAGCGACCAGGTCCTCTACGTCGTCACTGCCGAGAAGAATTACGCGATCTCGGTCGAGGATCCTGAAGCCTTCGCCCGCGAGGTGCTGATGCGCCAGGAGCTCGGCCCGACCGCGGAGGTCACCCACCACGTCGAGCGTTCCGGCGCGTCGCTCGAGTCCTTCTGGGCCGACCCGCGCGCGCGCTGGCTGGCCGCGGCCGCCGTCATCGGCCTCGCGCTCGTCTGGGCGCAGATCGCCCTGCGCTATGGCTCCATCCCCGAACGCGAACCCCTGCACTTCCCCGTGAACGACACCGTCGTCTCCTCTCAGGGTCGCGAGGCGATCCTCGAGCTGCCGCGCACGGCCACGTTCCTCCTCGCTGCGGACCTGATCCTCGGCGTCATCCTGCATTCTTGGGACCGCATGGCCGGCTACGTCCTGTTTGCCGCAGCCGTCGCCGTCGAGGTCGGCATCTTCGCCGCGATCGTGCTCGCGCTCTGGTGATGAGGACCCTATGCCCTGCCATTGCGTTCGGTACGCCAACGTGCTGGAGTTGAACCCATGAGTGAGGCCGGAGCAGACCAACCCTCGCCGTCGTCTCCGACAGCGGCTGCCGATGGCCACGCGCCCGTGCCTCCACCGCCCCTCTTCGTGCGCCACGAGGTCAACGGGCTCGCCTACGGTCGCATTGACCAGGGCGACGGCCTCGCCATCATCGGGGCCTTCCCGCTGGGCATCACCCTCGATGGCATCGATCACACCAGCACGCAGCGGACCTTCCTGGAAGCCCTCTCCGTTGGGCACGCCTTCGTCGCCTACGACCAGCGAGGCAGCGGTGGCTCCGCGCCCCTCGGCTCGGCGACCGACTGGGAACAGCTGGGCGCCGATCTCTGGGCCGTCGCCGATGCTGCCGGGTTTGAGCGCGCCATTCTCTACGGTGTCTTCGACGCCGGTTACACGGCGATCCAGGCCGCGGCGATGCACCCCGACCGCGTCCTCGGTCTCATCCTGAACTTCGTCCCGCCCGTGTTCGGGCGTCCCGAGGGCGTCCCCGCCGAGCTCATGCAGTCCTGGGCGCTGAGCACCGACCCCGTCGAGGCCCAGAGCTTCGACCCGGTTCACCTGCTCCAGAACCTCGGGCTCGACGAGGGCGATGCGCAGGCCCTCGGCGCCGCCTGGCGCGCCTCGACCCTGGCCCAGGCCGTCCAGGCCCGGGCCGCCCTGCTGCCGCAGTTCGACCCTGCCCCACTCCTTCGTGAGTGCCGCGCCTCCGGGCTCATCATCGAGCCCCGGCGCCGCGCCCTCTTCCACGGCTGGGCTGACTCACTCGCTCAGTCCTACACCGGCGCAAAGATCGTCCGCCCCTCGAGAGGCAGCGAGGCGCTCGGGGCCATCTACGCCTACCTCGTACTGCGCAGCATCGAGGCCGGGCCGCTCGCCAGCCGCCTCTCGGCTGGCCTTTCGCAGACCGTCGCCGAGAGCGAGCGTGCCGTCCGCGAGCTGGATCACATCGTCGTCCCCGTCGACGGCAGCGTCGCCAGCGGCCGTGCCGTGAACCTCGCCTGCCGCCTCGGCGAGGCGCAGAACGCCGAACTCGTCCTCCTCCACGTCGTCGCCGTCCCGCGCTCCCGCGCGCTTGACGACCCGGCGCCCGAGGATGTCGCCCGCGGCGAGGCCGCCCTCCAGATCGGCTCCGCCATCGCCGCCCGCCACCACATCCGCTGGCGGACCCGCCTCACCTACCAGCGCGAGATGGTGGAAGGCATCGTCCGCGTCGCGACCGAGGAGACCGCGGACCTCATCGTCATCGCGAACCCGGCCGCCGACGCCGAAGGCCCCGTCGCCAACATCATCGAGGAGCTGCTCCGCCGCGCACCCTGCGAGGTCCTCGTCGACCGCGGCGATCGCGTCGAGGTGCCGGCGTAATGGCTCGCGGCTGGGCGATCCGCCACCCGTTTGGGCGCCCGCTGCGGCGCAATGAGCTCTCTCATCAGACGCTGCCCAAGCGCTACGCCCTCCCGGTCTTCGCCAGCGACAACCTCTCCTCCGTCGCCTACGCCACCGAGGAGATCCTCATCGTCCTCGCGCTCGCGGGGAGCGCGTACTTCGCGGACGCGAGGTGGATCTCCGGGATCATCGTCGGCATGATCGTCGTCCTGCTCGTGAGCTACCGGCAGACGATCTTCGCGTATCCAAACGGCGCCGGCGCCTACATCGTCTCGCGGGACAACCTCGGCAAAGGTCCGGCCCAGGTCGCCGGCGCCTCCCTGCTGATGGACTACATCCTGACCGTCGCCGTGAGCATCTCCGCCGGCGTCGCCAACTTCTCGAGTGGCGTCCACCAGTTCGTTCCCAACATCCCCGTGTTCAACGACGAGGTCCGCGTCGCCATCGCGGTCAGCCTGCTCGCGATGATGTGGTACGTGAACAAGCGAGGCGTGCGCGAAAGCGGCCGCGCCTTCTCCATCCCCACGTACTTCTTTCTCACCTCGGTCTTCATCATGCTGGGCGCCGGTCTCTTCCGGGCGTTCACCGGTGACCTGAACCAGGTGCAGGACGTCAAGGACGTCATCGAGCCGACCCAGGGCATCAGTCTGTTCCTGCTCATACGCGCATTCGCCAGCGGGTCCACCGCCGTCACCGGCATCGAGGCCATCAGCGACGGCATCCAGACCTTCCGCGAGCCCAAGTCTCGAAACGCCGCCAACACGATGGTGATCATGGCCGCCTTCGTCGCGGTCATGTTCCTCGGCATCACGCACCTCGCGATTGAGACAGGCGCACAGGCCAGCCACTCGGAGACGGTCATCTCGCAGATCGGCCGCACGGTCTTTACTCCGCACTCGCCGTTCTACATCGCCGTCATCTTCGGCACTGCCGCGATCCTGATCATGGCCGCCAACACGGCCTTCGCCGACTTCCCCCGCCTCGCGGCCTTCCAGGCCGGCGACGGCTTCCTCCCGCGCTGGCTGCTCGATCGCGACAACCGCCTCGTCTTCGGCGTCGGGATCAGTGTCCTCTCCTTCGCGGCGGGGCTGCTCATCATCGTCTACCGTGCCGAGGTCTCCAGCCTGATCCCGCTCTACGCGATCGGCGTGTTCCTCTCCTTCACCCTCAGCCAGGCCGGCATGATCGTCCACTGGCAACGGGTCCGCCACGTCCCACCCGGCCAGCGCATCCCGCGCTACGCGGCGGGCAACATGCTCGTGACCACCCTCGAATACGATCCGCGCTGGCCCTGGAAGATGGCCATCTGCACGATCGGCACCATCATGGCCGCCGTCGTGACCGTCATCTTCGCCGTCGCGAAGTTCACCGAGGGCGCATGGATCATCCTGGTCGTCATCCCGACGCTCGTGTTCCTGCTCTCACGCATCCACGCGCATTACCAGAACGTCGAGCGCGAGATCGGCGCCGAGGAGGTCGACATCAAGACCTACCTCCAGCGCCCGGTCCGCACCCTTCAGATCCTCGTGGTCGGCGACCTCAACAAGCACACCCTGCCCGCGCTCCGCGAGTTCGTGCATATGTCCGGCTACGGCGGCATCCGCCAGGCCGTCCACGTCAACGTCGACGAGGAGGCCACCACCGAGCTGAAGCGGCAGTGGCGCGATCTCGGCATCGACGCCATGGGCGTGCAGCTCGTCGTCCTCCCGAGCCACTTCGGTGCGGGCGACGTCATCGGCACGCTCAGCTCGTACGTCCACGGCGCGCTCTCCATCGACCCCGAGATCCGCGTGAACGTCGTGATTACCGACTGGGCCACCAGCACCCGCTGGTGGGGCTGGCTGCTCACCCCGGCGCTGCATCACCTCACCGGCGCGCGCCTCCGGCTCGCCTTCCTCGCCGAGGACCGAGTCACCGTCACCAATTACCGTTACCTCGCAGGGTCGTCGCTCGCCCTCTTCGGAGATCTCGACCGCACGGCATGATGCTTAAGCGCTCCTTTACTTTCGATCCGCGATAGGAGTACGGTAGAGCGCAGGGGGACCTCTGTGCGTTACCTGCTCCGCCTCCTGCCCTACACGCGGCGTTACACCCGTCGGGTGCTGTTCACCTGGCTCTGCGTCTTCGCGTCCGGCGCCTTCGTCATGATCAGCCCGGTGCTCATCCGCGAGGCGATCAACCAGGGCCTCCGTCCCGTCCGCGAGGGCCGCGACATCGTCGGGCTCAACGGCAACGAGCAGCTCCTGATCTTCGCCGCCCTCGCCATCGTCGCCTTCGCCATCGCTCGAGGGCTGACCGCCTTCGGCCAGACCTACCTCGGCGAAACCGTCGGTCAGCATGTCGCCTATGACATCCGCAACGAGATCTACAACAACATCCAGCGCCTGAGTTATGCCTACCACGACCGCGTCGAGACCGGTCAGATCATGTCGAGGGCTACCCAGGACGTCGAGAACATCCGCATGTTCTTTGGCATGAGCCTGTTCCGCCTCGGCTACGTCGCCGTCCTCGTCATCGTCGCCGTCGTCGGTATGTTCGTGATCAATCCCACCCTCGCGCTGGTCAGCATCGTCACCGTCCCCGTCATCGCCTGGCGCTCCATCGTGATGAGCCGCCGCATGCGCCCGATGTGGCTCGAGATCCAGCAGAGCCAGGCCGAGATGACCCAGACCGCCGAGGAGTCCCTCACCGGCATCCGCGTCGTCAAGGCTTTCAGCCGCGAACCTTTCGAGAGCGAAAAGTTCCGCCGCACCGTCCAGCGCCAGGCCGATCTCAACTACAACCAGGCCCGCGAGATGGCGAAACACCAGCCACTCATGCAGGGCCTTTCGATGCTCCAGATCGCGATCACCGTCGGCGTCGGCGCGTTACTGATCGCCCGCGGCCAGCTCCAGGAAGGCGACCTGCTCGCCTTCGTCCTCTGGCTGAACCTGCTCCAGCTCCCCATCCGCACGGTCGGCTTCCTGCTCAACGGCGTCGCCCGCTGCATCAGCTCCGCCGAGCGCGTCTTCGAGCTGATCGACGCCCAGTCCGCCGTCACCGAGTCACCCGACGCCACCGAACTGCGCGCCGTCGAGGGCGCCGTCCGCTTCGAGGGCGTCAGCTTCGGCTACGACCAGATCAGCCCCGTCCTCAGCGGCATCGACATCGAGGCGCATCCGGGCCAGGTCATTGCCCTGCTCGGTCCGGCCGGCAGCGGAAAGTCCACGGTCGTCAACCTCATTCCTCGCTTCTACGACGTCACCGCCGGCCGCATCACCATCGACGGCCAGGACGTCCGCGACGTGACCATCGAGTCCCTCCGTCGCAACATCGGCATCGTCCAGCAGGACGTCTTCCTCTTCATCGGCACCATCCGCGACAACATCGCCTACGGCCGCCCGGGCGCCTCCCAGGAGGAGATCGAGCGCGCCGCGAAGGCCGCGCGCATCCACGACTTCATCGTCAGCCTCCCCCTCGGCTACGACGAATGGGTCGGCGAACGAGGCGTGACGCTGTCCGGAGGCCAGAAGCAGCGCATCGCCATCGCCCGCACCTTGCTCCTCGATCCGCGCATCCTCATCTTCGACGACTCCACCGCGAGCGTGGACGCCCAGACGGAGTACCTCATCTTGCAGGCGCTGCAGGAGCTTATGCGGGGCCGCACCACCTTCGTGATCGCCCAGCGCCTCCGCACCGTGATGCGCGCCGATGAGATCGTGGTCCTCGATCGTGGCCGCATCGTGCAGCGCGGCAGCCACGCCCAGCTCCTCGCGCAGGAGGGCCTCTACCGCACGATCTTTGACCTCGAGTTGAAGGACCAGGAAGAGGCCCTGGGTGAGTACCGAGCCGCTCACCAGAACGGCTCCGGAGCCACACCCCTGCCCGCCCGCCCGGCCGAGGTCACCGGCTGATGGGAATGTGGGGCGGCGGAGGCGCCGCGGGCTGGAGTACAGGCATCGGCGGCCAGTCGATGGGGCCCGGCCGCGCCGCTGGTCGCGGCAGCGACGGCTGGGACGACGAGTATCTCGGCAAGGCCTACGATGCCGAGGTCGTCCGCCGCATCCTCCCCTACCTGCGACCCTATCGATTGCAGGCCACGATCGCCTTCCTCGCCATGGTGCTCTCAGCCGCCATGAACTTCGCGCAGCCACTGATCATCGGCTTCGCCGTCACCGCCGGCGTCCGCCGCGACGAACGGCAGGTCGTGATCCTCCTGATCGTCCTCGCGGTGATGGCGGTCCTCTACTGGCTCGCCTCCTTCGCCCAGCAGCTCGCGGTCAACTGGCTCGGCAACCGCCTGCTCGTGAAGCTCCGTACGGACATGTACGACCACATGCAGAGCCTCTCGCTCAGCTTCTACGACGAGATGGAAGTCGGCCGCATGATCAGCCGGCTCACCAGTGACGTCACCGTCATCCAGGACCTCCTGACGAGCGGCTCGCTGACCTTCGCCGCCGACATCGTCGGCCTCGGCATCATCGTCATCGTGCTACTGGTCCGGGACTGGCAGCTCGCGCTCGTCACCTTCGCCGTCGTGCCCCCGCTCGTGCTCGTCATGGTCTGGTGGGCCCGCCACGCCAAGGACGCCTTCGTCAACGTCCGCGTCCAGGTCAGCCAGCTCTACGGCACCCTGGCCGAGAACCTCTCCGGCGTCCGCGCCGTCCAGTCGATGTCCCGCGAGGACGAGAACAGCCGCCGCTTCGATCAGCTGAACCGCCAGAACCGCGCCGCCAACATCCGCGCCGCCGTCATGACCGCGGCTGTCATGCCCGCCCTCGAGCTCGCCGTTGCCATCGCAACCGCCGCCGTCCTCATCGTCGGCGGCCTCCGCGTCTTGAACTCGACCGACGCCGACCTCGCCGTCTTCTTCGGCGTCCTCACCTCGTTCACCCTCTACGTCGGCCGCTTCTTCGACCCTATTCGCGACCTCGTCCTCCAGTACACGATGCTGCAGCGCGCCATGGCCGGCGGCGAGCGCGTCTTTGAGGTCCTCGACACCCCACCCCGCATCCAGGACCGCCCCGGCGCGCTCGAGCTTGAGACCGTCGAGGGCCGCGTCGACTTCGACCACGTCTCCTTCCACTACGTCGAGGGCATTCCCGTCCTCGAGGACATCGACCTCCACGTCGCCCCCGGCGAGACCGTCGCCTTCGTCGGACACACCGGCGCCGGCAAGACCACGATCACCTCGCTCGTCAGCCGTGGCTACGAGGTCACCAGCGGCGCAATCCGCATCGATGGCCACGACCTGCGGGACATCAAGCGTCGCTCACTCACACGCCACATGGGCGTCGTGCTGCAGAACCCGTACCTTTTCAGCGGCACGATCCGGGAGAACATCGCCTACGGCGACCCGGACGCCCCCATCGAGCGCATTCAGGAAGCCGCGCGGGCGGTCGGCGCGGACGACTTCATCTCGCGCCTGCCAAAGGGCTACGACACCGTCCTCCAGCAGCGTGGGCAGAACTTCTCCGTCGGCCAGCGGCAGCTCATCAGTTTTGCGCGTGCCATCCTCGCCGCCCCCCGCATCCTGGTGCTCGATGAGGCCACCGCCTACGTCGACACCCAGACGGAGGCGATCATCCAGCGCGCCCTCCGCGAACTGCTGAAGGGCCGGACCTCCTTCGTCATCGCCCATCGCCTCTCCACCATCCGCGAGGCGGACCGCATCGTGGTCCTCGACCGCGGGCGTATCGCGGAGATCGGCACGCACGAGCAGCTCCTTGCCGCCGACGGCATCTACGCCAACCTCTACCGCATGACCTTCGAGACCGAGCAGGCCGCACGCGCCGCCGAGCTCATCGGCGAAGACGAAGCCACCGCAAGACGCGCCCGAGGCGAGCTAATCGGAGAACCCGGTTAATCGCATTCGCAATCAATCGCCGATCTCCGATTAAGTCGTAAGAGTCCTCCCAGAATTCGCAATGCGGGCTTGACACCCCAACGCGACGTTAAGGTACTATTCGAGGGTCGCGTCAGGGTTTGCTTCGCTCTGGTCGCGTCGGTCGGGCTGCCTCACCCTGGAGGGTCGCCTCCCTCCCCTCGCCCGAACCCGTCGACGAGCCTCCCGGGTAGCCCTCAGCCCGGACGTCGTTTCTCAGTCTGACCGCGCCTCTCGGTCGCGCCTTGGTTGACCGGCTGTGCACGCTGCGCCATTTGCGTGCGGGTCAACACACCGACTGACTCCTTGTGCCTCGTTTGCGCCTTTCATCGCGCCTTGATCACTGCGCGCCTCGCTGCTCGGCGTTGCCATGTCACGCCCGCGGCGAGCTTCGGCCCGAGGAGGCCGGAAAGGTTCGACGATGTCCGCAATTAGGAAACTCCTCGTCTCGACTGCCACGGTCATGGCGCTCGTCGCCGTCGTCTCCACGACGGTGATCTCGCTCACTAGCCCCGCCGAGGCGACCAAGCCGGGTGACGATGGCGAGCACAAGGTCCGCATCTGCCATCGCACCAACTCCGTCACCAACCCCTACGTCAGCATCGAGGTCGATGTCGCGGCAGCCGACGGCAGCGGTGACAAGGGCGACCACTACAGCGAGCACCAGGGCCCGCTCGCGAGCAGCGAGTCCGTCGCTCAGCAGTTCAAGGACGACAAGATCGAGTGGGGCGACATCATCCCCCCGATCGAGGGAGCTCATGACGGCCTGAACTGGACTGCAGAGGGCCAGGCGATCTGGGAGAACGACTGCAACATCTCTGAGGGCACGCCGACCGGCACGCCAATCAGCACCCCCCAGACCACGCCGACGGGTACGCCGACCGGGACCGCGACGTCGACCCCGACGAGCACGCCGACTTCGACTCCAACGTCCACTCCGACTTCGACGCCGACCAGCACCCCCACGTCGCAGGTCACCCCGACGCCAACCACGACTCCGACGTCGACGCCGACCACGACTCCGACGTCGACGCCGACTACGACCCCGACATCGACGCCGACTACGACCCCGACGTCGACGCCAACCACGACCCCGACGTCGACGCCAACCACGACCCCAACGTCGACGCCAACCACGACCCCGACGTCGACGCCGACCAGCACGCCCACGGCACAGGCCACCCCGACGCCGACGGGCACGGCGACCACCACCCCGACGTCAACGGCCACCAGCACGCCCACCTCGACGTCGACCAGCACGCCGACGACGCAGACGACGCCAACCTCGACCCCAACGAAGACGGCCACTTCGACCGCCACCGCCTCGGTGACGAGCACGCCCACCGTGGTCATCTCGGTCGCTGGCGCGACCCCGCCTGCTGGCGCCCAGCCTTCGAGCGGCGCCGTGGGGCAGGTCGCCCCACCGGCCATCGGTGTTCAGGGCGCCGCGCCGATTGCGCCGCGTCCGCCCAACACGGGTAACGCCGGCCTCGGTACCAGGACCACGAGCCCCGCGACGGCCTTCGCCTGGCTCGGCCTCGCCGGCCTGCTTACCGCGGCTGCTCGCTACTCGGTGCTGACGAGAAGCCGCCGCTCGTAACCGCGGCTCGCTGCAGCGCAAAGCAAAGCGGGGGAGGCTCCGCCTCCCCCGCTTTGGTGATCGTTACCGCAACGCTACGGGGTCACGCGCGCCGCGGCGCAGGCCCTCCCAAGCTGGGTGATCGCGTCGTGCAGCTGCTCCGGCGGCAGCGCCGAGAACACCAGGCGCACATTGCGCTCGCCGCCTTCATACGCGTAGTACATCTGCCCGGGAGTGATCGCCACCCCGACCTCGGTCGCCGCGCGGGCCAGCGCCCGTGCCTCCAGCCCCTCCCGCAACCGCAGCCACAGGAAAAACCCGCCTCGAGGCACCTCGAACGTCACGAACGAGTCGCATCGCTCTCGGAGCGCGCTCACCGCCGCGTCGCGCCGCTCACGGTAGATCCCCTGCAGCCGCGCGACGTGCGGGTCGTACGCCCCCGTCTTCAGGTACTCGAAGATCATGCGCTGGACGAACGGCGAGGCGCCGTTGTCGAACCGCATATACGTGAGCGCCTGGATGACTCGCGGCGTCGCGAGGATCCACGCCGACCGCAGGCCGGTCGCGATCGTCTTCGAGAACGTCCCCACGCGCAGGATGCCCTCGCCCCCCATGATCTGAAACAACGAGGTGGGCGGCGGGCCATCGAGGTCGATCCCGGTGTACGCGTCGTCCTCGACGATCAATGCGCGGTATTCCGCGGCGAGCCGCGCCAGCTCGATGCGCCGCTCCTCGGGCAACGTCGCCCCCGTCGGGTTGTCATAGTTCGCGACGACGTAGATCAGCTTTACCGAACGGCCTGCCGCGCGCTGCGCCTCGAGCGCGCTGGCCAGCGGCCCCATTTCGAGTCCGTCGCCGTCCTGAGGCACCGTCACGATCTCGGCGCCCCGAGCGCGGAACGTCCGGATCGCCCCGGGGTACGTCGGGGCGCCCGTCACCACTACGTCGCCCGGCGCCGTGAACGTGGCCGCGATGTTGTCGATCGCGTGCGCGCTGCCCGAGGTGAGCGTCACCCAGCTCGAGTTCAGCTCAAGCCCCGTCTCGGCGGCGTTACGCTCCGCGATCCAGGCGCGCAGCGGTTCGTAACCCAGCGTCCCCCCGTACGTCAGCGCCCCACCGGGGTCCGCCTCGAGGGCGCGGGCCGCGGCCTCGGCCAGCTCGCGCCAGGGAAGGCTGGCGCGGTCCGGCACGCCGGCGTTCAGGTCATACGGCAATGGTGACAGCGACGTTGGCGCAGCCAGCTCCCGTGCCACGGGCGCCAGCAGCCGCTCGATGTCCGCGTCAGTCCACCCCGAGGTCGTTAGGTCCCCCACAGTCCGGCCAGCGTAGGCGCACGGGCTTCGCCGGACAAGCGTCGCCGCCGCGTGTGCTCACGCCCGCCGAGGTGCGATCGGTACAATGGGTACTTGTCGTCTGTGCGGGGCGGGGAGTCGATGGACGTCATCACGGCCAAGGGCCTGGTCAAGGTGTACCGCTCACGCAAGAGCGAAGTCCGTGCCCTCGACGGCCTCGACCTGACCGTCGAGGAGGGCACAGTGCTTGGCCTGCTCGGCCCCAATGGCGCCGGCAAGACCACGACCGTCCGCATCCTCGCGACCCTCATGCGTCCGGACGCCGGCAGTGCCACCATTGCCGGCTACGACCTCCTCCACGAGGCCCAGCGGATCCGCTCCATCATCGGTCTCTCCGGCCAGTACGCCGCCGTCGACGAGAACCTCACGGGCCGCGAGAACCTCGTCATGTTCGGACGGCTGTATGGCCTGCCCTCCGAGGTGGCCCGCCGCCGCGCGGATGACCTCCTCGGACAGTTTGACCTGGAGGACGCCGCCAGCCGAACCGTAAAGACTTACTCCGGTGGGATGCGCCGCCGGCTCGACCTCGCCAGCGCCATCATCATCCGGCCCCGCCTCCTCTTCCTCGACGAACCGACGACCGGACTCGACCCCCGCAGCCGGCTGAGCATGTGGGAGATCATCCGCGACCTCATCGGCGAGGGCGCCACACTCCTCCTCACGACCCAGTACCTCGAGGAAGCCGACGCCCTCGCCGACTCCATCGCGGTCGTCGATCACGGCAAGATCATCGCCCGCGGCACCGCCGACGAGCTGAAGTCTCGCATCGGCGGCGAGCGCGTCGAAGTCGTGCTCACTAACAACGTCGACCTGGCCCGAGCCGCCGTGGCCATCCGGCGTCATGGCGAACAGGTCGCGGTCGACGAGGCCGCCTGCCGCCTCACCATCCCCACCTCGGACGGCGTCCCGACGCTCCTGCGTATCGGTCGCGAGCTCGATGAGCTGCGCGTCCCCGTCGTCGATATCGGCATCCACCGCCCGACGCTCGACGACGTGTTCCTCGTCCTGACCGGCCACGCCGCCGCCCCCACGTTCGAGGACCCCGCAGCCGGCGCTGCTGCCGAGGAGAGGACGGGCGCCCGTGGCCGCTGACTCGTCGCTGCCTCACCCGCAGCCCGGCGGCGTCAGGCATGCCGTGCGGGACGGCCTCATCATCGCCGTCCGCAACCTGAAGCGCGTGCCGCGCATCCCGGAGCTCGCGATCTTCGCGATCCTCCAGTCGATCATGTTCGTCCTGCTGTTTGCGTACGTCTTCGGCGGAGCCATCCCCCTCCCGGGCGGCGGCTCCTACCGCGAGTTCCTCATCCCCGGCATCTTCGCCCAGAACGTCGTCTTCGCCGCCGCCACGACCGCCATCGGCATCTGCGAGGACATCAACAAGGGCCTCATGGACCGCTTCCGCTCGCTGCCGATGGCCCGCTCCGCCGTCCTCAGCGGACGCGCCGTCTTCGACGTCATCTACCAGAGCGGCATCCTCGTCGTGATCATGAGCTCCGGCCTCGCGGTCGGCTGGCGCGTCCACAGCAGCGTCCCCGAGTTCTTTGCCGGCGTCGGCCTCCTCCTCCTGTTCGTCTTCGCGATGTCCTGGGTCGGCATTTGGTTCGGCACGATGGTCCCCACCGTGGAGGTCGCCAACCAGGTCGCGTTCACGGTCATCCTCCCCGTCACGTTCCTGTCGAGTGTCTTCGTCCCCCCCGAAACACTCCCCTCGGTCCTGCAACCCGTCGCCGAGTGGAACCCCACCAGCGCACTTGCGGGCGCCCTGCGCGGCTTCTGGGGCAACCCCAACCCCTTCGCCTCCTCCGGCTTCCCCGCCGAGCACCCGGCATTGCTGACGCTCATCTGGATCGCGGTCATCGTCACCGTCTTCGCGCCGCTCGCCGTGCTGCGCTACCGTTCCATGAGCCGCTGACAACACCTACCCTCTGCCCGCTCCCCGTCGCATGATCGCTGTCATTCGATGCCGAACCGCAGCCGAGGGGGCAAGCCGTGCCGTCTGAACTCGAGTCCTATCACGGAGGCCTGATCGCCTGCGGCGGATCCACGGGCGCCATCGCGCTCGCCGACCGCCGTCCCTTCGCCCTTCCCGGCGACCGCGCCGTCTGGGGCCGCGACCGTCCCCTGGTCATCGAACACCTCCGCCTCGAGTTCGCCTTCGACCTCCAGCATCGCGAGGTCCGCGGCGTCACCACGACGACCTTCCACCCCCGCGTCGGCGGTCTCCGCGAGGCCGTCTTCGACGCCATCGAACTCGATATCGAGGCGGTTACGGACGCCGATGGCCACGCGCTGCCCTTCACCGCCAGCGACGGCAAGCTCCGCATCGACCTCGGCCGCGCCCGCCCCGCCGGCCGCTCGATCGCGACCGTCGTCCGCTACGCATGTCGGCCGCGCCGCGGCTTGTACTTCAATCAGCCCGACGAGGGCTACCCCGACCGGCCCACACAGATCTGGACGCAGGGCCAGGCCGAGGACAGCCCCTACTACTTCCCCTGCGTCGACTACCCCGGCGAGAAGGCGACCTCCGAGGTCATCGCCACCGTCCCCACCGGCTGGACGGTCATCTCGAACGGCCGCCTCGAGTCCACTTCACGAGACCGTCGCACCACAACCTTCCACTGGATGCAGGACGTTCCGCACCCCGCCTATCTCGTGACACTCGTCGCGGGAGAGTTCGACGTCGTCGAGGACGACGCCGACGGCGTGCCCGTGCAGTACTACGGCCGCCGGGGCAGCGCGGATGACCTCCGCCGCGCCTTCGGCCGCACCCCCGAGATGGTCCGCTTCTTCGCGGAGAAGATCGGCGTCCCCTACCCATACGACAAGTACGCCACGGTCGCGGTGGCCGACTTCATCTTCGGCGGCATGGAGAACACCTCCGCCACGACGATGACCGACACCCTCCTCCACGACGGGCGTGCCCACGAGGACATGGTCGAGACTGCCGACGGCATCACCGCCCACGAGCTGGCCCACCAGTGGTTCGGCGACCTCCTCACCTGCCGCGAGTGGTCCCACGGCTGGCTGCACGAGTCGTTCGCGACCTACTTCGACACCCTCTTCACCGAGCACCATCGAGGCTGGGACGCGTTTCGCTACGCCCTCCACCGCAACGCGCAGCTCTACCTGCAGGAGGACGCTACCTACCGCCGCCCGCTCGTCCAGAGCACCTACAGCGAGCCCATCGACATCTTCGACCGCCACCTCTACGAGCGCGGCTCCGTCGTCCTCGACATGCTGCGCACCGAGCTCGGCGACGACCTCTGGTGGCGCGCCATCCGCGCCTACGTCGAGCGCTTTGCTGGCCGCGACGTGCTCACCCACGACCTCCAACGCACCATCGAGGAGACCACGGGCCGCAATCTCGACTGGTTCTTCGACCAGTGGGTCTGGAAGGGCGGCCACCCCGAGTTCAAGGCGACCTACTCCTGGGACGCCGCTCATAACGCCGCCACGCTCACGCTGGAGCAGACCCAGCAGCCGGACGGCCAGCTCACCTCGATCTACCGGGCGTCGATGGAGGTCGGCTTCATGACGGCGCGCGGCATGCGCACCTTCCCCATCGAGCTGACCGAAGCGCGCCAGACCTTCGTCTTCCCCCTGACCGCCGAGCCGCGCTTCGTCGCTATCGACCCCGGCAACCGCGTGCTCAAGACGCTCGCCTTCGAACCCGGCGAACCCATGCTGAAGGCCCAGCTCGCCGACGACCCGCAGGCCATCGGCCGCATCGAGGCCGCAAAGGGCCTCGCCAGGCTCGCCTCCCCCGGCGCTATCGACGCACTTCGCACCACGCTCCTCAACGACGCAGAACTCGACTTCGTCCGTGCCGAGGTCGCCACGGCCCTCGGCGGCACGAAGGCGTCCGCCGCCCGCGACGCGCTCGTGGCCGCGGCCGGCCAGGGCGACTCGAAGGTCAGGCGCGCGGGCGCCGCGGCCCTCGGGCAGTTCCCGGACGACGCCGAAGCCGCGCGTGCCCTCGGGAACATGCTCTCGGGCGAGGGGGACGCCTCCTACTACGTCCAGGCGGCGGCCGCCGAGGCGCTCGGGCGCACCCGCACTCCGGGCGCGTACGAGGTTCTGACGGGCGTCCTCGGCCGTCCCGCGCATAACGACGTCATCACGGTCGGCGCGCTCACCGGCTTCGCGCATCTGCGCGATCTCCGCGCCATCGACCTGCTGCTCGATTACACAAGTTGGGGCCGCCACCAGAACGCTCGCCGCGCCGCCGTCGACGCCCTGGGCGCGCTTGGCCCGCTCGCCGATGAGCCCACCCGGCTCCGCACCCGCGAACGCCTCGAGGGCCTCCTCGATGACCGCTGGCTCCGCGTGCAGCTCTCGGCCATCGGCGCCCTCGCCGCGCTCAAAGACGCACGCGCGGTTCCCGCCCTCCGTGCGGTCTCAGCGCGCGCTCTCGAAGGCCGCGTCCGCCGCAACGCCCAGCTCGCCATCCGCACCCTCACCGAAGGCGCTGACAAGGGCGCCGAACTCCGAGGCCTCAAGGACGATGTCGAGAAGCTCCAGCAGGAGAATCAGCGCCTGAAGGACCGCCTGACCAAACTCGAAGCCGCCGAGGCATCGCCCCCCACCCCGGCGGCCCCTGCCGCGCGGCGCGCACGAGGCCGCTCCTCGTGACCGGCCTGCCCGCACGGTCGTGGTACCGTCAGGAACGGACGACAAACGAGGTCACGCACCGCCAACAGGAGCGACCATGCGCAAGCTGAACGTGTTCTTCGACGTCGACTACACGCTCATCATGTGGGACGGCAAACTGCGCAACCACGTCGAGTACGTCTTCCAGCGCCTCACCGAGGGCGGGCACACCATCTACATCTGGTCCGGCGTCGGCATCCGCCGCTGGGACATGCGCCGCCACAACCTCGAGGGCTACGTCACCGACTACTTCGTGAAGCCGCTGTGGGGCTACAAGGACCGCCTCGGCGAGTACAACGTCAACGTCATGCCCGACTTCGTGATCGATGACCACAAGGGCGTGGTCGATGACTTCGGCGGCTACCACATCCCGGACGTTGCCGACAAAGACGACCGCCACCTGCTGAACGTCCTCGAGGCCATCGAGGCGTTGGCCGCGCAACCACCCGCCGAGGACTAGCCCGTCCGCCAGCCGGGCTGCGCCGTCGTCCCGTTCGAGCCCGCCGGACCGAAGTAGCTCCGCAGCATCCCCGCCACGCGGTTCCGCTCGAGCATCGCCGCCGCGTTCGCGCGCTGGCCCACGTCCGATGCCGCCGATAGCTGCGCGAGGGCAAGCCGCGCCCGGCTGTCCTGCTCGAGCCGCAGCAACGGCTCCACGATCGTCCAGATCGAGCAGCCCGCGTGCCTGGCCGGGTCGTAGCTCACATACGCCGCCCAGTCGAGGCCGCGCTCGCGGATGTCGTAATGCGAGAACAGGCGCTCGTCCGGGTCCCACCAGTCACGCTCGAAGCATGCCGGTGACCAGTCGATCGCGAGCGGCCGGTCCGACGAGCTCTCGGGGTCGAGCGCGATCAGCCACAGCGAGGTCGCGAGGGCGATCGGCTCCTGGTGGTAGCTCCCGCCGCCGCTCGTCGCCCACGACAGCGCATGCGCGGTCGTCATCGCCGCGTCGACCCGTTCGTCGATCGACAGCCCTACCGCGAGGAGCGTTCGCGTCACGACGAGGTGCGCGAGGAACCGTGCCGACTCGTCACTGCCGGCCTGCTCACCCGTCGGGAGCGTGAACGTAGCCTCCTCGGCGGGCCCGAAGCACGCGAACGTCGTCCGTAGCCCGTCCTCGTACCCTGCGGCCCCCGGCAGTCCCTGGGATTCCAGCAGCCGGTCGAGGTCGTTCGGATCGCTCACCACCCCCTGGTCGCGCGCCTGCGGCCAGAGTCGGAGCGCCAGGTCCAGGATCTCGCTGTTTGACACCCTTCCGACGCTATCGGCCGTCACCTTTGATTGTCAACGAACGCACCTGACGCCTACGATCGACCGCGTGACGCACCGTCTCTACCTCGCACTGACGGCCAGCGTCCTCCTGCTCACTACCGCCTGTTCCGGCGACAAGTACCAGGCCCGGGCTCCGGCCTCCACCCCCGCCGCCGCTGCCGGGTGCACCGCGACGCCCGCCCCCGCCGCCGCCGTTGTCACCAGCGTGGCGCGGCCGCCCGCCACACCCGAGCCCACCGCGAGCACTGGCGCCACGACTCGCGCGCAGCTCCCCCTCGTCGAATTCGTTCGTGGCGACGGCAGCGCCGTTTGCCTTCCCACCGAGGTCCTCCCGCGCGCCGAGTTCACGACCGGCCTCTCCGGCCGCTACTTCCTCGACGAACGCGGCATGCTCTTCTATTTCGCCAACAGCCAGCGCGGCAGCTTCTGGATGAAGAACACGCACGTCGACCTCTCGATCGCCTTCGTGGGCGCCGATTCCCGCATCGTCGAGGTCCGCGAGATGAAGGCCGAGTCGCTCGACTACATCACGCCGGCTGCTGACTACCTCTACGCGATCGAGGCGCAGCCCGGCTGGTACGCGCGCAACGGCATCGCCGCGGGGAACGAGGTGCGCTTCGACGCCGGAGTGACCGCGCAGCTGCCACAGCCCGAGTGACCCCGGACTAGTACCACTCGCGCTCGATCACCTTCGAGGCATGCGTCGCCAGGGTCACCACCAGCCGCTCGTCGTCGTCGTCGAACGGCTTCCCGTCGAGCCGGTCCGTCACGTACAGCGAGCCTCGGACGTTGCCCCGTGCCCACACCGGCACCCCGAGCAACGAGCGCATCTGTGGGTGCTTCGGCGGAAACCCGAACGACCGGCGCGCGTTCGAGACATCGTCGTATCGCACCGGTCGCCCGTCATCGCGCAACGCGCCCAGCGGCCCGTGGCCCTGCGGCGGTACGCGCAGCCCACGCAGTTCGTCGGATGTCATCCCCGACGTGACGAATCCCTGCGTGCGGTCGTGCTCGTCCGTCACTGCGAGCGCCGCATAGCGCGCCCGCGTCTCCCGGCGCGCGATGTCCGCCACGATCTGTAGTGCCTCCTCGGGCCGGTGCCGCTCCGGGAGCTGCCGCAGCCCGTCGGCAAGGGCGCGCAGCGCCCGAGCCTCCGGATCGCGCCGCAAGAGACTGAATCCCCGCATGTGGTCAGGCTACCCGCCCCCGCCACCGGATTCCAGCAACCAGGGACCTGTGATATCGACAACCCGCGCGTCCCCGCGCCGGGGCCTCAGGACGCGCCCGACAGCACCGGCTGCGTCGACACCGCGTAGAACCGCAGCGTGTCCGACCGCACCGCCAGCGCCACCTGCGACCCCGTCGAGGGCGCACTGCCCTCCCACGCCCACCGCGCGAGCAACTGGCGCGTCCCCACCATGATCTTCAGCAGCTGCGTCGGCCCGTCCGGCTGCGTCCCGCTCACGAGCCCGGTCACGCCCGAGCTCTCTCCGGCGCTCGTGGGCACCGCCCGCAACGACGAGGGGTGCGCCATGACCCGCACGCGCCCGGTCAGCCGCAGCTCCGGAGGCAGCGGCAGCGACCCCACGCCCTGCTCGAACACCCCGCGTTCGCGCACCTCGCCCGCGATCAGCGTCACGTAGCCGAACATCGCGGCCGCTTCTGCCGTGATCGGGTACGCGACGACCGTCGCGAGCGGTCCGCTCTGCAGCACTCGCCCCGCGTCCATCACCACCACGTCGTCCGCGATCGCCACCGCGTCGCGAATGTCATGGCTCACGATGAGTGCCGTCGTCTGCACTGACCGCAGCACGGCCCGCAGTTCGTTACGCAGCCAGCGCTTGCGCTCTTCGTCGATCGCCCCCAGCGGTTCGTCGAGGAGCAGCAGCCCCGGCTGCGGCGCCAGCGCCCGCGCCAGCGCCACCCGCTGCCGTTCGCCGCCGGACAGCTCGTCGACGCGCCGCGTCGCAAACGCCGTCAGCCCCACGAGCGCCAGCATCTCCTCGGCTCGCTCACGCCTCGCCGGCTTCGGCCACTTCGCCATCCGCAGCCCGAACATCACGTTGTCTTCAACGTTCATGTGCGGAAAGAGGGCCAGCTCCTGGAACATCATCCCGATGCCCCGCCGGTGCGGCTTCACTCGCCGCAACGAGTGCCCGTCCAGCCGCACGTCGCCCAGGTTCGGCTCGTCAAGGCCGGCGATCATGCGCAGCACCGAGGTCTTGCCAGCCCCTGACGGCCCGATCAGGGCCGCGATGTGCCCGTCCGGCACCTCGAACGACACGTTCTCGACGGCGAGCACCTCATCCGAGAACGAGCGGTACAGCCCTTCGACGACGAGAGACGCCATGACACACCCTGGACACGTGCAATCGCCGGCGGAGACTAGAAGCCGGTCGTGTCACGGTAGCGTAATCGCTCGATCAGTAAGAAGGCAGCCGCCGTCACCGCCATCAACAACGTCGACATCGCCAGCGCATGTCCGAGGTTCGCCTCGCCCGGCTTGCTCAGCGCGTCGAAGATCGCGATCGGCAGCGTCGCGAACTCGCGCCGCTGCAGCAGCACCGTCGCCCCGAACTCGCCGAGCGACACCGCGAACGCAAACAGCGCCCCGGCGAGCAGCGGCCGTCGCAGGATCGGGAACTCGACGCTCCACCACACTGTCCACGAGGAGGCCCCGAGCATCCTCGCGGCCTCCGGCACACGTGGGTCGACCGCTCGCAGCGTCGATAGCACCGAACGCACCACGAACGGGTAGGCGACCAGCGCATGCGCCGCGAACACCAGCCACAGCGACCCTCGCAGGTCGTACGGGTCCCGGTTGAATGTCACGAGGTAGCCGAACCCCAGCACCACCGCCGGCACCGTCAGCGGCAGCATCAGCAGCCCGTCCCCGAGTGCGCCGAACGCGCCCCGCGAGTACGCGATCGCCCGCGCCGAGGCCAGCCCGACCACCGTTGCGAGCGCGGCTGACCCCGCCGCGAACGTCAGACTCCACCGCACAGCATCGAGCGGCGGGATGAACGACTGCCGCCCGGTGTCGTCGAACAGGCTGGTGAAGTTTTCCAGCGTCGCGACATCGCTCGCGCCCACCGTGAACGCGCTATGCACGAGTGCCGCCATCGGCGCGACGATAAACACCCCGAGCGCCACCACCACGAGGAACGCCAGCAACCGCTGACCCCAGCCCGCCTCCCGCAGCCGCCTCGACCGTTCGCCGCGTAACGTCAGTGAGCGTGTCGCCCCGCGCTGGAAGTACGAATACAGCGTGAGCGCCGTAATCGTCGCCCCGATCTGGATCGTGGACACCAGCGCCGCGGCCGGCAGGTCCACCAGGCGGGTCGCCAGCCGGTAGACCACCACCTCGAGCGTATCGAGGTCAGGGTTCCCCGCTCCGAGGATGAGGACCACCCCGAACGAGGTGAACGTGAAGGTGAACACGAGCGCCGCCGCCGAGAGGATCGCGGGCGTCAACGCGGGCAGCGTCACCGCGCGGAACGCCGCCAGTGGCCCCGCACCCAGAAGCCGGGCCGCCTCCTCTGTCCGCGGATCGAGGTTGCGCCACACCGCCGCGACCAGCCGGATCACGATCGAGACGTTGTAGAACACGTGGGCGGCCAGGATGATGCCGAGCGTGCCGAGCGGACGTATCGGATCGAGCCCCATCGCCTCGAGGACGTCGTTGAGCCAGCCGCCCGGACCGACCAGCTGCTGGAACGCGATCGCCACGACCAGCGTCGGCAGCACGAACGGCACGGTTAGCAACGCAAGCAGGAACCCGCGCAGCGGGAAACGCAACCGGGCGAACACATACGCTGCCGGCAGCCCTACGAGCACGGACAGCGCCGTCGAGGCGGCAGCCTGGCCGGCCGTGAATCCCAGCCGCCTCCAGTAGTACCCGTCCCCCACCACGTCGCCGAGCGGCCCGAGAGAGAAGCTGCCGTCAGGCGTGACCGCCCGCCACACCATCGCTCCCAGCGGCCACAGCAGGAACGGCCCGAGCAGCGCCAGCGCCGGGATCGCCCACGGCCACGTCGTCCGCCGCCGCGTCCAGCTCGCGTTCATCGGCGCATGATGTCCGTCCACTCACGCACCCAGCGCTCGATCGTCGGCCCATCGACGCTGAGCGCCGCGGGTTGCACGTCGACCTTCGCCCACTGCCACCAGTCAGGCGTCGCAAGGCCGGGCATCACGGGGTACACGAACATCGTCTCCGGAATGTGCGCCTGCACGTCGTCCGAGAGCAAGAAGTCGATGAACTGACCTGCCAGCTCGGGCTGCTTCGTGCCACGCAGCACGCCCGCCGCCTCAACCTGCCGGAACAGCTTCGTCCCTGCCGGGATCACGTTCGAGGTCGGCGGCTCGCTCAGCTTCCCTTCGCTAAAGAAGACTTCCGCCGCCGGGCTCGTCGTGTACGAGACGACCACCGGCCGGTCGCCGCCGTTGCGGCTGAAGTACGTGTTGTACGCCGCGTCCCAGCCGTCGACCACGAGCACGTCGTTCGCGCGCAGGTCGCGCCAGTAGTCCTTCCACGTGTACGACCCGGTCTCACCGAACTGCGCCACCGTTGTCGCGAGGAACTGCAGGCCCGGCGACGAGGTCGTCGGGTCCTCGACCACGAGCTTTCCACGCCACGCCGCGTTCGTGAGGTCCTCCAGACGGCTCGGTGCGGTCCCCTTCGCCCGATCGAAGTTCAGCGCGACGTACCCGTAGTCGATCGGCGTCACCTCCCGCGAATCCCCGAGCCCCGCCCGGACGTCCGAGGGGATGCGGTCGCGCAGCGTCGAGGTGTACTCCTCAAAGAGCCCCTTCCCGACCGTTCGCGGCAGGGTCAGGTTGTCGATCCCGTACAGCACGTCGCCCTCGGGGTTCCCCGCGTTGAGCAGTGCGCGGTTCACGACCTCGTTGGCGTCGCCGCCCTTGCGGATGTCGACGGTAACGTGGTGCTCCTGCTCGAACCGCGCGACCAGCTCGCGGTCGATGTCGAACGAGCTGTGGGTCAACACCACCAGCGTGGGTTGGCCGCCGTCGTCGTCTCCGCAGCTGAGCACCAGCAGCCCGACGCTCGCGAAGCAGACGAGAATGATGAGCGTACGAATGGTCCGCATTTCGGGGTTCCTCCCTGATCTGCGAGACCGCTGTCCCCGGTGGCTCGGCCGCGCCTCGAGGGCGGACGCCGGCAACAAAAAGCCAGCGTCCGAGCACCTCGAAAACGCTGGCCTGATGTTCGGAGACCGAACCGCATTCCTACGCACGGATGACCGTGATCAGGTTCGAGGGGTTGGTGGTCGCCCACCTCTCAGCCCGAAGGCACCCCCAGCGGATCTCTGCGCTGTGACTGCTGCCGAGGGTACCGCGCTCGCGCTCGCCGTCAAGACCGCGCCGGCAGCCGCTCCGCGATCGCCCGCGCCGACGCCGCCGGTGGCAGCGTGGCATCGAGCACGAGCTGCGGGCCTTCGCTCGTCCCCACCGCCTCGAACTGCCCGCGCTGGCGCTCGTACACCTCCCACGTCGCGTCCGAGGTGCGCAGCGGGTCGTCCTCGCGGCCCTCGATCCGCGCCCGCGCCGCCTCGTCGTCGAGCCGCAACTCCACGATCAGCGCCGGCACGCCATGGGCTCGCGCCAGCTCTATCGCCGCTGCCCGCTCCGAGGCCCGGCCATGCATCGCGTCGATCACCACCGGCCGCCCCGCCTCGAGGTGTACGTGCGCACGCGTTCGCAGCTCCTCGTACGTGCGCTCCGTCATCTCCGCGTTGTACAGCCCGCTCCGAAACTCCGCTGCGGCCCGTTCCCGCGGGTTCAGCCCCGCCAGCTGCTTACGCGTCGCGTCCGAGGACAGGTACGCGGCCCCGATCCGGCCGGCGAGCGTCGCCGCCACCGTCGACTTCCCGGTCGCCGGCAGCCCGCTCATGACCACGACGCACGGCGCCGCCCGGCGCCCGCCGAACGACGCCGCGAGGCGGAAGTACGCCGCCGCCGAGGCCCACAGCCGCTCCCGCTCCTCAGTCGAGATTTCCGTGGCATGCGCCCCGATCGACTCGACCTTCCCGCGCACGAACGCGCGGAACGCCCGGTGCAACGGTTGCAGCACACCCATCGTCTCGTCGCACGCCGCCGCGATGTACCGCCCCGCGACCTCGTCCCCGAGCTCCGGGAACCCCCGCGCCTCGAGGTCCATCGCGAGGAACGCGATGTCGTACCCCACGTCGAGGTACCGGAAGTGGAACCAGTCCGTGAATTCGATGCAGTCCACGATCGCGACCTGCTCGCCGCCATCGAGGAGGTAGACGTGCTTCGCGTGCAAGTCGCCGTGCCCCTCGACGACGCGCCCGTCGGCGAGCCGCTGGTCGAACAGCGCCTGCTGCGCCTCGATCGTCTCGTCGAAGAACGCCTTCGTCGCCTCGGCATCCTCGGCACGCCAGGTGTCACCGATGAACCCGGCTGCCTCGCCGTACTCGCGCGACCACCATTTCCGTTCACCCGGCCCGCCCGCGTACTCGGGGTCGTTCGGCACCACTGCGGCGGCCTCGTGGAACGCGATCAGCGTTTGCACGAGCCGCTCCGCGAGCCGAGGCGGCGGTCCCTCCGCTGCCAGGATGCGGTCGAGCGTGCGGTCGTCCGGCAGGCGGCGCATCTTCACCGCCCACTCCACGACCTCGCCCTCCGACTCCACCGCGAACCGCCCGTCCGCGCGCCGCACCACAGGCACCACCCCGAGGTACACGTCGGGAGCCAGCCGCGAGTTCAGGCGTACCTCGTCGTGGCAGTACTGCTCGCGCGCCTCGGGCGTCAGCTGACTGATGAACCCGAAGTCGACCGGCTTCTTGGTCTTGTAGACCACGTCGCCCGCCAGGAAGACATACGAGATGTGCGTCTGCGCCAGCTCCACCGAGGCCGGTGGCTCGGGGTACGCGGACGGCTCGAGGAGGCCGCGGACATACGGGGGCAGCGTGTCGTCGCTCACCTCGCGACGGTAGGCACGCCGCGAGGGGGAGTCAATCGCCGGAGCTGGATCGCCCTATGCGTATAGCTCGAGGTGTTCCTTCTGCAGCCGGTCCCCGAACGCCGCAATCAACGTGTCGAACTCCGCCACGTCACGTTCGCACACGAAGGTGATCGCCTTGCCCGTCCGCCCCGCCCGGCCCGTCCGGCCGATGCGGTGGACGTACTCCTCGGGGTTCTGCGGCACGTCGTAGTTGAGCACGTGCGTGATCTCGGGGATATCGAGCCCGCGCGCGGCCACGTTCGTCGCCACGAGGATGTCGAGCTGCCCGCTGCGGAACTGCTGCACGACCTGGTCGCGCTTCCGCTGGTCCATGTCCCCGTGCAGCGCACCGACCCGAATCCCCGCGTCCGAGAGCTGGTCGCGCAGGTAGTCCACCCCGCGCCGGGTCCGCGAGAAGACGAGCGTCCGCCCGCGCAGCTCGCGTTCAATCAGCTCGCGCAGCCCACGGATCTTGTCGCGCTGAGCGACCTCGAAGTACACCTGCTCGACCGTTTCGACGGTCGTCTGCTCCGGCGCGATCGTGACCGTCTCGGGCTCCTCCATGTACCGCCGCACGAGGCGCAGGATGGAGTGTGGCATCGTCGCCGAGAACAGCGCCGTCTGCCGTGCCCGCGGCGTGCGCGTGAGGATGCGCGTGATGTCCGGCAGGAACCCGATGTCCAGCATCTGGTCCGCTTCATCGAGGACCGCGTAGCGCACTGCGTTCAGTGACAGCGTCTGCCGGTGCAGGTGGTCGATCACTCGCCCGGGCGTCCCCACCACGATCTGCGGCTGCCGCTCCAGCGCTCGGAAGTCCCGGTCGAGTGACCGGCCCCCGAGCAGTCCCACGGCCTCGAGGCCGTAGTACCGGCCGAGGTCTTGCAGCACCTCGAGTACCTGCTGTGCCAGCTCGCGTGTCGGCACCAGCACCAGCCCCTGCACCGCGCGATGCCCCGCGTCGAGCCGCTCGACCATCGGCAACCCGAAAGCGAGCGTCTTTCCGGTCCCCGTCTGCGCGATGCCCACGACGTCCCGCCCGCTCAGGAGCAACGGGATCGCCTGCTCCTGGATCGGGCTCGGCGTCGTAAAGCCGAAGTTCGTGACCGCCGCGAGCGATCGCTCGTTCAACCCGAGCGCGACGAACGCGGGCGGAAACGAGGCAGGGTCGACCTCGATCGGAGGAGGAGCCTGCCGCTCCCGCTCCTCCGCCTGCACGGCGACGGCATCCTCGTACGTCGGCACTTCGTCGTCCTCGGAGGCGTCCTCCGCCTCGTCCGAGTCCGCTTCCGAAGCCGCTTCGCCCTCGACGCCTTCCGCGTGCCGGTGTCGCCGGCCCCCACGCCGGCCACGCCGGCGGCGCTTCGAGGTGGCTTCCTCGTCGACGCCCTCGCCGGTCTCATCGGCGGTGGTGGGCGGTGGCTCGGGCGGCCCTTCGTGCTCTTCGGCTTCCACACCCGGCTCGGACTCCGCCGAGCGCGTCACGTACTGCTTGATCCCCGCGTACAGCACGCGGTCGGTGCGCGGCCCCACCGGCCGGCGCCGCACCGGCACGATCGAGGCGTCCCCGCCCTCGGCCGCCGGACGGAACGCGATGTCCTCCGGCAACGGCGCATCGAGCGAGGACAACGCGGGTCGCCGCCACCGCCCGTTTCGAGGAGCTTCCGAACGGCCCCCGGATCGAGCGGGCGCGAGCGCTGTGGCGCCGTTGCCATTCCCGTTGTTGCCGTTCGTCGCCGGGGCGTCGCCGCGCCCTCGGCCGCGGCCGCCACGACCGCCTCGTCGGCGGCGCTGCTGGCTCGCTGCTTCATCGTCTGAGGCAGTGGACGAGGGTGGGGGAGATTCTGACTCGGCGGAATCGTAGAGGATGACGGTGCTCGGGCGGGCATCGCCTCCGGCACCAAACAGGCGGCGGAACAGACTCACAGGCAATTCTCGAGAGGCGTACTGGTGCGCGGGGGCGAGGCTGGGAGCGCCTCGAGACAGGAAGGCAAGTGCGGACTGCTCGATGGGCGGACGCCGCGCCTCGCGGGCGCGGAGACTGATGTCATTGCACTGATTGTAGCAATTCCGCCCGCTTCAGGCGAACCGTCAGTCGTCCCCCGCCGTCGCCGGCGCCAGCTCCCGGATCACGAGCCGCGCGGGCCGCATCTGCGCGCGCCGCATGAGCACCCAGAACGCGACCACCCCCGCAAACACCAGCAGCCCCGCGAATCGAAACACCGAGGGCAGCCCGAACGCGCTTACCACGGCGGCCCCCAGCAGCGACCCGCTCAGGAACCCCAGCGAGGACGCCATCTGGTTGAGGCTCATCACCGCCCCCATGCCGCCCTGTCGGCCCGCCTCGACGAACAACGCCTGCTGCGCGGGCATTGCGAACGCCTCCGCCATCCCCATCACGACGAACACCAGCAGCAGCCACGGCGCAGTCGTCATCTGGTCCCCGAGGATCGAGGCCTCGACGAGCGTCTTCGGCAGGTCCGGAATCACGAACAGGCAGACCGCCGCGATCCCGAGCCCCGAGGCCACGAGGTAGCGACGGTTCAAACGGTCGGCCAGCCGCCCCGTGAGCGGCTGTACCAACCCACCGAGCAGCGACCGCGCCGCGAGCACGATGCCCACGAACGTTGCACTCCCGGTGTTCAACCCGTCCGAACTCACGACGTACACCGCGAGGAACGTCGACCCCGCACCCCAGCTCGTGGACACGCAGACGCGAGCGGCCACGGCGGCCTGCACGATCGGCATCCGCGCGACCTCGCGCCAAGGCCGCGCCACGCTGCCCGGTTCCTCCTCCTCGTCGTCCTCGTGCCGGTGCCCGGACCCGCGCACCGCCGGCAGCGCGATCAGTGCCAGCAGCCCCGTCCCGCAGAGCGCCACCGACATCGTCAGGAACGCCGCCTGCGAGCTCACGAGGTCGCGCACCGCGCCGCCCAGCAGCGGCCCCAGCCCAAACCCCGCCGTCTCCGCGACGGCGTACATCCCCATGTACGTCCCTTCGCGCCCCGGCGGCGCGAGCCGGCCCACGTACGACAGCGCCATCGGGAAGATCGCCGCCGCCCCGACTCCCGAGAGCAGCCGGAACGCGATGACGAGCGCCCAGTGGTGCGAAAACAGGTATCCGAGGCCCGCCGCACCGTAGATGAGGAAGCCGACGACGATCAGGATCTTGGGCCCGTGCCGGTCGCCCAGCCGTCCCACCAGTGGCGACATCGCCAGCTGCGTCACCGCGAGCCCCGAGAACGACAGCGCGACCGCCAGCTCGGGACCGTGCAACTCCTCGCGCACGTACACCGGCAGCAACGGCGACACCATGCCGATGCCGGCCATAGCGACCGCCATCGCGATCCACAGGACCACGAACCCTCGAGTAAGCATGCGCGCCTCAGGCAGGGAACCGCTCGGACCGTCCGAGGCGGCTCACCTCAGCGAGTGTACGAGACGCACCACGCACGTGCTGACGAGGTGCATACTCCTCGCCACCGCCAAAGGGGGCGCTCCATGTTCACCGCCGAGAACACCGTTACGATCGACCGCCCGGTCGCCGAGGTCTTCGCCTATGCGATGGACCCGCTGAGAATCCATGAGTGGCGGCCCAACGTCCTCGAGATCATCGACTACGAGCCGCCGCTGCGCGCCGGGACGGAGTACCAGATCGCCGAGAACATGATGGGCCGCAAGGTCTTCGGCCAGCGGGTCACCGAGTACCAGCAGGACCGACTCGTCGTTATCGAGACAACGTCAGGTTCGGTCCGCCCGGTCCAGCGGTTCTCCGTCGAGCCGCTCTCCGGGGGCTCCACGCGCTACACCGCACGCCTCGACATCACCACGCATGGCTTCATGCGCCTGATGGAGCCGATGTTCCGAGGCAGTGTCCGCAAGCGCATGGTCGAGTACGGCGACAATCTGAAGCGCAACATCGAGGCGCTACCCCGCGTGGAGGCTGACGCCAGACCGGGAGGCACGCAACCCTAGCGGAAGACCACCGTCTTGTTGCCGTGCACGAGCACCCGGTCCTCGAGGTGCCACTGCACCGCGCGCGCCAGCACGGAGCGTTCGACCTCACGCCCGTGCCGCACGAGGTCGGCCCGCGTGTCACGATGCGACACCCGCACCACGTCCTGCTCGATGATCGGCCCCTCGTCGAGCTGCTCGGTCGCGTAGTGGGCCGTCGCACCGATGATCTTGACCCCGCGGTCGAATGCCTGCCCGTATGGGTCCGCGCCCGCAAACGCCGGCAGGAACGAGTGATGGATGTTGATCACCGCGTGCGGGTACTCCTCGATGAACGCCGGCGACAGCACCTGCATGTACCGCGCCAGCACGACGAGGTCTGCCTGCCCGCGCAGCAGCTCGCGGATCGCTCGCTCCTGCTCCGGCTTCGTGGCCGCGGTCACCGGCAGGTGGTGGTACGGGATGTCGAACGCCTCCACCTCTCGGCGCAGGTCGTCATGGTTCGAGATCACCATCGAGATCTCGGCTGCCAGCTCGCCCCGCCGCCACCGCCACAGCAGTTCGAGGAGACAGTGGTCCGCCTTCGACACGAGGATCGCCATCCGACGATGGTCGGCGCTGTACGCGACCTCCCACTGCATCTCGAACCCCGGCGCGATCCGCTCCCCGAACTCCGAGGCGATCCGCTGCGCCGGCGCGTCCAGCCCCGCCAGCTCGTATTCCAGGCGCAGGAAGAACTGCCCTCGCCCGTCCTCCGAGGAGTACTGGTCGGCCTGGACGATGTTCGCCCCGTGCTCGTACAGGAACGACGAGACCGCCGCCACGATTCCGGGCTTGTCCGGGCACTGCACGAGTAACCGCGCCGTCCCCGGCGCCTGCTCAACCATGGCCCGGATGATAGGTGCGCCCTCGGTCAGCGGCCATGCGCGGCACTACCCGCCCGCCTCAACCTTCGCGATCCGGTCGACGATCCCGAGGATCGCGCGCACCTCAACCAGATCGCCCTCCTGCGGGTCTGCGTACACCATGTCGTGCGACAGCCGCGCCTCGCGCAGGCCGTCCTCGCCTTCGCCGCGGTAGATCACGCGGTAATACCGCACCCCGTGCAGGTCGTACGGCTGTACTGCCTCGATCGTTGCTCGCATCGTCGCCTCCCGCCCGCGCTTCGAGGGTAGACTGAGTCCGATGCCGACTTCCATCGAGGCCGGGCTCTGCGGGCACTGCCGCTGGGCGCAGCGCATCCAGAGCGCCCGCGGCTCCGAGTTCATCCGCTGCCGCCGCTCCGACGACGATTCGGCATTCCCAAGGTACCCACGGCTGCCGATGCACTCGTGCCCCGGCTTCCAGACCAACCGCCCCGTGGACGCGCCGCCCCTGCCCAGGCGCGCCCCAGGCGCACGAGCGGAGGTCCTCGTGACAAACCCGAATGAGCCGCTGTTCGAGCGCCTCGGCGGTCGCGAGGGCGTGGAGCGCATCGTCGACCGTTTCTACGATCTCGTGGAGGCCGACCCCGAGCTCCGCCCCCTCTTCCCCGAGGACATGCGGGCCGGCCGCGAGAAGCAGAAATGGTTCTTCGAGCAGTGGTTCGGCGGCGACTTCCTCTACTCGCAGCGCTTCGGCCATCCCCGCCTGCGCCGTCGCCACTTCCCCTTCATCATCGACCAGAAGGCCGCCGGTCGCTGGCTCCGCCATTTCAACCAGGCCCTCCAGGACAGCGGCGTCGCGAGGACCGATATCGAGGAGATCATGGGCGGCCTCGGCCCTCTCGCCCATCACATGGTGAACGCCAGCGAGGACGTCCCACGCGATCCCCTCGGAGATGTCCGCATGAGTTGAGCGCTTGCAAAGTGCTGCTAGTCGCAGCATTCTGCATGCATGCCAGTTTCCATCACGGTCCGCAACGTCCCCGATGAAACCCGCAACGAGCTCGCGGCCCGCGCCGCGCGCTCCGGCCGATCGCTCCAGGAGTACCTCCGCGTCCAGCTCATCGAGATGGCGGAACGGCCCGATAGAGCGCAGTGGGTAGCACAGGTTCGCGAGCACGTGCACGAATACGGCACCCATCTCACGACCGATGAGATACTCCGATACCGTGACCAGGGCCGCCGCCGTTGACGCTCGTCGTCGACGCGTCCCTCGTCGTCGCGGCGCTGATCGATGTCGAAGCCCCGGGCCAATGGGCGCGAGCGCTTCTCGCCCGGGAGTCAGTGGCAGCACCCCAACTGTTGCCTGCCGAGACAGCGAATGCTCTGCGAGGGGCGGTCATCTCGAGTCGCCTCACCGAGGCGGGCGCGTCGCGCGCATACACCGATCTCCTTCAGCTCCCCGTCGTGCTGTACGACTACGACGAGGTCGCCGACCGTGCCTGGGAGCTCCGCAACACCATCACCATCTATGACGCCTGGTACGTCGCCCTCGCCGAGGCGCTCGAGGTCCCACTCGCCACGCTCGACCTGCGCCTCGCCCGCGCACCCGGCGCTCATTGCACGTTCCTCACACCGCCCGCCTGACCGGTCAGGGCGCTCCGAACGCGAGCGAAGCTCGCTGCCCTACGGCTTCTCCGCGACGTGCAGCGCCACCGTCCCGAACATGAACGTCCGCACCCGCCGCACCTCGAACCCCGCCATGCGCAGCCGCGCCGACAGCTCGTCCGGCGTGAGGAAGTGGTCGACCGACACCGGCAGGTAGCGGTACGCGCTCGAGTGCCCCGAGACGAGCCGCCCCACGCGCGGAATGACGTGCTGGAAGTGGACGCGCGCCCCCGGCCGCAAGAGCCCGCGCTCCATCCGCGGAATCTCGAGGATCCCCACGCGCCCGCCCGGCTTGAGGACGCGCCACGCCTCGGAGAGTGCGGCGTCGAGGTCGGGGATGTTCCGCACGACGAACGCCGAGCACCACACGTCGAACGTCTCGTCGCCCACCGGCAGCCGCGTCGCGTCGCCGACCCCGAACGAGACGATGCCCGCGCGCCGCTCGACCGCCTTCTGCCGCGCCCGCACGACCATCGGCCGTGCGAAGTCCAGCCCGAACACGTATCCCGCCCCCGCGTTGAGACACGCGAACGAGAGGTCCCCCGTCCCGCACCCCACATCGAGGACCGCGTCGCCCGGCCGTACGAGCGCCCCCGCCGCCGCCTTCCGCCAGGCGTGGTGCCGTCCGCCCGTCATCAGCGTGTTCATCAGGTCGTACCGCGCCGAGATGTCGCCGAACATCCCGCGCACGTACCCCGCGCGGTCCGCGTCCCCCTCGAACAGCTCCTCTGGCGTTGCCATACGAGGAGCATAGCGCCGCGCTCACTGGCGGCATCGAGTCAATAGCTTAAGCATTTGAGACGAACAGCCGTTCTGCGCTATACTCCGCCTCGGCTCCCCGGAGGCTCCAATGGCGCTCCGCCTGCTCCCCTGGTCCCCCGAGTACGGCACCGGTATGCAGTTCGATGTCGACGCCAGCGCCGCCATGAACGGCGAGGGCTCGCCCACGATCGAGTTCACCGAGCGCCGCTCGTGGGAGCGTATTGTCCCTCACGCCGAGCCGCCGGCCGCCGTCCAGATCGTCGATGGCGTCCGCCGCGCCGAGGCGCATGCGATGGACGAAGCCGCCGACGGCTCGCTCGTGCTCGGCCTGTTCGGCTCCTACGCCGTGGGCGCCGTCTGCTGCAACGGCCGCGCGCAGCTCCTCGAAGACCACTTTCGAGTCGAGCGCCGTTACTTCCAGACGGCTGGCGACCCCATCTCGAGGGAGATCCCTGGCGGCAACGCCTCGCTCTGCTTCCGTGCCGAGCTGCCCGAGAATGCCACCACCGCCAACGACCTCGTTGCTGCCCTCAACCGCAAGATGCTCGACGAGGAGGAGAAGCTCGCCGAGGAGCTGTCGCGCGACGAGTCGATCCTGACCTTCGTGGACGGCCCTCTGCGCCTCCGCTCACCGGGCGACCACGTTATCGGCTACATCAAGCGCGTCCACCGCTGGTACCTCCCGGCCGAGCATCAGCGCCTCCTGCTCGACCTCGCCGTCGGCGAGCGCACCCCCGTGTTCCGCATCCTCGAGGGGGCCGAGGGCCGCCACGACCGCCTCTCCTGGTTCCTCCGCCTTGCCGACCTGCGTGGCCACTACCATCCGCTCGCCGGCGTTATGCGCCTCGAGGTGCCCGGCTCGCTTCCCTGCGACGCCGCCGCTCACCTCGCCGATCAGTCCGCGCTCGTGCTGCCCGGCCTCGCCTCCTCGCCCGTGCGCGACCCGCGCTCACCACAGAACCTCACCCCGGTCGGCGCGCTCGAGGCCGCCCTCACCCACCGCCTCGGCGACCGCCGCTGGATCAACCGCCTCCTCACCGCAGCCATTGAGCGCGAGGCCGCCGCATGACCGCCTTCGAGGAGGCTCGCCCCGTCGGTCTCGTCCTCGGCACCCGCGCCGAGGCCGCTACCCCGCTCGAGTTCTGGGTCTACGTCGACGAGGACTCCTACCTCCAACTCGATGACGTCGTCCACGTCCGCTCGCCGCTCCCTGGCGGCCGCCCCGTCGAGGCCATCGACCTCTATGGCGTCGTCGACGAGGTGCGCGCGCTCCAGGAAGGCGTGAGCTTCGACTCCGATGTCGCCCTCGCCACGCGAGGGATCCTCCCCGCCCAGACCGCGGTCGCCGCCCACGTCGCCGTCACCCGCATCGAGCCGGAGGTGTTCGTCCCGCCGCTGCCCGGCACCGAGGTCGCGCGCGCCCAGGGCGCCGCCCGTGACGCCGCCCTCTTCTTCGACGAGATGAAGCTCAAAGACGGTACCGACACCCGGGTCGCCTTCGGACTCTCCCGCGCCGGCGAGCCGGTCTACGGCAACCTCCAGTTCCTGAACGGCGTCCGAGGCGGTCACGTGAACATCTCCGGCATCTCCGGCGTCGCCACCAAGACCTCGTATGCGATGTTCCTGCTCTACTCCCTCTTCGAAGGCCCCGCGCTCGGCGCGCTCCGCGCCAACACCCGCGCTCTCGTCTTCAACGTGAAGGGCGAAGACCTGCTCTTCCTCGACCAGCCAAACGCCGACCTCGATGAGCTGAACCGCGAGGACTACGGCCGCCTCGATCTGCCTGCCCGCCCCTTCGAGTCGAGCGCCTTCTTCGTCCCCGTCGGCAAGGGCCAGAAGCCGATCCCCGACGCCGGCTCGAGAATGGACGGCGTCACCGGCTTCTACTGGACCCTCCATGAGTTCTGCGAGGAGCGCTACCTCCGCTTCCTCTTCGCCGACGCCGACTCCGAGGAGTCGCTCCGCTCCTACCTCGTCGACATCGTCGAGGCACGCCTCGCCGAGTGCGCCCTCGACACCCGCCGCGCCGGCACGATGGACGGCCGCGTCCTCGTCGGCGGCGAGACCATCGACAGCTTCGACGCCCTCGTCGACGTGATCGAAAAACACATCACCCCCGACGAGTACGAGGACAGCCTCGCCTGGGCCGGACGCGGCGGCAGCGCCGCCGCCCTCGGCACGGTGCGCGCCTTCATGCGCCGCCTTCGCGGCGCCATCCCCCACGTCGGCCACCTCATCCGCGGCCGCGCCTCCGAGGACAACGAGGCGCACCGCATCGACTGGCAGTCCCAGCAGCTCACGGTCATCGGCATCAACAACCTCCACGACCGCGCCCAGCGCTTCGTCGTCGGCGTCGTCCTCAAGCGCCTCATGGCCCTCCGCGAGCAGCAGGGCGTGAACTCCGAGTCCGCCCGCGTGTTCGTCGTCCTCGACGAGCTGAACAAGTACGCCCCCCGCGAGGGCCACAGCCCGATCAAGGACGTGCTGCTCGATATCGCCGAGCGTGGCCGCTCCCTCGGCGTCATCCTCATCGGCGCGCAGCAGACCGCCTCCGAGGTGGAGTCGCGCGTCGTCGCTAACTGCTCGTACCGCATCGTCGGCCGCCTCGACAGCGCCGAGGCCCAGCGCGGCGAGTATGGCTTCCTCACCCCCGCCGCCCGCGCCCGCGCCAGCCTCCTCAAGCCCGGCACGATGATCGTCCACCAGCCCGAGATCCCCGTGCCGCTCCTCGTGCGCTTCCCCTTCCCCGCCTGGGCCACCCGCGCCTCCGAGGTCGCCCGCACATCCGACCCCTTCGCCCGCTTCGAGCTCGGCCGCGTCTAGCGATGCAGGTCTAGGAATGCGCTTCCTCCACACCGCCGACTGGCACGTCGGGCGCACCATTCGCGGACGCAGCCGCCGCGAGGAGTTCGAGGCCGTCCTCTCCGAGGTCGTCGAGATCGCCCGTGCCGAGGACGTCGAGTGCCTGATTGTCGCGGGCGACGTCTGGGACCAGCGCACCGCCGCGCCTGACTCCGACCGCCTCGTGTACGAGATGCTGCGCCGCTGCCGCGACCACGGCATCCAGGTCGTCCTCCTCGCCGGGAATCACGACTCGCCGAAAAAGCTCGAGGCGCTCGGCCACATCTCCGAGCTGATCGGCGTCTACACCCAGCCCGAGGTGCGCCGCCCCGACGCCGGCGGCGTCATCACGGTCGAGGGCCGCGAGCACACCGCACGGATCGCCGCCGTCCCCTTCATCACCGAGGGTCAGTACGTCGGCGCCGCCGCCCTGATGGGCCTCCAGGAGGAGTGGTACGGGAGCTACGCCGACGGCTGTGCGCACCTCCTGCGAGCGATGTGCGATCGTCTCCCCGCCGACACCGTGAACGTCCTCACCGCCCACCTCTTCGTGAACGGCGCGCAGTACGCGACCAAGGACGGCTCAGAGCAGCTCCTGCACATCGGCCAGGCGTACGGCGTCCACCCGCAGGGCCTGCCCGCCACGCCGCAGTACATCGCGCTCGGACACATCCATCGCCCGCAGCGCATCGCCGAGGCAGCCGCCCCCACCGCCTACGCGGGTTCCCTGCTCCAGCTCGACTTTGGCGAGGTGAACGACACCAAGGGCGTCTACATCGTCGACGCCGTCCCCGGCCGCCCGCTCAACGACCTCCGTTTCGTCGAGCTGACCGCCGGCCGCCGCCTGCGGGAGCTCCGCGGCAACCTGGACGTCGTACTCGCGCGCGCCTCCGAGGTCGCGGACGCCCACGTCCGTGTCGTCCTCGACGTCGACCGCCCCGAGCCCGGGCTCGCCCAGCGCGTCCGCGACCAGATCCCCGCCGCCGTCGACGTCCGCCTCGACTACCCCGAGCTCGTCACCGAGTCCGAGGAGCGTCTCGCCCACCTCGACCCGCGGGAGCAGTTCGTCCGCTACTACCGCGCCCAGCACTCCGGTGCGGATCCCACGACGGAGCTCCTCGCCCTCTTCACCGAGCTGTACGAGGACGCTCAAACCGCAGAGCCTGTCGAGGCATGAATCCCCGATGAAGCCGGTCCAGCTCCAGCTCCAGGGTTTCACCGCCTTTCATGACCGCATCACCGTCGACTTCAGCGGCCGCCGGCTCTTCGCCATCACCGGCCCCACCGGCGCCGGCAAGTCCTCGCTCCTCGACGGCATGATCTGGGCGCTCTTCGGCCGCGTGCCGAGGGTGAGCAACCGCATCGGCGAGCTCATCTCGCACGGCGCGATGCTCGCCCGCGTCCAGTTCGAGTTCGAGGCCCACGGTCACCGCTACCGCATCGCCCGCGCGCGCCCGCTCAAAGGGCAGACCACCGCACGCCTTGAGCGTCTGCTCCCCGGCGGCGAGGCAGTCCCGCTCGCCGACAGCGTCAACGAGGTGAACGCGCACGTCGAGGCGATCCTCGGCATCGACTACGACACCCTCGTCAAGACGATCATCCTGCCGCAGGGCGAGTTCAGCGCCTTCCTGAGCGGGGACCCGAAGGACAAAAAGACGGTCCTCTCGAGGCTCCTCGGCCTCGATGTCTACAGGGCGATGATGCAGTCCGCCAACAATCGCGCGGGCGGCGCAAGGTCCGCGGCCGATGCG
>JAIBBD010000128.1 GCA_019694855.1 Dehalococcoidia bacterium
CTGGCGCCAGATCGGCATGCCGGGAAGCTACCGTCCGCAGGTCCGGTGGGAGCCCCCGGGCGATCAGTATCTGTTTGCCCACACCCGTCCCTAGAACCGAATCAGCACCGACGCGAGGTGCGTCACCGAGCCCGTCGCCGGGCTCGTGTCAAACACCTGCACGAAGCCCGGCGATCCCGGCGTCGTCGGCGTGAACGTCACCGAGGCCGAGAACGGCCCCCGCTGACCCAGCGGCGCGCTCACCGACGCCGTCCCCATCCCGATCACCGTGTTCGAGGCGTCCCGTACCTCCACCGCCAGCTGGTTGTGCTGCGTGGCCTGCCCGACTCCGGACACTGCCACTGGACTCGAGATCGTCACTCCCGCGGCGGGCGTGGTAATGATGATGCGCTCCTCCGGGCAACCCAACAGCCGGCACAGCCAGGCGCGTAGCCATCCCATCGTCGTCCTCCTTCGAGGCAATCACGAACGTCGTTGCGCGTTCGTCGCCGATGTTACTGCCTCGTAGCCACCTTCTCGACCGTCTTGGATACGCTGGATGTACGAGAAATACGCGCGAAGGACCGCCAATGGCGCTCACGCCCCCACTGCCACAGGATCTGCTGCTCGTCGGCGCGTCAGGCGACCTCGCGCAGCGCAAGCTCATCCCCGGTCTCTACAACCTCGAGCTCGACGGCCTCCTGCCTCCCGAGGGCTCCATCATCGGCTACGCCCGTCACGGCCTCACCGACGATGAGTTCCGCAACTTCGCCGCCGACGCGGTAAAACGGCACTCGCGCCGCCCCTTCGAGGAGACGGCGTGGTCCTCGTTCGCCCGCCGCCTGACCTTCATCTCCGAGGAGGACGGCGGCCTTGGCGCCGTCGCCGAACGCTGCCGCCAGCCGCGCCGGCTGGCGTACCTCGCTATCCCCCCGTCCGCGTTCATGACCTACATCCGGCTGCTCGCCGATCACGGCCTGGTCGATGGCACGCGCATCGTGATCGAGAAGCCCTTTGGCAACGACCTCGCCACGGCGAACCAGCTCGACAGCGAGCTGCACCAGTACTTCCACGAGGACCAGATCTTCCGTATCGACCACTACCTGGGCAAAGAGACGGTCCAGAACATCCTCGTGTTCCGCTTTGGCAACTCGCTCTTCGAGCGTGTCTGGAACCGCGACGCTGTTGACCACGTGCAGATCACCGTCGCCGAGTCCATCGGCGTCGAGGGCCGCGGCCAGTTCTACGAGGAAGTCGGTGCCCTGCGCGACATCATGCAAAACCACGTCTTCCAGATCCTGTCGCTGCTCACGATGGAGCCTCCCTCCTCCTTCCGCGCCGAGGCGATCCGCGACGAGAAAGCCAAGCTGCTCGAGTCGATCCCACCCGTCGACCCGCGGGCCGTTGTCCGAGGCCAGTACACGACCGGCGCGCTGGGCGACCAGATCGCGCGCGGCTACCGCGACGAGCCCGACGTGAGCCACGCCTCGAACACCGAGACCTTCGTCGCTATGCGCCTCAACATCCAGAACTGGCGCTGGGAGGGCGTGCCGTTCTACCTCCGCACGGGCAAGCGCATGCCCGAGACCGTCACCGAGGTCACCGTCGTCTTCCGCGAGGCGCCGATCCGCTTCTTCAGCGAGCTGCCCGAGGTGAGCCGGCTCCGCCCCAATCAACTGAGCATCCGCATCCAGCCCGAGGAATCCATCACCTTCTCCTTCCTCGCGAAGGAGCCGGGCCCCGAGGTGCGGGTGCAGCCGGTCCGCATGCACTTCTCCTACCTCGAGGCCTTCGGCGCGCCTCCCCCTGAGGCGTATGAGCGGCTGCTGCACGATGCCATGGAGGGCGACCAGACCCTCTTCCTCCGCGCCGACGGGGTCGAGGAGGCCTGGCGCATCATCGAGCCCGTGCTCAGCCAGATGCCGCCGCTGCGCTTCTACGCCGCGGGCAGCTGGGGGCCGCCCCAGATCGACGACCTTATCGAGCCGCGCCGCTGGCGCCTCCAGTAGCCACGATGCGACGCCTCGAGGTCGTCCCCGACGTCGCCGAGGCAGCCGCGCGGTTGATTGCGGGACGCCGCCCTCGCACGCTCGTCCTGACCGGCGGCAGCACGCCGCTGCCCCTCTATCGCCGCCTGGCGACGATGCCGCTTCCCTGGCACGAGATGGAACTCTTCTTCGGCGACGAACGTTGCGTTTCGCCGGACCACCCCGACTCCAACTACGGCCGCGCGGCGGAGACGCTCCTCGACCACATCGCGGCGCGCGCGGTCTACCGCATGCGCGGCGAGGACTGCGACGCCGAGGGCTACGAACGTGACCTCCGCGCTCGCTTCGGCCCCGGTATCCCCGCCTTCGACTTCACTCTCCTCGGCCTCGGTGAAGATGGCCACGTCGCCTCGCTCTTCCCCGCCGCTCCCGCCCTCGAGGAGCGCGACCGCCTGGTACTGCGCGTACCCCACGAGGATCACCCGCGCCTGACCCTCACGCTGCCTGTGCTCTCCGCCTCGCGCATGGTCCTCTTCGTCGTCACGGGCGAACGCAAGCGTGCCGCCCTCGCCCGGCTCATGGCCGGCGCCGACATCCCGGCCGCCCGCGTCGCCGCCGCCGAGGTGGTCGTCCTCGCCGACGCCCTCGCCGCCTCCTGAGCGCACAACGCGAAGGCCCTCGACACGCGTCGAGGGCCTTCGCTTCCCGCCGCCGGGAACGACTTCGGCTATGGACCGACCCGTGGCCCGTCGTCGAGGTCGACCTCGTGGTACTCCCG
>JAIBBD010000062.1 GCA_019694855.1 Dehalococcoidia bacterium
CTGATGGTCTCGGCGTCCGAGGTCGTCGAGACGGTGACGTCCGACTTGTACCAGCCGTTGTCGCCGAGCGTCCCGGCCGTGACCGCGAGCTTGACGTTCGTCGGCGCGGTCTTGTCGACCTTGACGTGCACCGACACGTGCGTCGTGCGGTCAGCGAGGTTCGTGCAGTCCGCTGCGAGGTCCACGCCGTCGGTCTCGGTCGTCTGCGACTGCAACTGCGGCACGCAGGTGACCGGTCCGCTCATGTCGTCGGAGCCAAACGCCTCGGCCACGACGGTCGAGGTGTACCAGCCATTCGCGCCCTCAGTACCGTCGACCACGATGATGTCCGCCACCGGATCGCTCAGATCGAGCTTCACGAGCACGCTCTTGATGGTCTTCAGCCCGGCTTGGTTCTCGCAGGTGACCGTGAGGAGCGTGCCCGCGGTCTCCGTGTTGACGACCTGGCCAGGCGTCCACGTGCACACAGCGGGACCACTCATGAGGTCGACAGCGTTTGCCTGCACGACGACGTTGTCCTTCGACCAGCCGTTTGCGTTCGGCGCGCCGTTCAGGAAGACAATGTCGACATCCGGTGGCGTCTTGTCGATCTTTACTTCCTTCTTGACCGTCTTATCGAGGCCCGCCTGGTTCGTGCAGGTTGACTCGAACCAGTAGCTTGCCGTCTCGAGGCTGTGCGTCTCGGTGGGCGGCGTGCAGACCACGGGCCCGCTGATGTCGTCGGTGCCCGTCGTGTCGACGGTCACGTCGGTCGTGTACCAGTTGTTCAGGCCCAGCGTCCCGCTCGTGATCAGCATCGTCGGCACCGGGTCCGTGAGGTCGATCTTGATCTCGATGGAGTTGCCGGCGCTGTTGCCGGCGTTGTCGGTGCACGAGCCGTTCACGGTCGTGCCGGCCGTGTTGGCCGCGAACGTCTGGTTCGAGGTGCAGTTCGCGTCGAGCTGTCCGCTCAACGCGTCGGTGCCCTGCGTGTCGACAGTTACGGGCGAGATGAACCACCCGTTGTCACCGTCTGGCGAAGCGGGCGAGGTGGTCAGCGTGACCGTCGGCGCCGTCCAGTCGATCTTGATGGTGATCGACGCCGGCGGTGCGGAGATGCCGGCCTGGTTCGTGCACGTGGCGAATAGCGTCGTGCCCGCGGTCTCGCTGCCGAGGTTCTGCAGCGCCGGGGTGCAGTCGACGGGCCCGCTGATGCTGTCGGTGCCGGTCGCGGCGACGAGCACCGGGGAGCGGTACCAGCCGTTCAGTCCGACCGTGCCGAGGATGACCGTCATCGAGGCGCTCGGCGCCGACAAGTCAATCTTGATGGTCGTCGACGCGCTGGTCGTGTTGCCGGCCTTGTCGGTGCAGCTCAGCGTGACGAGCGTGCCGGTGGTTTCCGTGTTGAGGAGCTGCGGCGCCTGGCAGGTGTCGATGCCGCTGAGGCCGTCGTTGCCGACCGGGGTGACGGTCACGTTGCTGGTGTACCAGCCGTTCGAGCCCAGGGTGCCGACCACGTTGAGGGTCGTCGTGGGCGCGGTCTTGTCGACTTTGATGTTCAGCGGGCCGGCATTGCCGACATTGCCGGCGACGTCAGTGCAGGAGCCGACGACGTTGAGGCCCGCCAGTGGCGTCTCGCCGACGAGCTGGTCCGGCGTGCAGTTGGCGTCCGTGAGGCCGCTGCCGGAGTCCGTGCCCTGCGTGTCGACGGTGACGTCGGTCTTGTACCAGCCGTTCGCGTTCGGCGCGAGCGGGCTCGGGACGAGCGACACGGTCGGGGCTGTCTTGTCGATCTTCACGGTAACGACGTTGCTTATCGCGCTGGTGTTGCCCGCGAGGTCCGTCGCCTGCTGCGCGGTCGAGGAAACCGCGGGCCCCTCGGAGTTCAGCAGCTGATCCGACGGGCAGGTGTCGATGCCCGAGAGGGCATCCGCGCATGTGAAGTGCACCGTGACGTTGGTGTTGTACCAGCCGGCGCCGTTCGGCGCGGTGGTCGCGGCTGCGCTGATGGTGGGCGGCGTCGTGTCGATCTTGACCGTGACCACGTTGCTCGGCGCGGACGTGTTGCCCGCGGCATCCGTCACCGTCTGAGCGGTCGAGGCGATCCCGGTCCCCTCGGAACTCAGGATCTGATTCGCGGGGCAGCCGGACGGCAGGCCCGAGAGTGTCTCCGTGCAGGTGAACTGCACCGTGACATTCGAGTTGTACCAGCCGTTTCCGTTCGGGGCGGTGGTCGCGGACGCCGTCACGATGGGCGCTGTCTTGTCGATCTTCACCGTCACCACGTTGCTCGAGGCCGAGGTGTTGCCCGCGAGGTCGGTCACGGTCTGGGCCGTCGATGAGACGGCCGCGCCCTCGCTGCTGAGGAGCTGGTCCGGCGGGCAGGCGCCGAGTGCGATCCCGGAACCGCCGCTGTCAGCGCAGGTGAAGTGGACGGTGACGTCCGTCTTGTACCAGCCGGCGCCGTTCGGCGCGCTGGTGGCTGCGGCCATGATCGTCGGAGCCGTCTTGTCGATGTTGATGCCGGTGACGGTCACCGGGTCGGCAACGTTGCCGGCCTCGTCGACGCACGTGCCGGGGCTGGTCACCGACTGGTTCACGCCCTCGGTACTGACCACCTGGGGGCCAGACGCCGTGTCAGTTGCGATGCCGGAGCGGTCGTCGGTGCACGAGAATGTGACCGTAACGTTGCTGTTGTTCCAGCCGTTGGCGTTGGCGGCCGGCAAGCGTGTGTAGGTGATGACCGGCTTCACGGTGTCGCGGCCGATCTTCACATCAACTGGGCCAGTCGGACCGCCGGTGCTCGTCGCGGAGCAGCTGTACGTCGTGATCGCCTGATCCGCCACGATGCTCTGGGTCAGACAGCCAGTCATCGAGGTGACGGAGGAGTCAGGGTCCGTGACCGTCCACGTCAGCCCGACATCGGTGTTGTACCAGTTGCTCGGCCGCGTCGGGACGGAGAGGTTCGGCGTGATGACCGGGCCCGTGATGTCCTCGAGGTAGGTCTTGAACATGAAGTCGTAGGTCTGAGCCGTATTGAACAGAAACGCCTGGCCGCCCGCATAGGTGCTGGCCGAGTCGAAGCCCCACGCGAGCTGGTCGGCGGCGTCGTCTACATAGACGTCGAGGATGTATTGCTGAGGAGATGTGGCGATTGTGACTGTCTGGAAGTCGAAAGGAACCCATCCGCCGACGAAGTTCTGAGGAACCTTCACCGTCACGCTCGCAACAGACAGGAAGTCACTCGAACGGTAGATATCCAGGGTGACGAAGCGGTCGTTCGCCGTTGGCGAACCGCTGTCAGTGCGAAGGTACAGCTCGACGGAGGTAAGGCCTGGATACGCGGGCGTGAACGTTTGCGAGCGGCTCTCGGAGAAATCCTGCAAGACCACCCAACCTGTGGGCCCGCTGCTGACTTCCTGATCGATCGCATCCGCGCCCGAGGCGGGTAGCAGCACCAGCAGCAGCCCGAGCACGCTCGCGGCTGTCGCGACCGCGGATGCCGCGGCGATTCGTTTCCAGAAGCGCATGACCGTTGTCCCCTCCTCGACGCACGGATCGAGGCAGGGAGCACCACAACATAAACGGAGCCGCATCTCGCTGTCCGGGCGCCTCGAGGCCTACGCATCGCGCGCAGAGCGCTCGTTTCCGGACAGGCAGAGATACAGTCGTGGAACCCCGCCGCCGAGAGGATTATGCACGGGGTCGGCCAATTAGCAAACTCACCCCCGACGAAACGCCGATTATGTCTCGGATGCTCCTCGATGCTCGCGTCCGGCGATCGAGGCCGGGCTCGGCGTCTCGAGGGGCGGCGGACCGCCTCGGACGGGCGGTTGCCGAGGATCACAGAATCTTTACACTTGAATTGCGACCGTCCAACGACTCGGCCGCAACATGGACAGCGAAGAGGCCGGTCCGGCCAGCTGTCGTGAGAAACAGTGGTGGGAGCGGTTGCGAACGGTGGCTGTCCGGCCGGCCTCTGACTTATCCCCTCAGACCCCCCTGCCGACGAAGCTGGTGGCCACGCGATGACGGCCAAGATTCTCGTCGCCGACGACGAACAGAACATCGTCAAACTGCTGCGGATGTACCTGCGCAATGAGGGCTACGACGTCGTGGCCGCCGCCGACGGACGCCAGGCTCTCGAGCGATTCAACCAGGAGTCGCCCGACCTCGTCCTGCTCGACCTCATGATGCCAGCCCTCAACGGCTTCGACGTCTGTACCGAGATCCGCAAGCGCTCGGACGTGCCGGTCATCATGCTCACCGCGCGCTCGGACGACATCGACAAGATCGTCGGCCTCGAGATGGGGGCCGACGACTATGTCACCAAGCCGTTCAACCCTCGCGAGGTGGTTGCGCGCGTCAAGGCGGCACTGCGTCGCCGCGAGTGGGACCGCAGCGATGATGGCCAGCGTGGCGCAGTCTCCGTCGGCGACGTCACGCTCGACCCCTCGAGCCGCGACGTGACCGTGGGCGAGACGCGCGTGCGGTTGCGCCAGCGCGAATTCGACCTCCTGGAGGCGTTCCTGCGCCACCCGAACGTGGTGCTGGACCGCGAGCGACTGCTCTCGATGGTGTGGGGCCAGGAGTACGAGGGCGATACGCGCACGATCGACGTCCACGTCGCCTGGCTGCGCGAGAAGCTGCGGCAGTCGGCCGTGAAGATCGAGACGGTCTGGGGCGTGGGGTACAAACTCGTGCCCAGCGGCGATGCGGGTTAGCCTGCCTCCGATCGGGTTCCGCCCCAGCCTGCGGCTGCGCGTGCTGGCCAGCTTCGCGCTGGTCATCGCGCTGAGCCTCTTCCTCGCCGGCGTCGTCTCGGTCTGGCTGATCCGCAACCAGCAGGCGGAGTCGGCGGAGAAGGGCATCGGCCGCCTCGTCGACCCGCTCTCGAACGAGATGCAACGCATGCAGCTCAGCGGCTACCCGCCCGAGCGGGTGGCGCAGGAGCTGGCGAACCTCGCGCGCTACTTCGACGTCCGCATCCTGCTCGTCGATGCCAACCAGCAGGTCATCCTCGACACGAACTCGAACAAGCCCGCGATCGGCGAACAGATTGCCGAGGCGAAGCAGACGCACGTCGATAGCGGGCCCGGGGAGTCCTTCCAGTCGCAGCGCATCCGGCTGCAGGGGGAGGACCTGTTCCTGTTCACGGCGTCTCCTCGGGGCGACATGCCCGCGCAGGTCGAACGCCCGGCCTCGAACGTGAGCCTGGTGGTGACGGTACCCGCCACCGACGTCACCTCGGCGTGGGCGACGCTGCTGCCGCGTCTGCTGATCGCTGGCGGCCTGGCCGCGGTCTTCGCGGCGGTCGTTGGCTCATTGCTCGCCAACCGCATCACCCGACCGATCCACGAGATGACGCGCGCCTCGGAAGCCATGGCGCTGGGCGACTACAGCCAGCGCATCGACGTCGGCGACGAGGACGACGAGCTGGCGCACCTCGGGCGGGCGTTCAATCAGATGGCGCAACAGGTTGACCGCAGCACGCGTACGATGCGGCAGCTGCTGGCCGACGTGTCCCACGAGCTGAAGACGCCGCTCACCTCGATCCAGGGGTACTCGCAGGCGATGGTCGACGGCGTGCTCGAGTCCGACGAGCTGCCCGGCGCCGCCGAGGTGGTGCACCAGGAAGCGCAGCGCATGCGCGCGCTGGTGGATGACCTGCTCTACCTGTCCCAGCTCGAGACCGGCCAGTCCAGTCTGACCCTCGAGCGCATCGACCTCGACGCCGCGGCCGCCGCGACGGCGAACCGCTTCCGCTACCAGGCGGAGGCGGCGGGCGTGAGTATCGGGCTCGATCTGGGCGGCGGCGCGATCGAGGGCGACGAGCGGCGCATCGAGCAGGTGCTCGCGAACCTCCTCGACAACGCGATCCGCTTCGCGCCCGAGTCCTCGACGGTGGATGTCCGCACCCGCCGCGACGGCGGCTGGATCCTCGTCAGCGTGCACAACGCCGGCGATCCGATCCCGACTGAGGACCTGCCGAACATCTTCGACCGTTTCTATCAGGTGGACCCGGCGCGCACGCGCAACGGCCACAGCGGCCTGGGCCTCGCGATCGTCCGCGAACTGGTGCAGGCGCACGGCGGCGAGGTGCGAGCTGAGTCCTCGGCTGAGGCCGGCACCACGTTCACGGTGCGCCTGCCGGCCGCTGTCGCGACCCGGGGAGCGCCGATGCCAGCGCCTCGGGATGAGGATGTTCCGCCGGAGGCGGTGCCCGCGGGGGCGTAGCCCCGCCCTCGATCTGGTAGGATTGTCGATCTCACCAGAAGTGAGAGAAGTGGCAGCGTTTCATGTTCGACACCATTCTGCGCGCGGTCGTCCGCGTGGACGCCCAGGGCCGGCTCCTGGTCCCGAAGGAGTTGCGGGACGCCATCGACATGCGGCCGAATGAGAACGTGACTCTCCTCGTCGAGGACGGCGAGCTCGTGGTTCTGACCGTGACGGCGTCACGCGCCCGGCTTCGTGAGATCGCGGCGAAATATTCGACGCCGGGCCGGTCGCTCGTGGACGAACTGATCGCCGAACGGCGGGCAGAAGCCGAGCGTGAGTGACCTCGTGCTGGATGCTTCGGCCGTCCTGGCCTTCGTGAAGGATGAGACCGGTGCCGACCGTGTCGACGAACTCATGCGAGCCGGCGAGGCCGTCGTCAGCGCGGTCAACCTCGCCGAGGCGGTCTCGAAGTTGACCGATGATGGCTGGCCAATCGAACGCGTACGCTCAGGGATCGCGACCACCGGCGCGCGCTCCGTGGCCTTTCTCGTCGAAGACGCCTACATCGCCGGGCTGCTTCGGGAGCGTACGCGGCACCGCGGACTCTCCCTCGGCGACCGCGCCTGCCTGGCGCTGGCGCTGCGCCTGGGGGCGCCGGCGCTGACGGCCGACCGCTCATGGGGAGAGCTTGAGCTGGGTATCGAGGTGGTGCTGATCCGATAGAGCCGCGCGGCGCGCCTCGATGCGGCTACGCGAGGTACTTGCGGAACCAGGCGAGGGTGCGCGGCCACGCGTCCGCCGCTGCAGCGGCGTTGTAGTTCGCGCCGGTGTCGTTGAAGAAGGCATGGCCCGCGCCGGGGTAGATCTTCACCTCGATGGTCGTCCCGGCGGCGCGGAGGATGCGCTCCACCTCGGGGGCCTGCGAGGTGATGCGGGCGTCCGCCTCTCCGTACATGGCGAGCACCGCGGCGCGAATCCTGCCAATGCGGTCGAGGGGCGCGGTGCCGTAGTAGGGCACGGCTGCTTTCACATCGAGGCTAGCGATCGCGGTCTCCCAGGTGTAGCCGCCGCCGAAGCAGAACCCGGTGACGCCGAGCGCGGCCGGGCGTACGAAGGGCTGCGTCTTCAGGTACTGCACGCCCGCGACGAGGTCCGCGGTGAGGTCGGCCGGCGCGCTGCGTCCGAGGAAACCCGTGTTCTGGTTCGTGTCGGCCTTCGAGCCGCCATCGCGCGAGACGAGGTCGATCGCGAGTGCGACGAAGCCCTCTTTCGCGTACCGCCTCGAGACGTCCTTGAAGTGCTCGGTGAGGCCGCGGTTCTCGTGGATGATGAGGATGCCCGCGCTCGGTCCGCCGTCGCGCGGGCGGGCAAGGTAGCCGAGCAGGTCGGACGCGGGGCCCGGGAAGCGGACGTCCCCGCCCACGACCGCGGGGTCATTCGCCGGCACGCCCGGTCCCGAGGTGACGGGGGTACCGGTCGCCGTTGCGGCCGGACTTCCCGTGGGGGTCGCGACGAGCGTGGACGTCGCCGCGGCCGATGTGGCGGACGCGGTGGCCTTGTCCTCAGCGTCGCTGCCGCAGCCGAGGGCGAGCAGGGCAGCGGCGGTCGTCGGGACGCTGCCGGTAACGAGCAGGACGCGCTTCACGAGGTCGCGCCGCCCCAGCTTTCGCTCGTGATACTCCTCCGCGAACTCCTCGATGAGGTATCGCTGGTGGATGTTCAGGTCCATGGCAGGCGCTCCAATCTCCGCCGTGGCCGGCTGAGAGAGGGTACGTTCGAGGTGCGCGGCGGGATCCGGCGGAGTGTCAGCTCACGTGGCCCCAGTGCCGAATCCAGTACTCGTATGCGTCCTGCAGCGCGAGCCACGATGCCTCGATGACGTCGGTCGAGGCGCCGACAGTGCGCCAGATGTGGAGCCCGTCGCCCGACTCGATGAGGACGCGCACGGCGGCGTCGGCGCCGCCACCCGAGTTGATGATGCGCACCTTGTAGTCCGTGAGGTGCACCTTCTCGAGCGCCGGGTAGGACTCGCTGAGCGCGCGCCGCACGGCCGCGTCGAGGGCGGACACGGGGCCGTTGCCGTCGGCGGCCGTCTGCGTCAGCCGCTCGCCGACGCGCACCTTCACCATCGCTTCCGCCTGCATCTCGCTGTCGCTGGCCGGGCCGTCGGGAGCCACAGCGGCGTTTGCGTCGAGGTGGCGACGGCGTTCGACGATCAGGAAATCCTCGAGGCCGAAGGGCGCCACATAGCCATCGAGGGAGCGGCGCACGAGCAATTCGAAGGACGCCTCGGCGGACTCGAACTGATAGCCGCGCGCTTCCTGCGCCTTCACTCGCTCGAGCACCTCGCGGGCCTGGGCGTCGGTCAGCTCGATGCCGACGCCCTGCTCGCGCAGCTTCTCGAGGACGTTGCGGCGGCCGGCGAGCTCCGAGACGAGGATGCGCTCCGTGTTGCCGACGGCGAGCGGGTCGACGTGGGTGTAGGAACCGGCGCTCTTCGTGATCGCCGCGACGTGCAGGCCGGCCTTGTGTGCGAAGGCCGAGGATCCCACGTACGGCTGCTGTGGGTTCGGCGCCAGGTTCGCGAGCTCCGAGGCGAAGTTCGAGACCTCGGTCAGCCGCGCGAGTTGCTCGTCGCTCACGACGTCGATGCCGAGCTTGAGCTTGAGGTTGGCGATCACGGTCAGGATATTGGCGTTGCCACAGCGCTCACCCCAGCCGTTCAGGCAGGCCTGCACCTGAGTCGCCCCCGCCTGCACGCCGAGGAGGGTGTTCGCGACGGCCAGCTCGGCGTCGTTGTGGCAGTGAATGCCGATGGCGCACGAGACCGCCTCGCCGGCGGCGCGGACGCCTCGCACGATGGCATCCGGCATCGCGCCGCCGTTGGTATCGCAGAGCGTCACGGTGCTGGCGCCGGCATTGGCGGCGGCGCGCAGCGTCGCGAGGGCGTACTCGGGGTCGGCGGCGAAGCCATCGAAGAAGTGCTCGGCATCGAAGACCACCTCGCGGCCGCGCTCGCGCAGGAAGCGCACGGAGTCGCCGATCATCGCGAGGTTCTCCTCCTCGGACGTCTCAAGGACCTCGCGGACCTGAGCGGCGGAGGACTTGCCGACGAGCGTAACGACGGGCGTCCCGGCGTTCAGGACGGCGAGGAGCGCGGAGTCCGTCTCGGTGTCGCCGCCCGCACGCCTCGTGGAGCCGAACGCGACGAGGCGCGCGTGCCGAAGGCGCAGCTCACGGGCACGCTGGAAGAACTCGGCGTCCTTGGGGTTGGAGCCGGGGTAGCCGCCCTCGATGTAGTGCACACCGAGGTCGTCCAGCTTCTGGACGATGAGCAGCTTCTCCTCGAGGGAAAGCGAGAGGCCTTCCATGCCGAGGCCGTCGCGGAGGGTGGTGTCGTAGAGGAGGACGTTGGTCGGGGTCATCGGTGACTCGCGCTTCTCATGCGGGCCGCGTCCGGATGGGATTCGAGGTGCCTCGAAGCGGGCTCCTCGCGGGGCCGTTGGCGTGACCTGCGGGATGGCTGGTGGTGCGTGCTAGCGCGCGATGATCGAAGCCGCCGGCCCTGAGGGCCGGTCGACCGTCACCACCTGTCGTGAGCGCTGAGCAGGAGTCATAACCCGTCGATTGTAGGGACGGGGACGGGTGACTCGCAACGGCGGAAGAACTGATCACTTTTCTGCGCGCACATTTGGTCTGGTACAGTGCCTGGTGGGCAGGACAGGGTGGCGAGGATGCTCGACTACCATCGTGAGCCGCGGGCGGGTGAGTGCGACGTCTGTGACTACTCGCTCCAGCATCAGCTCGACCTTCCTTACGAACATGCCCGAGTACGGCTCGCCGCCGTCTTCCTGACGCAGGATCTCGAGGAGATCGAGCCTGAGACCACGAAGCTCAGGTCCCTCGCTGTCTCCCGGTCCGGTCTCGAGCCCGGACCGGTGCACGACCTCGATCCGCGGCACTGGTTCTGGGCCATCTACTACGAGCCAGGCATCGGTCTGTCCTGGGAGAGGAGCGACGGGTGAAGAACATCCCTCGAATCCGCGATGTCTGCCGCGAGTACGAGCTCGGACGTATTCCGTTCGATGACGTACTTGCCGCATCGGAACGCATCATTGCCCAATGGGAGGTGCGCGAAGCCGAGTCCAAGGCTCGTTCCTAGACTCCTTCGACTATTCGAACAATCGACTGAGTTGGTTGATTGTTCCTATAATCGATGAACTATGGCCCTCCAGCCGCATCTCGACCTCGAATCGCTCCGGTCGCTGCTCGCGGACCTCGAGGAGCGGCGACAGCGCATCGAGGCGCTCGACGTCCCTCCGTTGCTCGCCCGCTGGCTGAGGCGTATCACCGAGGCGCGCGGCGCCCACATGTCGACCCGTATCGAAGGCAACCCGATGACCGAGCAGGAAGTGCGCGAGGTGTTCGCGCGCCCGGAGCGCCGCACCGAGGTCGCGGAGATCGAGAACCTCAACTACCGGGACGCCGTGCAGTTCGCCTCGCAGGTGGCGGGGGACACCTCGATGGCGTCGGGCCCGGATGCGGGGCTGATCCGCGCGCTACATTTCCTCATCCTGCGTGACGTCGACCGCTACGGGACGGCGGGGCAGTACCGCACGAAGCAGAACGCGGTGCGCCACGCGGGGGAGACGATCTACCTGCCCCCGTCGCCTGCTGATGTCGGGCCGCTGATGGACGACCTCGTGACATGGATCGCGGGAGCGGGCCGCCAGGGCACGCACCCGCTCGTCGTCGCGGCGGTCGCGCACGCCGAGTTCATCAACATTCACCCCTTCGATGACGGCAACGGCCGGACGGGACGCGCGCTGACCTCGCTGCTGATGTTCCGGGGCGGCTGGTGGCTGCGTGGCTTCGTGAGCGCGGAGCAGGTATTCGGAAGCGACGTGCAGGCGTACTACAGCGCCCTGCGGGCATTCGGCGCCAAGTACCCCGGGCAGCAGGTCGAGTTCACAGAGTGGGCAGGTTGGTTCCTCGAGGGGCTGACGAGGCAGGCGGATGCACGGCTTGAGGAGGCCTCGCAGCAGCTCCGTCGCGAAGCGCTCGCCTCGGTCGGCGACACGGGGCAGCGTGAGCGGCTGGCGACGGCGCTCACATACGCCTCGCTGTTCGGCACGGTCACCAGCCGAGAGTACGCGGCCGAGGCCGGAGTCTCGGCCGCGACGGCCGTCTCCGACCTCAACTGGCTCGTGGCCTCAGGGCACCTCGAACGGCTGGGCAGCGGCCGCGCGACGCGCTACGTCCCGAGGGGCGTGCCCGCCGAGGCGTGAGGCTCGTCGCCGACGAGCGCGGCGAGTTCGTGGCGTAGCAGTTTGCCTACGGAGCTGCGCGGGAGTGACGGCACGATGTGGAGCACTTCGGGGAGCTGGTGCGGGCGTAACGAAGACTGCCAATGGGCGAGCAACTCCTCGGGTGCTGCCGCGTCCGGAGCGGTCAGCACGACAAAAGCGGCACCGACGGTCTCGCCGCCCACCTCGATGCCGGTCACGCCGGCGTCGGCGACGGCCGGGTGCCCGAGGAGCAGCCGCTCCACGTCACCTGGATACACAACCACCCCGCGGGCGGTGAAGCGGTCGCCGAGCCGGTCGACAATCGAGATGTACCCGTCGTCGTCGGCACGGGCCGCGTCACCGGTGTGCAGCCAACCGTCGGCGTCGAGGGCTCGTTCCGTCGCCTCGGGGCGGTTCCAGTAGCCGCGCATGACGTTTGGGCCGGCGACCAACAGCTCGCCGGTCTCGCCCACCTCGCATTCGTTGCCATCGGGACGGACGATGCGCGTGCTCATCAGCAGCGGCGGCTTGCCCGCCGAGCCCCCCTTCGTGAGGGCGCTCTCGGAGTCGAGCAGCAGGGCGACCGGGGCGGCCTCGGACAGTCCGTACCCCTGGAGCAACAGGACGTTACGCTCGAGGCAGGCGCGGATGAGGCGTTCCGGGACGGGTGCTCCGCCCGTGATGATGAAGCGCAGACGGGTGAGGTCGGCGTCCTTCCAGCGAGCCGTGCGTGTCAGACCCTCGAGGATGTCGGGGTTGCCGAAGCCCACCGTGACCTCGTGTCGCTCCATGAGGTCGAGCAGCGCACCGGGGTCTGGGTCCTCGGGGATCACAACCGTGCCGCCCAGGAACATCGTTGGGAGGACATTGACGCCCGTCCCGCCGGTCCGGAAGAAGGGCGTCACGGCGAGCGTGACATCGCCGGCTCTGAAGTCCGCGCCGGAGAGGACATTGACGACATTCCAGGTCACGTTTGCGTGCGTCAGCATCACGCCCTTCGGCCCGCTCGTCGTGCCCGAGGTGTACGGCAGCATACAGAGGTCGTCGGGCGCGACCGCCTCGTCGAGCGGCGCGTCCGAGGCTCCCGCCAGCACGTGCTCGTAATCGATCGCCGCATCCTTGCCGCCCACGACCACCAGCGCGGTGGTGGCCGGAGGCAGATCGCCCGGTACCGTCGAGGCGTGCGCCACGACGACGCGGGGCGCTGAGTCCTCGAGGATGCGGCCCACCCCGGCGGCGTCGAGGCGGTGGTTCACGGGGGCCAGCGCCGCGCCGAGCTTCGCGGTCGCGAAGAGGGTTTCGAGGAAGGCCGGGTGGTTCGGGCCAAGCCAGCCGATGCGGTCCCCCGGCGCCACGCCGAGTCCTCGCAGGACGTTCGCCAGCCGTGTGATGCGCGCTGCCATTTCGGCGTACGTCCAGCGCTGGTCGCCGAAGACCATGGCGACCCGGTCGGGCGCGGTGCGTGCTCGATGTTCGATCCAGGGGCCGATGCCGCGGTCGCGCATCGCCTCCTCCTCTGGCAGTGGTTTCGTAGGCTTACCCCAGCTTCGCGAGGACGGCGTCCGCCATTTCGCGCGTCGAGACGGTGGTGTCGCCGGGGCGGGCGATGTCCGCCGTGCGCAGGCCCGAATCGATGATCGCATTGACGGCGGCCTCGATGGTGGCGGCCTCGTCGGTCAGGCCGAGCGAGTGGCGCAGCAGCATGCCGACGCAGCGCAGCATCCCGATCGGGTTCGCGACGCCCTTGCCGGCGATATCCGGAGCGGAGCCGTGGATCGGCTCGTAGAGGCCGAGGCCAGTGCCGTCCTCGCGCATGGCCCCGAGCGAGGCCGAGGGCAGCATGCCGAGCGAGCCTGCGAGCATCGAGGCTTCGTCCGTGAGGATGTCGCCGAAGAGGTTCTCCGTGATCACCACGTCGAAGGCGGATGGGCGGCGGATGAGGTGCATCGCCATGGCGTCGACGAGGACGTTCTCGAACTCAACGTCCATGTACTGCTGACGCACCTCGCCGACGACCTCGCGCCAGAGGCGAGAGGAGTCGAGGACGTTTGCCTTATCGACGCTCGTGACCTTGTTCTTGCGGGCGCGGGCGAGCTGGAAGCCGAGGTGCGCGACACGCGCCACTTCGTCCTCGTTGTAGTACATCGTGTCGACGGCCTCGCGGCGGCCGTCCACGACGCGGCGCTCCTGCGGCTTGCCGAAGTACACGCCGCTGGTCAGCTCGCGGATTACGAGGATGTCGACGCCTCGCAGCACGTCCGGCTTGATCGTCGAGGAGTCCGCGAGCGCGTCGTCGACGACGGCCGGGCGGAGGTTCGCCCACAGCCCGAGGGCGGAGCGGATACCGAGGATGCCCTGCTCGGGTCGCACGGCCGCGCGGGGGTCGTCCCACTTCGGGCCGCCGACCGCGCCCCAGAGCACGGCGTCCGAGGCCTTTGCGGCGT
>JAIBBD010000063.1 GCA_019694855.1 Dehalococcoidia bacterium
TGGATCACGCCGCGGGCCGCTTCGTTGTTGCCGACGATGCCGATGTGCGAGCTGCCGAAGCTCTCGGCCGCCCGAAAATGGGCACGCAGGCTACGCCCCGACTGCCCCATCCGCACGGTCGCACCGCCGAGGCGCACCTCGCGGGCCGCAGCCAGGGCCGCCTGGAGGTTCTCCCCGAGCGGCGCGATGTAGACGGATGGCCGGCGAGCCGTCTCGAGGTCCGGTGTGGCGCCGAGGTTGAGCATGATGCGTTCGATGCCCGTTGCCATCCCGGTCCCGGGCGTCGGTGGGCCACCGAGGAGTTCGATCAGCCCGTCGTAGCGGCCCCCCGCCCCCACGGTCGACTGTCCGCCCGCACCCGCAGGTTCAAATTCCCATACCGTGCGCGCGTAGTAGTCCAGCCCTCGCACGATGCGCGAGTCCACTTCGTATCTGATGCCGAGCCCCTCGAGCAGTGCCTTGATCTCGTCGAAGTGCCGCGTGTCGCCCTCGTCGAGGTAGTCGAGGATATTCGGAGCACCCTCGACCGCCGGATGCCCGGCGTCCTCTTTCGAGTCCAGCACGCGCAGCACGTTGGTCTCGAACCGTCGCTGCGAATCCCTCGACAACGTCGCGACGTGTGGGCTGAGATGCTCCGTCAGCGCCTCGATGTAGCGGTGCCGCGTCGCGGCCGTGCCGATCGAGTTAACCCGCAACGTGAGTTCGCCGAGGCCGAGTTGCTCGTACAGCGTCCGTTGCAGGTCGATGACTTCAACGTCCGCGGCGGGCGACGCGTCGCCGATGCATTCCACGCCGAACTGCCACAACTGCCGGTATCGGCCGGCCTGCGGCCGGTCGTACCGGAACATCGGCCCGAAATAGTAAAGACGCACGGGTTGAGGCAGGCTGGACATCCCGTGCTCGATGTAAGCGCGGCAGACGGCGGCCGTGCCTTCCGGTCTCAGGGCGAGGCGGTCGCCTCCACGGTCCTCGAAGACGTACATCTCCTTGGAGACGATGTCGCTCTCATCGCCGACCGTCCGCAGGAACACCGACGCGTCCTCGACGATTGGCGTGCCGACGAGCCCGTAGCCAAAGAGACCCGCGACGCGCTCGGCGGTGTCACGGACGTGCCGCCAGAGCGCTGCCTGTTGAGGTAAGAGGTCGTGCATCCCTCGAGGTGCGCGGATGTCGGGCATGCCGCGAGTGTAGGCCGGGTGCCCCGGGCGCGCGAGCGCACGGCCGGTCTTCGCCCGCGACCCTGACGGCCTCGGCGACGCGTGATACGTTGAGCAGAACATGGTCGTGACCGAGCACGTCCCCTTCGGCGTCGACGAGCTATTCGCGACGCTGGGTTCATATCTCCCTGCGGAGCGGGTGGATTCGATCCGCGAGGTCTACGCGTTCGCGCGTGACTCGCACGACGGTCAGAAGCGGCTCTCCGGCGAGCCCTACATTACCCATCCCGTCGCTGTCGCCCGGCTGGTCGCCGAGCTGCACATGGACGTGCCGACGGTAAAAGCGGCCCTGCTCCATGACGTGATCGAGGACTGCGACGTCACCTCGGAGCAGCTCGCCAGGCGGTTCAGCCCGGATGTCGCCCGGCTGGTCGAGGGCGCCACCAAGATCGACCAGATCGGCCCGCAAAGCGCGGCCAGTGCCTCCGCTGCCGACGCCGAAACGCTACGCAAGATGTTCGTGGCCATGGCGGAAGACGTGCGCGTCGTGATCATCAAGATCGCCGACCGCCTGCACAACATGCGCACGCTGCAGCACCTCGCGCCGCATCGCCAACAGGCGATCGCGCTCGAAACGATGGACATCTACGCGCCCCTCGCTGCGCGCCTCGGCATCTGGCAGTTCAAATGGGAGCTCGAGGACCTCGCGTTCCGCTACCTCGAACCCGAGGACTACCGGCGCATCTCTGAGATGGTGGCGTCGCGTCGGGCCGAGCGTGAACGCTTCGTACGCCGAGTGGAGCGCGAGCTCCGTCAGCAGCTCGAGACCGCGGGCATCCAGGCTGAGGTCAGCGGCCGGGTGAAGCACCTCTATTCGATCCGCTCGAAGATGCGGCGCTACGCAGCCGAAGGGAAGTCGTTCGACCAGATCTACGACTTGCTCGCCCTCCGCGTCCTCGTCGACACCGTGGGGGACTGCTACAACGCGCTTGGGGTGGTGCATCAGACATGGCATCCCATACCTGGCGGGTTTGACGACTACATCGCGAACCCGAAGGAGTCGCTGTACCAGTCGCTGCACACCAACGTGATGGGGCCCGGCGCGCGCCCCTTCGAGGTACAGATCCGCACCCACGAGATGCACGAACTCGCCGAGTACGGCGTCGCCGCTCACTGGCAGTACAAAGACGAACCCCGGAAGCGCGATCACCAGTACGAAGAGCGCCTCGCCTGGCTGCGCCACCTCATCGAGTGGCAGCAGGAAGCCTCTGGCACCGAGGACTTCCTCGAGTCTGTGAAGACCGACGTGTTTCGAGACCAGGTCTTCGTGTACACCCCTCGGGGCGACGTGCGGGTGCTTCCCGCCGGCTCGACCCCGATCGACTTCGCCTACCGCATCCACACTGACCTCGGCCACCACTGCGTGGGCGCGCGGGTGAACGGGCGTATCGCCCCCCTCACGACCCGCCTCCGCAACGGCGACGTTGTCGAGGTGATCCGGGGCCGCGGGGATAAGGGGCCATCGCGCGACTGGCTGATCCCGGCCCTCGGCTATCTCGGCTCCAGCCACTCCCGACAGAAAGTGCGGCACTGGTTCCGCCGCTCGCAGCGCGACGAGAACATCGATCGCGGTCGCGACCTCCTCGACCGCGAACGCAGGCGCCTGGGTGTGGGGGAGCTGCCAGCGTCGCTGGCCTCGCAACTCGGCTACGAGTCGCTCGAGGACATGCTCGCCGCCATCGGGTACGGCGACGTCTCGTTGCAGCTGCTCGCGATGCGGCTCGCGGAGTACGCTCCTCCGCCGCCTGAGCCGCTGCAGACGATCACGAAGAAGCCCCGCAAGGCAGGCACGCCCGGCGTGCGGGTCCTGGGCGAAGGCGGCATGCACGTCCAGGTCGCGCGCTGCTGCCACCCACTCCCCGGCGAGCTCATCATCGGGTTCATCACTCGCTCACGAGGTGTGACGGTGCATCGGCGCGACTGCCGCAATGTGTCTCACGCAGCGGAGCCCGAGCGTCTCGTCGAGTGCGACTGGGGTCCGTCCGGCAGCCTCTATTCCGCCGCCGTGCATGTCCACGCCTGGGATCGCGTCGGACTGTTGCGTGACATTAGCACGATCGTGGCGTCCGAGGACGTGAACATGGTCGGGGTCCGTACCGTCGAGAACGATGACCGCACGACAACGGTCCACCTCACGCTCGAAACGCAGGGGCTGCCCCAGGTCTCGCGGCTCATGGGCCGCCTCGAGTCCGTCCGCGGGGTAATCTCGGTCAGTCGCGGCGAGGTCTGAGCCTGCCGTCGGCCTCTCGTCTCCGGCCTGCTACGATGCAGCCTCGCCACTCCCCGCGCACCCCGGAAGGACGGGTATGACAACGATCCAGCCGATCGGCGCCCACGTCTCCTCGTCGGGTGGCATCTGGACGGCCGTCGAACGCGGGGCGGCCCTCGAGGCGGAGGCGATCCAGATCTTCGGGAGCGCGCCGCAAACCTGGCGCAAGACGAACCACACTCCGGCGGCGTTCGAGCGCTTTCGGCTCGCCCGCGCCGAGTCCTCGCTACGTGCCGTGTGGCTGCATTGTCCGTACCTCCCCAACCTCGCCCACGAGGACGATGAGATGTGGGAGAAGTCGATCGACTGCGTCGTCAACGCGCTGACGGTCGCCGACGGCGCGGGCGCGGATGGCGTCGTACTCCATACCGGGTCGCACCGAGGCAAAGGCATCGACGCCGTACTCCCACGGGTCGCCGCGGCTATCGAGCGCATCATGGAGGCTGCCCCCGGGAACGCCCTGCTCGCGCTCGAGAACGCGGCCGGCCAGGGTGGCACGATCGGGAAGAGTTTCGAGGAGCTGGGCGCCATCTTCCGAGCGGTCGCCACGCCTCGACTCGCCGTCTGTCTCGACACCTGCCACGCCTATGCCGGTGGCTACGACATCGCGCACCCGGAGGGGATGCAGGCGATGCTCGAAGAAGCAGACCGCGAAGTCGGACTCGACCGCCTCGCGGTGATCCACGCCAACGACTCGAAGATGGAGTTCGGCAGCACGCGCGACCGCCACGAGAACATCGGCGACGGCCATATCGGCAGCGAGGGGTTTCGCAACATCCTCGCCACGCCGGAGCTGCAGCGGCTGCCGATGCTCCTCGAGGTCCCGGGTCTCGACGGGAAAGGGCCGGACTTCGAGAACGTGCGCCGCCTCAAGCAGCTCCGCGACGAGGTGCGGACGACCTAGGCCGTCAGCGGATCTTCCGCGGGTGTCCCGCCATCGCCAGGAACTCGTCCTCCAGATGCAGGATTTCCTGTAGCAGCACCTCGTTCACGCCGCCCCAGACGCCGACCGGTGCGCCTTCAGCCGCCAGCTTCTCGAGGAGGTGCGTGGCCATCACCGCATGCGGGAGCAGTGGGTCGCCCGTCGCCTCGCGGATCTCGAGTTCGAATTCCATGATCGCGTCGATCACTTCGGCGGAGATGAAGCCCCCGTACTCCTCGGTGAGCTGCTCCGCGATCCAGTCGGCGCCCTCAGCGGCGAGACGCTCGTCGATTGGCATGCTTCCCCCCTCGATGCTCCGAAACATGGTCACGAGACTGTGGAGGCCACGATATTCGACCGCCCGAGGCCGCCGCAAGGCTCAGCGTGAGGGTCAGTACGGCTCGCTTTCGCTGAGCTGCTCCGACTCGATGACCTGGTAGTCGTTGTCCCGCAACTCGTCGAGCTGGCCCTGCTGCGAACGGGCGTACAGCTCGAACAGCGTGGTCTTGTGCGGTCGCTTGCGGCCGATTGGGCATGCCTCCCAGTCCGCGTACGACTCGTCGCAATACCCCAGGCGGAACTCTCCGCACTTTGGTTGCATGTACCGCGCCAGCTCCGGGAAGCGTCGCTTCACTTCCGCGCGCATGAGCGAGACGACCTTGCGGAACTCCCACTGCGCCCGCGTGCAGAGCCGCTGGTCAGCGATGTGCAGCAGCTCGAGATAGTTCACGCTCACCTTGAAGTTGGTGCTCGTGGCGTTGGGAAGCAGGAACCGGGCGTCCTCGGCGGGCACGCCCGCGTCGATCAGCTCCTGGTAGGCCCGCCCCGCCGTCTCGATCGCCTGCTCGAATGCCTCTGATTTCCCGGCCCGCCGAATGGAGTCAGGGACGGTGTACGGGAACGAGCCGTCCTTGTACGTGACATAACGCTGTGACTGCTGCTCGAACGAGATGCCCATGTGGTGCCGCACGAACTGATGCGAGAACGCTCGGCTCACGCCCGAGATCCCAAACTCGAACCACACCTGCTGCAGCGGCGAGGTGTGCCCCGTCGCAAGGCGTGCCTCGACGAACTCACGCATCTGGTCGTGTGTGATGCGTTCGTCCTCGATGCGCGCCTCGATCTGGGCAGGGGTGAACGCGGAGTAGCACACCCGGAACGCCGTGTAGAGCGTGCGGATGGGATCAGTCGTATGGTCGGTCAGTCGGACTTCGATCGGCATTGGGCCTCGGCAAACGGGGGAGTTCACCCATTGTACGAGCGTGCGCGGCGGCCGTCCGAGTGCGCGACGGGTTTTACATCGAGGCAACACCTCGTCAACAGAAGCGTCACGAGTTCTCGCGATGATCGTCCCAGGCGACGAATGGAGGAATTCGATGCTGTTGATCAAGGCCTGCCCCCGCTGCCAGGGCGACGTCACCCCGATCGTGGACTTCGAGGGCGACCTGCAGCTCTCCTGTGTGCAGTGTGGCTACTCGAAGTACGTGCCGCGTGGCCGGCGCCCGGATCTCGCCGAGGCAAAGCCGGTCGTCGGCACGCTGCGCAGAGCGTCCTGACTACGACTCGTAGCGGCGGAAGATCGCGGCCGCGTTCTGCCCGCCGAGCCCGAATGAATTCGACATGACGACGTTGAGCGACGCTTGCCGCGCGACGTTCGGCACGACATCGAGGTCACATGCTGGGTCCGGGGTGACGTAGTTGATGGTGGGCGGAATGCAGCCGTGGTGCAGAGTGAGGATGGCTGCGACCGCCTCGATGCCGCCTGCCCCCGCGGCGAGGTGGCCCGTCATCGACTTCGTCGAGGAGACCGGGATGCTCTTCGCGTGCGCCTCACCCAGCGCGAGCTTGATCGCGACTGTCTCCGTGCGGTCGTTGTACGGGGTGCTCGTGCCGTGGCAGTTGATGTAGTCGACCTCAGTCGGCTCCAGCTCGGCGTCCTTCAACGCACGGGTCATCGCCAGCGACTGCCCCTCGGCGTCGGGCGCCGTGTCATCCGTCGCGTCGAAGGACCAGCCCACCCCGGCCAGCTCACAGTAGATGCGCGCTCCCCGCGCAAGCGCGGACTCCTCGGTCTCCAGCAGCAGCACACCCGCGCCCTCACCGAGGACGAACCCGTCCCGATTCAGGTCGAATGGCCGCGAGGCGTGCTCGGGGTCGCCGTTGTTATGCGACAGCGCTCCCATGCGGCCCATTGAGGCGAGCGCGAGTGGGGTGATGATCGCCTCGGCGCCTCCCGCGAGCAGGTACCGCGTGTGCCCCAGGCGGATCATATTGAGCGCGTGCCCGAGCGCGTCGGTCCCCGAGGCGCAGGCCGTGTTGATCGTGGTGTTGGGGCCGCGGATGCCCAGCTCGCGGCCGACCCGGCCCGCCCCCATGTGCTGGCCTTCTCGCGTGATCACGAATGGGTCGGCCCGGTGCGCGCCCTTCGCCTGCATCTCCATCCATGGCTCGCCCATGTTGAAGGCGCCGCCTGAGGTGGCCATCACCACGCCGATCTCGTCGCGGTTCGAGCCGTCAACCACGACCCCGCCGTCCTCGAGCGCCTGCTTCGAGGCCGCATGTGCGAACTGGGCGAAGCGGCCGGTGCGTCGAGCCGTCTTCCGCTCGAGATACTGCTCCGGATCCCAGCCCTTCACTTCGCCCGCGATCTGGACCGGTAGGGGGTCCGGGTCACACAGCGTGACCCGGTGAATCCCGTTGCGGCCCGTGCGTAGCCCCTCCCAGTACGAGGCGAGGTCGTTGCCGATCGGCGTGACGGCGCCCATCCCAGTCACCACTACGCGATGGATCGTGCGGGCCATGTGACGGCTCCTTGGCAGGCGACGCCCGGGACTAAATCGGGCTGCTGGACAGGCTCTGCAGGAACTCGCGGATATGCTGTGCGAGCGCTGCCGGCTGATCGGTGGGCACCGCGTGCCCGGCCTCCTCGATCAGGGAGCGGCGCGATCCCAGTATGCGACGGTGCAGCCGCTGGATCGCCTCCGGAGTCACCATGTCCGTTTCGGACCCGCTCACGATCATGACCGGACACTGCACGTGCTCGACGCAGTCCCACAGGTTCGAGAGCCGCCGCTGGCCCGGATCCTGCTCGGGCGGACGGGCGGTCGGGTCGCGGAACACGGGGTCGAACGCCCAGGTGTAGCTGCCGTCGGCCGTCACCGTCACGGCCGCGCGTGCCCGACGGTCGAGCTGCTCGGTGGTCGCGTACGGGTAGTAGCGCCGGAACACCTCCGACACCTCGTCGAGGGTGCTGAACTCGTCTCCTGAGGCGAGCACGCGACGCATGGTCTCGATGCCGCTGCGCAGGACTTCCGGCGCGGCCTCGATCACGATCAGCGCGCTCACGACGTCGGGGTGTTCTGCCGCGTAGCAGATGGCGTTAGCGCCGCCCATCCCGTGCCCGACCAGGGTCACCATGCGGAGCCCGAGCGCCTCGATCACCGCGGCGATGTCCTCGACCTGCGAGGCTCGACTGTAGTCGCGGTCCCCGGCGCGGTCAGATCGCCCGTGCCCCCGCTGGTCGATCGCGATCACCCGGTATTCGCGGGAAAGATCGACGGCGACTTCTTCCCACGCGGCGGTCGTCTCGGCGTAGTCGTGCAGGAGCACCAGTGCGTGCTTGGTGCGGCTATCGCCCCATTCGTGGACATGAAGGCGGAGGCCATTCGCCTCGACCATCTGGTCCTGCGTTCGATTCGCCATCGACATCAGCTATCCCATCCCCGTTCGTCCAGGCGGAGGGTGCACAAAACGGGCGGGCCAGGACGATGAAAACTGAGCAGTAATCGTAGCACTGGGCGAGGTTGTGCGCCTTGCTACCACTCCCCCACCGCGGCGAGGAACGTGTTCCCCAGGGGCAGGCCGTCCGCCATCGGGATCCAGCGCTCCCCGCGGTCGTGGGATCCCCACACCTCGTGGCCCGCGAGGACGAACAGGGCGTCGACCGGGCTGGTGAGGCTGGTGACCAGCGGAGGCCGTGACCACTCGTCGTTCTCGCCAAGCAGCAGCCGCGTCCAGGAGATCGCCCCGTCGGCTGAGTGGAAGAGCGCCGAACCCTCGCCGTCTCCGGCGCGCGCGGCGCTGAGCACGAGCGTGTCGGGTACCCCGGGCAGCACGGCCATGTCGCAGGCCCATGAGCGGTCCAGACCATGCAGCGACTGCACCCATGAGTAGCCGCCATCCTCGGTGCGGTAAAACCCGCTCGGCGCGGCCGCGTACAGCCGCTCGGCCCGTTCGGGGTGGTCCCACAACCCGTGTACGCGGCGGTCGAGGCCTTCCGAGTGCAACGCCCAGGTCCGCCCGCGGTCGAGCGTGAGGAACGCGCCGATGCCCGAGAAGGCCACGATGATCCCCGACGCGAAGGCGATCCCCGAAACCGGCGCTCCCGCCGCCCGCGTCCCCATCCGCTGCCCGTGGTAGCGCACGAGGTTCTGCAGCGTCTCCCACTCGTGCCAGCTGGCGCCCTCGTCGTCCGATGCCAGCACAGTCGAGGTAGCGACACCCGCGACGAGCGTCCCCTCGGGTCCGATGCGCACGCAGCGCACGTCGCCTTTGAGCACCTGCTTCCAGGCGCCCTTGCGATGCAGCCACACGCCCTCCGCGGAGCCGGCGATTGCGAGATCGCCGCGGACATCCAGCGATCGCACGCTCCGCGTCTCGATGACGAGTTTGGCTTCATCGCCAGGCAGCATCGACCAGAGGCCGTCCTCGGCGCCCACGAGGAGAGCGAGGTTGAGGCGAGGACTCATCGCCGCTCGATTCGCTCGCGCACCGCGCGCAGCAGGAGCGGGAGCATTTCGCCCGCCGGCCCGCGGAGGGCAACACGCGCGAGTTCGCTCAACGCGGTTGGCTCGGGGTCGATCTCGATCAGGCTCGCCCCTCGTTGATGGGCGAGCTGCGGAAACATCGCCGCCGGGTAGACGACTGCCGAAGTTCCCACGAGCAGAAACACGTCAGCCATGGCCGCCTCTGCGTAGCAGCGCTCGAGGGCATCCGGCGGGATTGGCTCGCCAAACATGACCCCATCGCCTTTCACGATGCCCGAGCACCCTGGCTCCGGGCAGCGCGGGGGCAAGTCCTCGAGGTTCACGTCGACCTTGTCCTCCGGCCAGCGGGTGTGGCAATCGGTGCACCGCATCCAGCGCATATTGCCGTGGATCTCGGTAATGGACTGTTGCCCCGCTCGCCGGTGCAGGTTGTCCACGTTCTGGGTGATCACATGACGCAGGACGCCGATCGACTCAAGCTCCGCCAGGGCGTAGTGCGCGTCGTTTGGTTCACTCGCGGAGAGCGAGAGCGCGAACTCGTCGGGATTGGCCCGCTGTTCAAGGCGGCGGACCCACCACGCCTTTGGATCCCGGTGGAACTCCTGGAACTGGTTGAGCGGCGGTTCACCCCGCACGGTCCAGAGACCATCCTTGCCGCGGAACGTCGGGATGCCTGATTCCTTCGAGATGCCCGCTCCGGTCAGCGCGACCGCATGCTGCGCGCCGACGAGGAGCGCCGCGGCTTCATCGATCGCATCGGTGTCGGGCGCCGGCAACACGACCACATCCTAGCGACCGCCGATCGAGTTGCAAGCGCGGCTGAGTTTCGCCAGCGCTCCCCCCGACGACACAATAGATCCGTGACCCCCCTCGCGACGCTCGACTGGCGCCTCCGAGCGGCCATCACGGCGGCGATCCTGCTCGTGATCCTCGGACTCTTTGTCCAGCGCGAGTTCACCGGCGCCGACGGAAATGGCGCCTCGGACGCCGGCTCGGCGGGACTCGTCGACGAGGCGCCGGCGACCATCGGCGCTCCCGCGCCGGACTTCGTCCTCCGCACCGTCGGGGGCGATACGGTCCGCCTCTCGGACTACCGAGGCAAGACGGTCGTCCTGAACTTCTGGGCCAGCTGGTGCGTCCCGTGCCGCCGGGAGATGAGTGAGTTCGAGGCCATGTATCGCGACCGCCTGGGACGCAGCGACTTCGTAGTGATCGCGGTCGACTACCGTCCGCTGGATAGTGTTTCCGAGGTGCGAGGCTTCCTCGATGGATTCGAGCAGCGCGAGGGCCGCTCGATCGAGTTCCCCGTCGCGTATGACACTACCGATGGCGCCGTGGCCGAGCGCTACGGCGTCGCGCCGCGGAACGCGAAGCAGGCCACCCTGCCGGTGAGCTACTTCATTGACCGCAACGGCATCCTGCGCGCGAAGGTGTTCGGCCCGGTGTACGGCGACGTGCTGCCAGCACGGGTCGCCGAAACCGAGGCGGCAGCGGGTCCGTAACTCGTCAGCCGCACACTTCGCGGACGGTCGTGAAGAGCACTTGGATCGCGAGTTCCAGCGAGTCGATGGCGAGCCGCTCGTCGTTTCCGTGGATGCGCGCCGCGTCCTCCGGCTCCAGCAACAAAGGCACGAAACCATAGGCCGGAATGCCTCGGCGTCGGAAGACACGCAGGTCTGTGAAGCCCGTCGAGACGCTCGGGATGACCGCGGCGTCCTCGACGTGCTGGCGCACGGACGCCTCGATCGCCCGATACAAGTCGGTATTGGTCGGTGACGGAGGCGTTGACGAGCTGAATACAACGTCGATTCCGATGCGCGGGTCGTCAATCTGCTGGCGCAGCTCCTCGATGAACTGCTCTGGGTCGTAGCCGGACATCAGCCGCACGTCGAGCGTCGCCTCCGCGGCGGAGGGGATGACATTGTGCTTCACCCCCGCGTGCAACGACGTCAGACTGATCGAGTTCGTCTGCAGCGAATGCACCCGTGCATGGTCGCGCGCGAGAAGTTCGAGGTAGTCCGCGGACGGCGGCTTCGGAAGCACGCCTGCCCGGTGCAGAGCCGCGAAGTAGGCGACCACCTCGGGCGCGGCCCGCAGCGGGCGCTCCCAGCGCTGGACTCGTTCGAGGGCTCGGATCAGTCGTTCCAGCGCGTTGTCGTCATGCGGCACCGCGCCGTGACCGGGTGTTCCCCTTGTGTGGAGCCGGAGCCAGAGGGGGCCTTTCTCCGCCACGCCGACGTGGAAGACCGGCCGGCGTACCCCGAGCACCTCGTGCGCGCCTGTTCCACCCTCGTTGATCACGAAGTCGGAATCGAGGACTCCGGGATGGTGTTCGTCGAGGAACTCGGTGCCATAGCCGCTGCCGCACTCCTCGTCGGCTACGGCCATGAACGTGAGGTCGCGCGCGAGTGGGAGTCCGAGCCGGCGATGGAGGAGGAATACCATCAACTCGATGATGGCCATCCCCTTCATGTCGACGGCCCCACGGCCCCAGACGTAGCCGTCGCTGATGGCCCCGCTCAGCGGCTCGTACGTCCAGTGCTCCGCCTCGGCAGGCACGACGTCTGTGTGATTGAGCAGGATGAGGGACCGACCGCGGGCGCCAGTGCTCGGCAACGTCGCCACGAGCGAGGCGCGCGACGGCTCGCGCGCGTACGTCTGAAACGAGATTCCCTCCGCGCTCAGGACGCGACCGAGCCACTCGCAGGCGCGTGTCTCGTTGCCGGGCGGGTTCACCGTATCGACGCGCAGATACTCCGCCAGAAGCGCAACAGCTTCCTCGCTGACTGCGGTCCAGTCGATCGGCAGTGCTGGCTTCATGGCGTCCGCCCCCCGACGGACGACCACCGCTGCCCTGGTGGTGGGCGCATCTTTGGCTTCGCGAAGAAGCTTGTCAATGCGTCGGCGACGCTTCCCGGGCGTGTCGGGCCAAGGATCGCCATGCGCTTCAAGGGATCCGCGGCGCCGGTGCGCTATCATGGCTGTATCCACGGAACTGCAGCATGGAGGGCAGCTCATGCGAAACGTGCACCTGAATCCCCTCGTACGTAGCCACGGGTCGCTGCGCGTGGTCGGCTCGCGCGGCCCGGCGATCCGCCAGTTCGCCTCGCGTCAGACGCAAGACCGACCGCTGCTGGTGGCCGGATCGTTGTTGGTGCTCGGCCTGCTTCCGGTGGCCGCCTACGCCTCGAGGCGTGCGTTCGGCCGCCCGCAGCCAGACGCCGCCGAACTGCTGCCGAGGAACCAGGAGTGGTACCCCTGGGAGTAGCCCGGGACGCCTGTCCGCAATGCACGAGGCCGCCGGTGCAAGCCGGCGGCCTTTATGCTGCCCATCACCGCACGAGAACACAGAGACGGATTACGCCATGACGACCAAATCTCCGCGCCCGCAGCTGAACGCCGGCCCGTTGCACGGCCTCCGCGTCCTCGACCTGTCATGGGTCCTCGCCGGTCCGTACTGCACCATGACACTGTGTGACCTCGGCGCCGAGGTGGTGAAGTGCGAGCGGCCGCCCTTCGGCGATGTCGCGAGGACGACGGGCCCCCTGATCGACGGAGAGTCCGGCTACTTCTTCAGCGTAAACCGGGGCAAGAAGAGCATCGCCATCGATCTCAAGCAGGATGAGGGCAAAGCGCTCTTCAAGCGCCTCGTTCGCGAGTTCGACATCCTGGTCGAGAACTTTCGGCCCGGCACCCTCGATGACCTCGGCGTGGGCTACGAGGTGCTCTCGCAGGAGCACCCCGGACTGATCTACGTGGCGATCTCCGGTTTCGGCCAGACCGGTCCGATGCGTGAGCAGCCGGCGCTCGACGTCGTCGTGCAGGGCGCGGGCGGCATCATGTCCGTGACCGGCGAGCCTGGCGGTCCTCCGATCAAGCCCGGGGTCTCGCTGGGGGACATTACCGGTGGTCTCTACGGCGCCATCGGCGCGCTCGCCGCCGTCCACGAGCGCGAACGTTCGGGGAAGGGCCAACTCGTCGACGTCTCGATGCTCGACTGCCAGGTTGCGATCCTCGAGAACGCCTTTCTCCGTTACTTCCTCACTGGCGAGCCGCCTGAGCCCCTCGGCACCAGGCACTCATGGGCCGTGCCGTTCCAGGCGTTTCCGACGGCAGACGGCTACTTTGTCCTCGCGCTTGCCTGGGGTGTGCCCAACCAATGGGCGCTGCTCTGCTCCGAGCTCGACCGTGTGGACCTCATTGACGACCCGCGCTTCGCCACGAGCACAGCGCGCGCCGCGCACCACGCCGAGCTTGAGCCCATCCTCAACGAGGAGTTCCGCAAGCGGCCGGGCTCCTACTGGATCGAGCGGCTGACGCAATACGGCATCCCCTGCGGTCCGCTGAACTCGATTCCCGAGGTCACCCGCATGCCCCAGTTGGAGGCCCGCGGGATGTTCGTTCCTGTAGAGCATCGGCGACTCGGGACCCTGCCGCTGGTGAACTCACCGATCAAGCTCTCGCGCACTCCCGCGGGCATACGGGGCAGCTCGCCCGACATGGGCGAGCACAGCCGGGCGATCCTGC
>JAIBBD010000064.1 GCA_019694855.1 Dehalococcoidia bacterium
TACGAAGATCTCGAACTCGCCCGTCGGGTGGCGGCCCTCGCCGCCGCGTGGCCCGCCCCACGGCCCTACGGCCGCACCCGGGCGCTGGCTGAGCAACTCGGCGCATCCGCGACCGCGGGCGGCGCCCTCTACGCTCAGGGTCTGCTCCACCTGCAGGAACTGTGGTGCGAACGCGGCGGCTGCGGGGCCTGCCCGCTCTCGACGCCCGCGGACTGAGCGAGCGGCTACCGCAGCGCGAATGCCCGCCGCGAGACCGTCGGGCGCACATCGAGGGCCGTCGCCGCCGGCACCATCAGATCGAGGTGACGATAGGCGGCCGCCCCGATCATCGCGGCGTTATCCGTGCACAGGTCCGGCGGAGGGATGAACACCGGCACCGAGGCGCGCTCGCGCAGGCGCGCACGCAGCCGCGGGTTCGCCGCCACGCCTCCCGCCAGCAGGATCGAGGCCACGCCCTCACGTTCGGCGGCGCGCACGGCCTTCACCGACAGCACGTCCGCCACCGATTCCTCGAAGGCATCGGCGATGGCGGCGTGCGGGGGCGCGTCCGGGGACGCCACGAGCTGTTGCACCGCCGTCTTCAACCCGGAGAAGGAAAAGTCGTCCGTCCCGCGCAGCCAGGCGCGCGGCAGCCGCACCCGATGCGGCCCCGCCGAGGCCGCGAGCTTCGAGACCGGCGGTCCACCGGGGTAGCCGAGACCGAGCAGGCGGGCCACTTTGTCGAACGCCTCGCCGGCCGCGTCGTCGCGCGTCCCGCCCAGGCGGCGGTAACGGCCATGCGCCTCCATGAGCAGCAGCTCGGTGTGGCCGCCCGACACGACGAGGGCGATGGCTGGCAGCGGCGGCTCCTCGGGCAGCAGCCAGTTCGCGCAGACGTGTCCCTCGATGTGGTCCGTGGGGATGAACGGCAGCCGGCGCGCGAAGGCCAGGCCCCGCGCCCCGTTGAGCCCGACGACGAGCGCGCCGGGGAGCCCCGGCCCCGCCGTGGCCGCGATGGCGTCGATGGCCTCCCAGCTCGTCTCGGCGTCCGCCAGCGCCTGCCGCACGACGGGCACGAGCGCGCGCAGGTGCTGGCGCGCCGCCACCTCGGGCACCACGCCCCCGGTCGCGGCGTGCAGCTCCTGCTGCGACGCGACGACGTTCGAGGCGGCGCGACGGCCGTCGACCACGACCGCGGCGGACGTTTCGTCGCAGGAGGACTCGATCGCAAGGATGGTGGTCACGCGATCAGCATAGCGAGCCCTGCCGCGACGATCGTGCGCTCCCCGGCAGTGGCGTTGCCTGCTACGTTTGGCGCATGAGCAACGACTCTTCCGGCCTCGACCGCCGCCTCTGGCGGCCGGCCTCCGAGGTGTCCGATGCGGGCCCCGCTCGGTGGGACGGCGCCGCGGTGGGCGAGGACGTGACGCTCGAGGTGTGGGTTGGCCCGAAGAACGGGGTGGGCGCGCGCTACTTCCGCTGCTACCTGCGCAGCGACCTCGGACGCACGCGCGAGCCGGTGGTCTTCGGCATGCAGAACGCCGGCCCCTACCCCGGCTACAACTGGGTCGAGGTGATCGACTACCACGCGGTTGTCGCGCTCGAGAGCGGCCAGGAGGTCGAGGTGCCAGGGGGCATCGAACGGCTCATCTTCGAGCAGTTCGCGAGACTCGTCCCCCCCGGAGGCCACCTCATGGCGGAGTACGACTCCGAGGCGCGCCGAGTGACAGCACAAGCGCTCGCGGCCCGCGTGCCGCCCCTCGCGACACCGCTCGGGGCGCTCATGGCCGCGGTCGGCTGCGGCGACGCCTTCAAGGACTGGTACATCTCGGAGGGCGGCCGCGAAGGGCCGCGCAAGCTGCAGGGCTTCCGCGCCCTCGACGAGGATCATGCGCGCCGCCGCGGCCTCGAGATGCTGGCCGCGCTGCGCGCCTTCCTCGCCAGCCCGGCGGACCTCGACTGGAACCTGCAGGCGCGCACGCGCCCCCTCGCGCAGACCGCCGTCGAGCGGCTCCAGGCCCGCTTCGAGTAGTCCGTCGCCCCGCCGCCCGATCGCGGTTTGCCGGGCCCAGTGCGTTTGATACGATGCCCCTGCCTCCCGCCGTGCAACGAGCCTCCGCGTGGCAGCCCTTGCCACGACCGGTACGGTGGCGCTGCAGGCCCGTGGCGGCTCGTCATTGCCCACTGCCTCGCGAGAGGCACGTCATTCAGGCCCGCGCCCGAGGTCCGAGCCATCGGCCGGGAGCGAGCGGTGCAGAGGATTACAGGGAGGAGCGGCCATGCCGCAGACGCTGAGCGTGATCAAGGCGGACGTCGGAGGCTTCGTCGGGCACTCCGCGATGCATCCCGAGGTGCTCGACCAGGGCCGTGAGTTCCTCGCGCGCGCCGTCCAGTCCGGCCTGCTGATCGACGGTCACGCTTCCTCCTGCGGCGACGACATGTTCCTCATCATGTCCCACAACCGCGGCGAGAATAACGAGGAGATCCACAAGCTCGCCTGGGACGCCTTCATCGCCGGCACCGACGTGGCGAAGAAGCTCCACCTCTATGGCGCCGGCCAGGACCTGCTGGTCGACGCGTTCTCCGGCAACATCCGCGGCGCCGGTCCCGGCTCCGCCGAACTCGAGCTGGAGGAGCGACCGTCCGAGCCCGTGATCGTGTTCATGGGCGACAAGACCTCGGCGGGCTCCTTCAACCTCCCCTTCTACAAGATGTTCGCCGACCCCTTCAACACGGCCGGCCTCGTCATCTCCGAGCCGCTGCACTCCGGCTTCGCGTTCGAGGTGCACGACGTCAAAGAGCACCGCAAGATCGTCCTCAACACCCCCGAGGAGATGTACGACCTGCTGGTCTTCATCGGCTCGCCCGCCCGCTACGCGGTGAAGCGCGTCGTGAGCCGCCTGACCGGCGAGGTCGGCGCCGTCTCCTCCACGGACAAGCTCTCGCTCATCGCCGGCCGCTACGTCGGCAAGGACGACCCCACCGCCATCGTGCGCACGCAGGGCAACTTCCCCGCGGTCGGCGAGGTGCTCGAGCCCTTCACGACGGCCTGGACCGTCGAGGGCTTCATGCGCGGCTCGCACTACGGCCCCTGGATGCCCACCTCCGTGAAGCAGGCCACGCCGGCCCGCTTCGACGGCCCGCCGCGCGTGGTCGCGCTCGGCTTCCAGCTCGCGGAGGGCAAGCTCATTGGCCCGCGCGACATGTTCGACGACCCGTCCTACGACAACGCCCGCGCCGAGGCCAACCGGGTCGCCGACTACCTGCGCAAGCACGGCCCCTTCGAGCCGCACCGCCTGCCGCTCGACGAGATGGAGTACACGACGATGCCCGCCGTCGCCGCCAAGCTCTCGAGCCGCTGGGACGAGATCTAGCAGCGGCTTGAGCACGCTGCCTCGGCTCCTGCTCGCTTCCTCGAACGCCGGCAAGGCGCGCGAGATCGGCCTGCTGCTCGGCAACAGCGGCTGGCGCGTCGTTACCCCCGCCGAGGCCGGCGTCGGCCCGGTCGAGGTGATCGAGCTCGGCCGCTCGTATCTCGAGAACGCGACCCAGAAGGCGGTCGCGTATTGCGAGGCGAGCGGCATGCCGGCGCTCGCGGACGACTCCGGCCTCGAAGTCGACGCGCTCGACGGCGCTCCCGGCGTGCTCTCCGCTCGCTACGGCGGTCCCAGTGTGCGCACCGACGCGGAGCGGACGGCTCTCCTCCTTCGCGCGCTCGAGGGCCTGCCTGCCGCTCGCCGTACCGCCCGCTTCCGCGCCGTCGTCGCGCTCGCCCTGCCCGGCGACCGCGTGATCACGCGCGAGGGCACGCTCGAGGGTCGTATCGCCCTGGCGCCGCGTGGCGACTCCGGGTTCGGCTACGACCCGGTCTTCGAGCTGGCCGACGGCCGCACGGTCGCCGAGTCCGGCGAATTGAAGCAGCTGGTCAGCCATCGGGCCGTCGCGATTCGTGCGATGATGGACGTACTACGTTCCCTCCGCGAGGAATGGCATGACCGATCAGCTGCCCCCCACGACCTCACCGACCCCGGACTCCCCGGCGCAGGCGGGCGGACCGGCCACGCTGGTTGACCGCCTCGGGCGGCCCCTGCGTGACCTCCGCATCTCCGTCACCGACCGCTGCAACTTCCGCTGTCGCTACTGCATGCCCCGCGAGGTCTTCGGCGCTGACTTCGCGTTCCTGCCGCGCAACGAGATCCTGACCTTCGAGGAGATCACGCGCCTCGCGCGCCTCTTCGCGGCCAATGGCGTGCGCAAGGTCCGCCTGACTGGCGGCGAGCCCACCCTTCGCGCGGAGCTCCCGAAGCTGATCGAGATGCTCGCCGAGATCCCGGACCTCGACATCGCGATGACCACCAACGGCTCATTGCTGACCCAGCTGGCGAAGCCGCTCGCGGACGCAGGCCTGCGGCGAGTGACCGTCTCGCTCGACTCACTCGATGACGCGGTGTTCCGGGCGATGAACGACGTGAACTTCCCGGTCGCGAAGGTGCTCGAGGGCCTCGAGGCGGCCGACGCGGCGGGCCTCGGCCCGATCAAGGTCAACGCCGTCGTGAAGCGCGGCATGAACGACCACACGATCGTGGACCTCGCTCGCTTCATCCGGGACCGCGGCTACATCCTCCGCTACATCGAGTACATGGATGTCGGCGCGAGCAACGGCTGGCGCCTCGACGACGTCGTCCCCGGCGCCGAGGTGGTCGAGATGATCAGCCGGGAGATGCCGCTGGAGCCCGCCGAGCCAAACTACCGCGGCGAGGTCGCCAAGCGCTGGCGCTATGTCGACGGCAGCGGCGAGGTGGGCGTCATCACCTCGGTGACGCAACCGTTCTGCGGCGACTGCTCGCGCGTCCGCCTCTCGGCGGAGGGCCAGCTCTACACCTGCCTGTTCGCCTTCCAGGGCACCGACTTCCGCGAGGCGCTGCGCTCCGGGGCCACCGACGAGGAGTTGCAGGCCCTCCTGCGCTCGGTCTGGCAGGTGCGTGATGACCGCTACTCGGAGCTGCGCTCCGAGAACACGCAGGGCCTCCGCCGCGTGGAGATGTCCTACATCGGCGGATAGCCGCAGAGGCAGCGCGGAAGGGCCCTTCGAGTGACAACGGGCGAACTCTCTCACCTCGACGCCGAAGGACACGCGCGCATGGTCGACGTGTCCGCAAAGGCCGACACCACGCGTGAGGCCACCGCCCGAGGACGCGTCTCAATGCTCGCTTCGACGCTCGCGCTGGTCGTCGAAGGGCGCATGCCCAAGGGCGACGTGCTCGCCGTTGCGCGGGTCGCGGGCATCATGGCCGCGAAGCGCACACCCGACCTCATCCCGCTTTGCCACCCGCTGCAGCTCACCGGCGTCGAGGTGATGCTCGCGCCCGATCACGGCTCCCCGGGCATCGAGATCGAGGCAACCGTCCGCACGACCGGGAAGACGGGCGTTGAGATGGAGGCGCTCACGGCGGTCAGCGCCGCCGCCCTCACCGTCTACGACATGTGCAAGGCCGTCGAACGCTCCATGCGTATCGAGGACATCCGCCTCGTGGCGAAGTCCGGTGGAAAGTCCGGCGACTTCCGCGCCGAGTAGCGCGTCGGCCTACATCCTTCCCTCGCGCGCCCCACCCGAACCGTCGCGCCGCTGCTGCCCGTTGCGGCTCGAACCGCCCCCCATGAATCCCGCGACCGCATCCTGGGCCAGATCCCCCAGCCGCTGCTGCAGCGGCCCCATGAGGCTGCCGAGGGCGAGGCCGGGCAGTCGGTCGACGAGGCCCGAACCGTGATCATCCTGCTGGCTGTGCCCGTTGCGGCGTCCGTCCGCCCGGCCGTCGTGCCTCCCATGGCCATTGGCGGACGGGCCGTCGCTTCCCGGCGTCCGCAGCATGCCGAGCGCCACGCCGAGGCCGAACCCGCCCGCGACGGAGGTCAGCGGGTGCTGCGGCACCTGTTCGTCCAGCAGGCGCTTCCCCGGCACCCGCTCGGCGGCCTCGGACGCTCGCCCCTTGATCGCCGAGACCTGCTCCCGCACGCGCTGCCCGGCATCGTCGATGCCGCGTTCGACCTGGGAGTTCAGTTCCCCGAGCCGCCGGTCGATGCGCGCTCGCTGCTCGACGACGTCCCGTTCCGCTTGATCTGTGCGCTGGCCCATCGAAGGTCCTCCTTCACCGACTTCGCGGTCCGCTTCGGCATGACTGTGAAGTCCGCCAGCGCGCCCTTCGCCATCCAGGCGAACAGAGCCGCGACCACCGCGATGATGCCCGCGGTGACCAATGCGGCCAGCCAGCGTGGCATGAACGTGTCGAGGCCATACATCAGCGAAAGCGCGAGGAACCCGAGCACGAAGAGGCCGAGGGCCGCGGCAACCGCCCCGTACATCGCGCCCCGCCGAGCGGCAGACATGCTGTCCGCCAGCTCTGCCTGTGCGAGCTGACGCTCTTTCGAGACCAGCTCGAGCAGGTCTTCGGTGATGGCTCCGATCGTCGAACCGATCGACCGCGCCTCTGCCCGGATCGTCCCTGCCGCCCCCCGCTCGGATGTGCCGATTTCGCCGCTTCCGCGTGCCGAACTGCTCGCTGCCATGGCAGGCTCCTAGCGCAACACGCGGCCGACGACGATGCCCGTGGCCACCGCGGCGGCGACCGCCTGCATCGGGTGCTCACGCACGTACCGTTCGAGGTCGTCCCAGATCTCGCCGGTTTCGTGCTCCTTGAGGTATCCGGCCGCGGCGCCCATGCCGTCGGCGGCCCGCTCCATCGCCGCTCCGGTCATGCCGTCGCCCGCCCGCTCCCGGACGTTCGAGGCCATCTTGTCCAGGCCATCGGCCGCCGATTCTCGTCCGGTCTCGGCCGCGTCTTTCGCACGGCCCGCGGCGTCCTCGGTCATCGACTTCATCTGGCCGGCCATCTCGCTGGCCTTGCCGGCCGCGTCTTGCCCCGAGGAACCCGACGAACCAGGAGTGTGCTCCGTGCGGACGCCGGTACGTTCCCCCGGGCCGCTACCGCCCATCGCCGCCTGGGAGGGCTCGTTTCGGTACCCGGTGCGTCCGGTCTCACGCGTCTCGTCGACCATTGGTCCGTCCTTCCACTGCATCGACTATCTGGGTTGCCCGCGGCGCCCGCCGACGGCGCGCCACAAAGCCACACTTGCGACCGCCGCACCCATCAGTCCGCGCACAGCCCCGACACGGCGCCTGCCGCCGGCTGCGGCCGGCCCCGCGCCAGCGGCGCGGTCGGACGTGGGCGAGGTGGGCTCCGGACTCCGTCGTTCGGCGGGCTGACCGAAGGCCACCTCGCGCGCCACCCGGTCCAGGTCCTCGCTCTGCTCGGTCTGCCGCTCCCAGCGCATCGGCTCGGGCGCTGGCGCCTCCGCGTCCCGCGGCCGGGTCTTCTGAGCGGAGACGGCGTTCAGCTCCGCGCCCGCCAGCAGGATGTACGAGGTCAGGTAGAACCACACCAGGAGGATGACCACCCCGCCCAGCGCCCCGTATGTCGCGTTGTACGAGCCGAAGTTGGACACATAGAACCCGAACGCGAGCGTGGCGCCCAGCCATCCGACGGCGAACAGGACGGCTCCCGGTGAGACCCACTTGAAGGGCAGACGCACGTTCGGGGTCGCCCAGTACAGGAACCCGATCGCCACCATCAGGAGCACGATCGCGGACACGTACCCGAGCACCGTGATCCCGGCTTCCGCCACGCCTCCGAGGCCGGCCGCGTCGACAATCGCCCGCGCGATCGCGCCGCCGGCCACCGCCAGGATGAATGCCCCGACGAAGAACAGACCGCCGAGGACGGTCAGGCCGAGCGCGACGGCGGTCCGCTTCCAGAACGGCCGCGTCTCCTCGACGTCGTACATGCGGTTCGTCGCCTTCATGAGCGCGCCCACGGCCCCCGAGGCCGCCCAGATCGTCCCGATCAGCCCGACCGAGAGCAGTCCTGGCTGCCGCGACCCCAGCACCCCCTCGAGCTGCGTCTGCACCACGGAACGTGCGTCAGCCGGCAGAGCGTCTCCGAACTGGTTCACGAGGCGTGTCGCGGGGTTATCGACATGCGCCACCTGTGCGACCACACCGCCAACGGCGGTGACGAAAATGAAGAACGGGAACAACGCGAGGAAGAACCGGTACGACAGCCCGGCGGCGAAGTCGTTGACATCGTCCGACGACATCTCGCGCCACAGCGTTTTCGCCCCGGACACGAACCCTCGAGGCCTGCCCATCGCGTCCTCCTTCGTCGAGTCTCACGATGCGGCCTCGCGACCGTGTTACCGCCCGAGGGCGAAGCTATCAAGGTGGTATCTCGATGCGCCTCGCGCCCTCTGTCGGGTGGATGACCGAGCACGAATCAGCTGCCTCGAGTTCGCCCGAATAACGGTTCGATCGTGAGCGAAAAAGAGCTATGACGCGGGATCCACCATCGGTCCCGCGCAACGCGGTGAGGTCGCAAATGAAGGCGTGTCACTCGCCGAGTATGCTCAGGCCGGGCGTGGGCTGGAGTGATGCGGGCGGCCCGTTCGAGGCCGCCCGCACGTTCACGTTACCCCTCGCCGCCCGCGTGACGGCTCAACATCCGGCCGCCCGCCACCACGCCGACCGCGAGGCCCACGAGGACCAGGGCCATGCCCATGCTCCCCGAATCATTCAGGAAGCCGGCGCTTCCGGTCTGCGGGGCCGTCGGGCTAGCGGTGCGCGTCGCGGTCGCGGTAGGAGTCACCGTCGAGGTCGAGGTGGGCGTGGCGGTGAGGGTCGCCGTTGCCGTCTGCGTCGCCTGCGGGACCACGACGGGGTTCGCACCACCCTGTCCCACCTCGGCGGCGAAGAGTGCCGCCGGCACGAGGGCCGCCAGCACACCGAGTACGAGGGCGGCGGTCCTGACACGAATTGGGGTTCCACGTCGTTCGATCATGAGTGCTCCTTGGATTGATCGCGCTCCGGAATCCCCGGGCGTCACTCCCGATGGTAGACAGCGCCCCAACCGATCCGACCGCATTCGCCACGATGCCGGCGAGGCCCGCGGCGCATCGATTTCATCACCTTTGTATATGCGCACCCCCTTGCTCCGAAAAAAATATGATGACTTCGCAATCGGACTGAAGTGGCAGGGATCGCGAGGGATGCGCCGCGATCGGCCGGGATCTCCTGCTCTCTCCGGCATGTCCTCACTCGGCCAGATCCTCGCGGGATATCCGAGGACATCCATCGATTCTTCTGCAAGGACTCACTACGGATCGATATGGATTTGGAAGATGTGTGGACAGTGAGGGTCGACGAGCCGTGTGAGCAGTAGGCAGAGTGCCCCCTTGTGCGGAAAGGGGGCACACATTGAGACGAAGAATCCGGACATGGCGAGCATTCCGCATCGGGATCGTCGTTGCATCCGCAACGCTCTCGATGGCCATCGTCAGCGGAGCAGCAGCGTACATATTCGAGGGAGAAGAAGGGACACCGACGACCGCTGCATCGGCCATCGATCGAGGTGTGATTGATGCCGAAGCAGTCCACACCAACGAGCAGATCCGAGAACTCGATTCGCCCATTGGCCCGGGCTTCACCGACCCCGCCGACCTCAACGCCATCGATGTCGCCAACGCCTTCCACGAGGATGAGCGTCGGGCACACGAGGCGGCCCTAGCGGCCGAGGTCGTCCGGCAGGAGGCCGAAGCGGAGGCCGTCCGCCAGGCTGAGGCGCAGGCGGCCCTCGACGCCGCCGAGCGGCAGCGGGCCGAGGCGGCGCGGGTTGCCGCCGAGCAGGCAGCAGGCGCGCGTGCAGCGGAGGAGGCGCGGCTCGCGGCGGCCCGTGCTGCGGCGGCGCCCGCCGTCGTGGCGACGCCCGCCGCGACCCCGGCCCGTACGGCCGCCGCGCAGAACACCGTCGCCAGCGCCCTCAGCAACGGGAGCTGGATCCAGGAAGCCGCGGCGGCGGCCGGCTGGCCCGCGGATCAGCTCGCGAAGGTCGAGCGCGTGGTCATGTGTGAAAGCGGCGGCCGTACGACGGCGGTCTCGCCGGCGGGCTACGTCGGTCTCATGCAGGTCGCGCCCTGGCTCCATGGCGCGGTGCCCGCGGACGCGGTCGGCCAGCTCGCTCAGGGCTACGGTGTCTACTTGCGGCAGGGCTGGGGCGCCTGGCCAGTCTGTGGGCGTTGAGCTGTTCAGCACCGAGTTCCGTCGAGGGATGCCAACCGGCCGGTCGGCGTCCCTCGATGTCCGCGGTCCAACTCCGCCGAAAGGCAGGTTCGGAAAGCAGTTCGCCGAACGCTCTACAGTAGAAGCAGCACGAGTGAACTCATCGCCGAACGGACACGCGGATCGCGGACGGGTGCCAGACAGTCAACCAGGCCCTGGAGTGGGGCGGCGCCCTCGTCGTGCTGGCCGTGGCCGCGACGCTCATCGTGCGCGGCCGCGCACACTGGGGCGGACGCATCGCCCTTCGCCAGGCCATCATCATCGTCAGCGGCGTCGTTATCTACTTCGGCGTCCGCCACCTCACCGAGGGGGACGAGGTGGCGGCGCTGCGCCACGCCCGCTCGCTGTTCGACTTCGAGCAGGCGCTCGGCATCGCCCGTGAGAGCGATATGCAGCAATCGTTCGCGGATACGAGCTGTGGCGTCCGCGTCCTCAACTGGGTCTACATCTGGTGGCACTGGCCGGTCATCTTCATGTCGGCAGTCTGGCTCCTGCTCTGGCACCGGCACGTCTACTATCGGTACCGGAACGCCATTCTGATTTCCGGCGCGCTCGGCCTGATCGTGTTCGCGATGTATCCGGTCGCACCTCCGCGCCTGGTCCCGGACCTTGGCGTCGTCGACACCGTGACAGCCCACTCGAGTGCGTATCGCGTGCTGCAGCCACCCGCCTTCACCAACCAGTTCGCGGCGATGCCCAGCCTCCATTTCGGCTGGAACCTGCTCATCGGCCTCGCCATCGCGAAGACGGGCCGGGGCCTGTTGCGCGTCGGTGGCATCCTGATGCCGGCCGCAATGTTCGTCGCGGTCGTCGCCACCGCCAACCACTTCATCATCGACGCCATCGCGGGCGCCGCGCTCGCGCTCCTGGGGCTCGTCCTCGCGAGCCACGGCGCGTCCCTGCTCGGGCGTTTACGGCCATCGAGGGGCTCCGATGTCTGACACACCGGTCATCACCCGCCGGAAGCCCGTCGCCATTGCCCACCGCGCCGGCAACGATCTGGGCGCCCTGCGTGCCGCCGAGGAAGCCGGCATCGACCTCCTCGAATGCGATCTCTGGCCCTACCGCGGTCGCATCGAGGTCCGGCACGCAAAGACGTTCGGCCGTGCCCCGATCCCGCTGCTCTGGGATCGCGAAGGCTGGCGGCGCTGGTGGCTGGTCCCCGGCTGGCGGCCGCGCCTGCGCGTCGCGGAGCTGTTCGCCGCCCAGGGCGAAGGCAGCGAGCTCATGCTCGACCTCAAGGGCAACGACCTCGGCTTGCCGGCGGCGATCCTCGGAGCCCGCGAGGCCACCGGCCGCACGGGCCCCCTCACCGTGTGCTCGCAGAACTGGGACCTGCTACGTCCGTTCCTCGGCCGCCCCGGCGTCGCCGTCGTGCACTCGGTCGGCAACATCCGTCAGCTGCGTCGCCTCGAGGCCGAGGCGGACGTGACGGCCGTCTCCATCGACCGGCGCCTGCTCACGCCCGCCGTCGCGGCGAGGCTGCATGCTCGAGGTTGCTTCGTGATGACCTGGTCGGTGTCGACGTGGGCCGAGGCCGAGGCCCTGCTTGCCCGCGGAGCGGACGGCATCATCAGCTCGGAGCTCGATGTGTTGCGGCGTGTGATGGCGGTGCGTGCCGCTCGCGAGGCGCCGCCCTCGCCCGCCGGAGGCTAGGGCAGCGCCGCCGAGGTCGCTTGCGCCTCGCGCCCCGCGCGCGTCATCACGTGCTCCAGCAACAGGAACATCGCGAGGCCGACCGCCGCGAGCACGAGCAGCGTCACCCGGGCGCCGGCGAACTGTGTGCCGAGGCCAGATAGCAGCAACGGCAGCATCACGACGATGTCCGTCACGATGGCCTGCGTCGCGAACACACGCGCCTGGTGCTCGGGCGGCGCCGTCTCGGTCAGGATCGTGCGTGCCCCGATCGGCGCGACCGTGAGCGAAATCGCCAGCGCCGCCGCGATCGAGAACGGCACCGCGAAGCTCGAGGCCCGCAACAGGTTGAGCGGCTCCAGCGCCTCGAAGCCGCTGCCGGGGCTCGCGATGAAGCGGCCGTTCAGCAGCGCGAGGGTCAGCAGCGACAGCACCATCAGCAACAGCGTCACCTTCAGCGCGCGCGGCGCGACGCCCAGCGTGAGCGTCCGGCTCGTCCAGAAGAACCCGGCCATGCCACCCACGCCCGCAACCGCCGCAATCACCGCGAGCTCGCGGATGCTCAGTTGCAGGTCGTCCGCCACGTACGGCGGCAACGTAATCGCGAGGGCCTTCACGGCGAGCTGGCAGAACGCCAGCAAGACCACCGCATACGCGGCCCGCACGTCCGAGGCGAGGAACCGGAACGTCGTGCCGAGGTCAAAGGCCGCACGCCGGCTCGCGCGGATCGGCGTCGCTTCGCCCGTACCGGCTCGCGCCACGCAGTAGAGCGCCGACACAGTCGCGGTCGACTGCAGGACAGCCGCGCCGGCGAGCATCATCGACAGGCCGCCCACGAGGTGCAGCAACGGCGCGAGCGCCAGCAGTCCCGCCGCCTGCCCGGCGTACTGCAGCAGCACCAGGGCCGTGTGCGTGATGCCCGGCCGGCTGCGGTGCACCACACCGACGAGCGCGAGTTCAGCCGGCGAGAAGAGCTGCGAGACCGCCGAGTACAGGAAGACGACCGCCCACACCCATTCGGGCCGGTCGATCACGAGGAAGGCCGAAACGATTGCGATCGCCCGCAGCGCGGCGCCCGTGACGAACGCTCGTCGCGCGCCCATCCAGTCGGCGACCGCACCCGCCGGCAGCCCGAAGAGGACTGCCGCCGCCATCATCGCCACGAAGGCGGCACTGAGCTCCATCGCCGAATGCCGCGCGCCGCTGATCATGAACAGCGCGACCAGCAACAGCGTCTGGCCCGCCTGCCCGAGCAGACGGGAAGTGTAGAACGCAGCGCGCGACTGCACCCGAGCCCCTTCGGGTTGCCCCACCAGCCACCCCTTGCGTCTGGCGATCATCGGTGCGGACATCGGGAGTCTGCCCACATACCATTATCCGAGGCGCGTACACGGCCGCTCAACGTCACCGCGCAGCCCCTGGGGACTCGCTGGGGCTATAGCGAGGGGTTGCGCTGCTCGTGCTCCATCCACCCCTCCCGATCGAGGACGAATCGAGCGTACAGGGCGGCATTGGCGTACGGCTCGATCAATTCGGGCTCCCCGTCCTCCTGATCCCAGCGCCACGCCTGCTCGAAGTCATGGACGACGAACGTGTCGAACAGCAGCTGCAGCGCCTGCTCGAGGGCATCGAGGCGTTTCTGGACCAGTTCGGCGGGAACGTCAGACATGCGGACCTCGTCAATCAGCGACCTCGTCGATGGAGAGGCCGTAACAGACAATTAACCCGACCTTCAGCTTGATCCGCAAGGCGATAGCGCGTAAACAACATGGAGTTACCGCTCATCCTTGTGCTGAGTCCCGGAGGGACACCGATGAAGAAGCTGCTCGTCGCTCTGGCGGTCGGAGTCGCCGTCTTCGCCGCCGCCTACGCCAGCGC
>JAIBBD010000129.1 GCA_019694855.1 Dehalococcoidia bacterium
TTCGGGGCTCCAAGGTCGCGGCGCTCGGCGTGCGGGTGCGCGGCGGCGTGAGCACCCACGGCGTCGCGCTCAATGTCACGACCGACCTGGGGTGGTTCGACGCCATCGTCCCGTGCGGGATCGCCGACGCGGGCGTCACCTCGATGGCGCGCCTGCTCGGCGCCGCGCCACGGCATGAGGCTGTCGAGGACGCGTTCATCGAGGCGTTCGCGCGCGCGTTCGAGGTGCGCGTCGCGAGCCTCGAGGCGACGGGAGTGCGCTGATGGTCGTCGAGCGAAAGCCCGAGTGGATTCGCGCGCGCTTCCCCGGCGGCGAGCGCTTCCTCGAGGTGAAGCGGCTGCTCCGCGAGCAGGGGCTGCATTCGGTCTGCGAGGAAGCACGCTGCCCGAACATTGGCGAGTGTTTCAACGCCGGCACCGCGACCTTCATGATCCTCGGTGACGTCTGCACGCGCGCCTGCGGCTTTTGCGACGTCACTTCGGGGCGCCCGACCGGCCTCGACCTGCTTGAGCCGCTGCGGCTCGCCGCGACGGTCGAGCGGCTCGGCCTCGACTACGCGGTGATCACCTCGGTGAACCGCGACGACCTGCCGGACGGCGGCGCGAGCATCTTCGCGAGCTGCATCCGCGCCATCCGCCAGCGCTCACCGCAGACCGAGGTCGAGGTGTTGATCCCGGACTTCGAGGGGAATGCGGACGCACTCCGCACCGTCGTCGAGGCGCGCCCGGTCGTCCTGAACCACAACACCGAGACGGTGCCGAGGCTCTACCGCCGCGTCCGCCCGAAGGGCGTCTACACGCGCTCCCTCGAGCTGCTCCGCCGCGTCAAGGAGATCGACCCGGCGATGACGACGAAGTCCGGCATCATGGTTGGCCTCGGCGAGACCTTCGAGGAAGTCCTCGAGACGATGGCCGATCTGCGAGAGCACGACTGCGACCTGCTGACGGTCGGCCAGTACCTGCGCCCGTCGCCGAAGCACCTTCCGGTCGATCGCTACTGGCACCCCGACGAGTTTGCCGCGCTCACCGAGGAAGGACGACGCCTCGGCTTCCGGCACGTCGAGGCCGGCCCGCTCGTACGCTCCTCGTACCACGCGGGGGAGCAGAGCCGGGCGGCCCCAAATGTATCTGCGACATGAGTTGACGGATACACTGGTCGCAGATACATTCCTTGCAGACACAAGCGTGTGGGCAAGGAGGCAGAGTAATGGACGTTTTCGAGATCCCGGTCGTGCGGCACTTTCAGAAGGGACGGGCCTGCTACACGGGCCATATGACGGCGGCCGAATCCGCCGCATTGACTTTTGCTGACCATCATCCGCCGAGCCCGGGTCAGGGCCGCCTCGGGTATCAACGGCCGCCGGACCAAAAGCGGGGCAAGGCCTTCGGGGACTACCTGAAGACGAACGAAGCTGGCTTCATGACGCCGCTTCTGCTGAACGCACGGGGCGGAGTCGAGTTCAGGGCTTTGCCCGACCGGCCCAACGTCGGTCACATTCTAGTTAGGCGCGATCAGCGCATCGCGAAAATCGACGGCCAGCACCGGGGAATCGGTGTGGAGGAGCACCTCGGTGACCCGGGGTACCCGGTCCCGTTCCTAATGTTCGACGATCTTGATCCATCACTCGAGCAGCGTCTGTTCATCGACATTAACAAGGAGCAGAAGAAGGTTTCCATGAGCCACGTCTTGGCCCTTGGTGACGACGAGCTCGCGGACATGGTCAAACGACTTGAGTCTGATCCTGAGTCCCCGTGGTACGAGAAAGTCAACCTCATCGGAGCGCGTGGGTTGGGACGTCCCGTGAACATGCAGTCATTGCGGGCCGGTTTGGAGGATCTTCTGCGCGCTGGCCCCGTCAAGCAGCTCTCCATCGAAGAGCGATACCAGGTAGCAAAGACCTTCTGGCACACCGTGGCTCGGACGTGGCCCGAGGCTTGGGGCAATCCACGAAAGCATCTCCTGACCAAGTCGATCGGCATGATCGCTGTGAGTGAACTCGGGGGCGATCTGATTCCGATGTGCCTCACTGGACGAGGTGGTTCGGAAGCGAGCGTCCTTGACGAATCGAAACTGGAGGAGTTTCTGTCTCGTGCAGGGGACTTCGACTGGTCGAGTGGGGGAGAACTGCAAGGAATAGCCGGCCGCGGTGGCGCAAAGATCGTGAAGGATCGGCTCGACGCCCGGATCTTCCCCGCATAGTGGGCAAATTGGAAGCCGCGGGAATCTCGGGCCAGGGGTTCCCGCAGCTAGCTCCGCGTCTGCCGTCCTAGGTAGTGCGGCGAATGGCCGAAGTAGAGGCTTGCTGCCTCCATCAGCGTCTCGGCGAGCGTCGGGTGGGCGTGCACGGCGAGGTGCAGGTCGGAGACGCGAACGCCCATCTCGATGGCCATGACGGCCTCGCCCATCAGCTCGCCGGCGCCGTGGCCCGCGACGCCGATACCGAGGACGCGCTCCGTGCTCGGCTCGATCACGAGCTTGGTCACACCCTCGCGCGTCCCCATCGTCGTGGCGCGCCCCGAGGCGGCCCACGGGAAGCGCGAGACGGCGACGTCGATGCCGCGGTCGAGTGCCTGCGCCTCCGTCAGGCCGCACCAGGCGACCTCGGGGTCGGTGAAGACGACGGCGGGGATGG
>JAIBBD010000130.1 GCA_019694855.1 Dehalococcoidia bacterium
CGCGTTTGCGGCGCTCGGCCCGGACGCATCGGCCGCCGAACGGCTGCGCGAGCGCATGGCTGCGGCCTGCGAGGATCGGGTCCGGCCGTTGCGCGACGAGGTGTGCGAGCGGCTGGACGAGCTGCTCTCGTATTCGCTGGCCGGCAACGACCGGCTGGTCACTGCCATCGACGCCGCGGCGGCCGCAAGCCGCGCGCAGCGGGATGCCTCCTGGACCGTGTGGGTCGATACCGTGCCCGAGTTGCTGGGCAGCGTCGACCTCCGCCCGGGCAGCAAGACGGCGTGGGCTATTCCGAAGACCGAGGTGACGCAGGGTTTCGCCGGGATCCGTGACCGGGTGAGGCGCGCGATGAACGACCTGCCGCGCTGGAACGAGGACGACGACGTCGCCATCGCCGTCATGCCAGGACTGCGTGCGCTGTTCGAGGATGCCTGCACGCGCTACGAGGCTGCGAAGGTGGAGCGCGGCGGACTCGACTTCCTCGACCTCGAACTGCACGCGGTAGGTCTCCTCGCTGACTCCCGCGTGTGCGAGGAGACCCGGACACGTTTCCGTCACCTCATGGTGGACGAGGCACAGGACGTGAGTGCGCTACAGGCCCGCCTGGTCCGGCGTCTCATCGAAGGCCCGGGCGAACGGCCGAGGCTGCTCCTCGTCGGCGACGAGAAGCAGTCGATCTACGGCTTCCGCGGCGCGGACGTCCGTCAGTTCCGCGCCCTGCGCCAACTCGTCCGCTCGTCCGGCGGGCTCGAGGTGGACCTCTCCCGTTCGTTCCGCACGCACGGCGGACTCGTACGGCATACGAACGACCTCTTTGCCTCAGTGTTCTCTGGCGAAGGCGCGCCGACCATGACCCCGATGACCGGGCGGCCCGCGCCGCCCCCCACCGGCCCACACCTCGTCGTCACTCCCCTCGCCACCACCGCGCGCGACGCCCGGGCGAACCGCCGGCGCAGGCTCGCGGAGGCCGCGCTCGTCGCCGAGCAGATCGAGGCGCTGCTGAACGAAGCGCGCCCGGTCTGGGACAAGCGGCTGGCAGCCTACCGCGCGCTCCAGCAGAGCGACATCGCGATCCTCCTGCGCCGCTTCGCGAACGTGCACCTGTTCGAGCAGGCCCTCGAGGCCCGCTCACTGGATTACGCCACGCCGAGCGGGACGGGGTTCTTCAGCCGCCAGGAGGTGCTCGACCTCGAGAATCTGCTGCGCTGGCTGGCGGAGCCCGACGACGACATCGCCCTCGTCGCGATCCTGCGCTCGCCCCTGTTCATCGTCGCGGACGACGTCCTGTTTGCCCTGCGCCAGAGCGGCCGTCCGCTCCTCGCTGCCCTGCACGAGCCACCCGCCCCGATCGCGCCGGACGACGCCGCGCGCTGCCGCTTCGCGGCAGACGTGCTCACCGAGCTGCGACGGCGTGCGCGCACCGAAGCGGCGGTCGACCTGCTCGAGCACGCGCTCACGGTCACCGGCTTCGAGGCATCCTGGGCGCCACTCGCGGGCGGAGAACAGGCCCTCGCGAACATCCGTAAGCTGGTCCGCATCGTGCGGTCCCTGCCGGGATTCAGCATCAGCGAGGTCGCGGAGTACTTGCTCCAGCGCCGCGAGGACCTCGAGGCACGCGAGGGGCCCGCGATCCTCGACCGTCCTGACGCCATCCAGATCATGACCGTGCATGGCGCGAAGGGCCTCGAATTCCCGGTCGTCTTCGTACCGGAGGCGCATACATCCGTCCGAGATCAGACCCCCCCCCTGCTCTGGCGCCCGGACCTCGGGCTCTCCTGCACACTCGAGCCCGAAGAGGACGGCGAACAGCGACGCCGCCCCGGACTGTACCGCCACCTCCGCGCCCTCGAGTCCGCAGACGAACGAGACGAGCACGTGCGCCTCTTTTATGTCGCATCGACTCGGGCCGGCGACTACCTGTACCTGTCCGGTGACGCCGGGCAGAACGACGGCTGGCTGCACGCGGTCGAGGACGCGGCTGCCGCGGGGATGCTCGATGGCATCGAGCTGCGACCACCCGTCGACCCCGACGCCGTCGAGATCGTGCGTCGGGCGGCGCCATTCGAGGTCTCACTCCCCGAGCCGGGTGAGTCGTACATGCCGCCCCTGCTCGCCCGGCCGCCCGTGATCCCGCTACGCAGCAGTACCCCGGTGACCGCCCTGCGGATCGAGCAGGCGCAGCGCTGGCGCGGCGGCGACGCCTACGGACTCATCCGCGGACGCATCACCCATCGGGCCATCGAGGCACGCTACGGTCCCGGCCCGGTCATCGAGGTCCCCACGATCGCACGCCAGGAAGCCCCGGCCGTGAGCGACGAGGTGCGCGCCGCCCTCGTGGCCGACGTCGAGGAGATGCTGGCCCGCTTCGGAGCCTCCGAGGTCGCCTCGCAGCTGGCGTCGCCCGGCGCGATGCCTCGCTTCGAGGCTCCCTTCGCTTGGGACTGGGATGGCGTACCCGTGCATGGCCAGATCGACCTGCTCTACCGCCTCGGCGGCCGCTGGCGCGTGGTCGACTTCAAGACCGATCGCGTCTCCGCCTCGGGCATCGAGGGGGCGTCTCGCC
>JAIBBD010000065.1 GCA_019694855.1 Dehalococcoidia bacterium
ACCTCGATGGTATTGGAACTGCCACCGGTCTGGTGGCAGATCGTCACTTTGTCGTCATTCGCGGCCGCCGCGGGGCTCCAGCGAAGCGAGACCGCGAGCGCAACGACGGGCGCGCTGGCGATGAGCACCAGCACCAGCGACGCAACGACCAGCGCAAGCGGCGCAACCCGCTCGCGGGGATGCGGTGGCAACGCCGACGGCTGACCGTCCGACATCGAAGACGGATCTCCGAACCGAGGCGCCGCGACTGAGCATCAGACGATGAGTGGGACCTGAGCATGTTCACATGCGAGCCAGGCCGCGACAACCGCAAAGCCTGTGAATATCTCGTTACACCCGCACCCGCCGGTGATACCCCAGAGGAGGCACCGCGCCGGTGCAGGCGACTCCCGCCCGGAGGACCCAGCCGTTATAGTCACCTCGCGTCCCGGCGAGGGGCGTCCTCGGGCGACGCGAAAGGCAACCATTCGATGAAGATCGGGCTCATCTCAGACACGCACGTGCCGTCGATGGGGAAGGAGCCGCCGCACCAGGTGATTCCCGCCTTCGAGGGCGTCGAACTGATCCTGCACGCGGGCGACATCTACACGCAGGACTGCATCGAGTGGCTGGAGCGGATTGCGCCGGTGAAGTCGGCGACGTCGTTTTTCGCGACCGCCGTGGAGGCGGGGCCGCGGGTGAGCCCACCGGCGGTGTATGAGATCGAGGGCCGGAAGATCGGGCTCGTGCACAAGCTCGAGCTGCAGGTGCTCGGCGACGACGTGTGGCCGGGCGCCCTCGACCGGTATCCGGCGAGCAAGTCAATCGCGGACGACTTGCGCGGCTCGTTTGGTGAGAATGTCGAAATCGTGGTGTGCGGGTATACGCACGAACCGATGGTGGAGACGCACCAGGGCATCCTGTTCATCAATCCCGGGAGTCCGAACATGGTGAAGCAGTCGATGAAGCTCGGGCACGTCGGGATCCTCGAGCTCACCGCGACGAGCGCGGAGGCGCGCATCCTCGACCTGGCGGACTACCCGGCGGAGTAGCAGGCCCTCGGGGAGGCCGCGGACGCCTTTGACGCGACATAAGTGTCGACATCAAGGGTGGTAACGGGCGAAATCTCCCCTGAGGGGGACGCGTCGAGGGGGTTGCGAAGCCAACATCACGGCTGAACGGTGGCTCGGAGACCGGGAGGACGAGATGGACGGCGAGGTTCAGCGGTCACGAGGGTCGACCCGGGCGGCGCTGGCGGCGGTCTTCGGGCCGGTGTGGGACTGGCGGACGTACGCGAGCGCGGGGTATCTGCTCGCGACGTTCCCGCTGGGGCTCATCTACTTCGTGGTGCTGGTCACCGCGCTCGCGTTCGGCGGGGCGATGATCTGGACGATCCTTGGGCCGCCAGTGCTGCTCGCCGCGCTGTATCTGTCGAGGTGGGCGGGCGACGGCGAGGCATGGCTCGTGCGTCGAGTCCAGGGCGTGTCACTGCGGCGTCCGCCGACGACGATCGAGCGTGGCTCGTACCGGGCGCAGGTGCGCGACCGGGTGACCGACCCGACGAGCTGGACGGGGCTGCTGTACCTGTTCGTGCAGTTCCCGATCGGGATCCTGGCGTTCGTCGTCCTCGTCACGTTCACCTCGGTGGGTGGTTGGCTCATCGTGGCGCCATTCGTCGCCAGCAGATGGCACATGACGGTGGACCTGGGGAACCCGCGCGTGATCGACGAGTTCTGGGACGCCTGGTGGTGGCCGTTCGTGGGCGCGGCGGTTCTGCTCGCGGAGGTGCACCTGGTGCGGGTGTTCGCCCGACTGCACGGGTCGTGGGCGCGAATGATGCTCGGAAGCCGCGCGCCGCACATCGAGCCGGGAGCGCGGCTTGATGACCTCGGAGGGACCGAGCCGAGCCCGGAACCGACCGGGCCGGAGGGAGGGTCAAGGGTCGACGCCGGCGCTCCGCCTCTCGAGACGCCCAACGTGTCCTCGCCGGGGCGGAGCCTGGCGACCGATGGCGCCACGGGCGCAAGCCTCGCGACGATCGAGGTGACGTCGAGCGGCGCGGTGGCACTGGCGGGCCTGACGGCGCGGGAGCGGGAGGTGCTGCAGCTCATCGCGCGCGGGTACTCGAACGCCGAGATCGCGGAGGCGTTCGTGCTGAGCGAGGGGACGGTAAAGACGCACGTGAAGCGCATCCTCGCGAAGCTCGAATTGCGCGACCGCACACAGGCGACCGTATGGGCGTTCGACCACGGGATCGTGCGGCCCGCGGGCGCGCGTGCGAGCGAGGGGCGCGAGCCGATCCCGCTGCCGATCGCCGCCGCGAAGTAGGGCACGCCCGGGCCGATGCGGCGTACGCTGCGTCGGTGGACTCACTCGAACGCGTGCGTGACGAGGTCGTCGAGTGCCGGCGCTGCCCCCGCCTCGTGGCGTGGCGGGAGCAGGTGGCGCGCGAGAAGCGCGCGGCGTTTCGCGACGAGGAGTACTGGGGGCGGCCGGTGCCGGGGTTCGGGGACCCCAAAGCGCGCGTCATCGTGGTGGGGCTGGCGCCGGCGGCGCACGGCGGGAACCGGACCGGACGCATCTTCACCGGCGACCGCTCCGGGGACTGGCTCTACCGCTCGATGTACCGGGCGGGGTTGGCAAATCAGCCGACCAGCGTCGCGCGGGACGACGGGCTGCGCCTTGACGGGGCGTACGTGGCGGCGGCGGTGCGCTGCGCACCGCCCGGCAACCGGCCGCTGCCGGAGGAGCGCGCCAACTGCGCGCCGTACCTCGAGCGCGAGCTGGAGCTGCTGCCGTGGCGGGTGGCGGTGGCCCTCGGGGGGTACGCGCTGGAGTCTCTGGCGGGTCAGCTCGGGCTGCGTCCACGGCCGAAGTTCGGGCACGGCGTGGAAGTCGCGCTGGCGGACGGGCGGGTGATCGTGTGCTCGTTCCACCCGAGCCAGCAGAACACGTTTACGGGCCGACTGACCGAGCCGATGCTCGACAGCGTGTTCAGGCGGGCGGCGGAGCTGGCGGCGGCCTGAGGCGACGATCCCCCGACGGCGACGCGGCTTGACGCGCCTGCTTGCGGCGCGGAATGTGGCGGTATGGAAGTCGCAAACGAACTGATGGTGCGCGGGCTCGTCGTTGGGGTGTTCCAGGAGAACTGCTGGGTGATCGGCAACCGGCGCACGGGCGAGGCGATCTGCATCGACCCGGGCGACGAGCCGGACGAAATCCTTGCCCTGGCGCGCGACATGGGCGTGCAGATCAAGCTGATCGCCAACTCGCACGCCCACCTCGACCACATCCTTGGGGTGTACGGGGTGCACGCGCAGACGGGTTCGAAGTTCCTGCTGCACGAGGCCGAGCTGGACCTGCTGCGAAACGGGTGGCGAGACGCCTCGGCGCGGATGGGCCTCGATGTGGAGCACGGGCCGCCGGACCCCGACGGGTTCGTCCTCGAGGGAGACATCGTCGAGGTGGACGGCGTGCGGCTGCAGGCGATCACGACGCCGGGGCATACGCCGGGAAGCGTCAGCTACTACAGCGAGGGCCTACTGTTCAGCGGAGACACGCTGTTCCGAGGATCGATCGGGCGCACCGACATGCCGGGCGGGAGCTACGAGCAGGAGATGGACAGCATCTGCGACCGGCTACTGACGCTGCCGGACGAGACGCTGGTGCTGCCGGGGCACATGCAGGAGACGAGCATCGCGGCCGAGAAGGCGCAGAACCCGTTCGTCCTCGACTGGATGCAACGGAGATCGGCCGCCCAGGGCTAGCGACCGGCCTCGGCGGCTGCGCTGAGGCGGAAGGGCGGCAGGCCCCATGCCTCGGGGCGGAAGGCGAGCAGGCTCGGGAGCACCTCGTCTGCGGGCGGGAAGAGCGCGGCCTCGATGTTGTGGTCCGGGACGCAGACAACGCGCATGCCGGCGGCGCGGGCGGCGGCGACGCCGGCGGGAGAGTCCTCGACGACCAGGCAGGCCTCGGGCGGCGCGCCGAGGCGACGCGCGGCGACGAGGAAGATGTCCGGAGCGGGCTTGCCCTCGTGCACCTCGGGGTCGTCGCCGAGGACAACCGCGTTGAAGCGCGCGAACCAGTCCGCGTGCGCGGCGGTCTTGATGGCGAAGTTGCGACGGCTCGAACTGGAGGCAACCGCGTGTGGAACGCCGCCGGCCGAGAGGTGAGCGGTCAGCTCGAACGCGCCGGGCATGGGCCCCGCGGTGGCAAAGAGCGCGTCGAGGATGGGCTCGCGTTCGAGGAGGAAGGCCTCGCCGGTCAGCGGCAGTCCCAGCTCGGCGACGAGCCAATCGGCGGCGGCGAGGGCGCGTCGTCCGAGCATCCTCGACTTGTGGGCGTAGGTGAACTCGCGGCCGTAGCGGCGGCAGACCTCGGTGGAGGCGGCCGTGTAGTGGGGCTCGGTGTCGAGCAGGACGCCGTCCATGTCGAAGATGACGTGGGTGACCTCGATGGGCGCGAGCATAGCCGTATGGTCGCACGACGCGGATTGTGCCGCAGGCCACCACGCCGGTGGCTCGGGCGTCGTATGATGGAAGGGCACCAGCGTTGGTGCGGTCCTCTCAGTATCTCTTCCACGTCGTTTCACCCGAACGCCCACGTCGAGCCTGAGACTTTTGCAGCAGCCCCCGCAGACGGGGGCAGTAGTTGTCGGCTCGACCGGCTAGGAGTGATTCGTTGGTACAGAAGATCTATGTAGGCAACCTCCCGTTCTCGGCGCGCGAAGGCGACGTCGAGACGCTGTTCGCGCAGTACGGCGAGGTGCTGTCGGTGGCGGTCCCGACCGACCGCGAGACGGGCCGCGTGCGCGGCTTCGCGTTCGTCGAGATGTCGAACGAGGACGCAGCGAAGGCCATCGCGGCGCTGAACGGCACGGAGTTCGGCGGTCGCGCGCTCAACATCAACGAGGCGCGTCCTCGTGAGGAGGGCGGTCGTGGCGGCGGGGGCGGCTACGGCGGCGGGAGCCGCGGTGGTGGCGGCGGTTACGGCGGGGGCGGCTACGGTGGTGGCGGCAACCGCGGTGGCGGTGGCTACGGCGGTGGTGGTGGCGGCGGTTACGGTGGGGGTGGCTACGGCCGCCGCTAGCCGCAGGTGGCAGGCGGCGCTCGGGTGGCGCCGCTGACCTCGGAACGGTGCTTGTGAACAGGCCCGGCGATACGCCGGGCCTGTTGCTTTGCGCGGGGGATGATGGTCCTCGGAAGCGGCCGCTGCGCGTGCCGTGATGGCCGGCCGCGCCTTTGGCGGGTGGCGGCGAGTGGTGTGAGGTGAAGTTATGGGTTCCTCGGAGCACGGTCGGCCGCTTCGTCGGGGGTCGCTCCTCAACGGGTGAGTCCGACTCGCGCCGGCCGCTACATCTCGCGGCGCATGATGAGGAGGAGGCCGCCGATCACGACGGTGTAGACGACGATCGCGACGGCGTCGTTCAGGTAGAAGCCGCGGTTCACGGTGAGGGCGAGCGTGAGGCCGCCCGCGAGGTAGCAGAGCATGAGAGCGGCGACGGGGAGCAGGTCGCGGCCCTTTGGGGGTTCGGGGCGAAGGGCGGGCTCAGTGGGGTCGCGGCGCTGCTCGAAGCGGGTACGACGCCAGAGCCGCGCGAGGCGGCCGGGCGGCCGCTGGCGGCCCTCGCGCCAGGGTTCGAGCCAGCCTCGATAGGCGTGGAAGACGGGGAGGCCGGACTCGTCCTCGAGGCGGGCGCGGAGGTTGCCGGCGAGACGGCCAAGGAGCCTCGGCGGGTGGGTGAGCAGCACGATGGCGTGGTAGGTGTCGGAGCGCTCGATGAGCTCGTCCTGGGCGGCGACCAGGGGGGAGCCGACGCCGACGAGGGTGCGCACGAGATGGACGCCCGCCGCGGAGAGGTCCGCCCGCGCACGGTCGGCGAGAGCGATGGTGCGGCTGGTCACGCCGGCCGTGTGTTCCTCGAGGGGGCCGTGGGAGGCCGTGACGAGGAGGGTGATGGCCGCCCGCGGGTCCGCGGCCGCGAGGCGCGTGAGGCACTCAGTCAGCTCGGGTCTGGCTGCCGTGCGGTGTGCGATGACGAGGTAGTGGTTCACCCGTGACCCCGCGTGGTGAGAGAGCGGACTTCGATGATAGCGGCCTGTACGATCGGGGTATGCGACCGGGTGTGAGCTTCCTCGATGCGCTGCATGTGCTGTGGCTGGGTGCGCTCGGGCGATGCCCCGGGTGCCGGACGCAGCCGATGTTCCGCGGCTTCTTCACGCTCTACGAGCGGTGCCCCAACTGCGGCATCCGGTACGAGCGCGAGGATGGGGCCTGGCTCGGGGCGACGGCGCTGGGGTACTCGGTGGGCGCGCTGGTGGCGGTGTTCCTCGGCCTGATCGAGTTGCGCTGGCGTCCCATCGGCGCGCTGGGGCTGCACCCGCTGTGGACGATCATGGTGGTGAGCCTGCTGGTGACGGTGCCGGCGTACCGGCCGGCGAAGGGCGTGTGGTTCGCGCTGCTGTGGCTGTACGAGTTCACCGATGAGGCGGAGCCCTCGGCGGACGCGCGATGAGTCCTCGGCTGCCGCGCTAGGCGGGCGAGTAGTCGGTGGGCAGCAGGATGTCCGAGGTGATGTGGGCGACGAGCGGGCCTTCGACCTCGGAGGCGGCGCGGACCTGTTGCCACTCGGTGTCGGCCTGGAAGGCGGCCCAGGCGGCGTCGCGGGCGGCCTGATCCTCGAAGGCCATCAGGTAGACGAGCTGGTCGCTCGAACCGCCGTGCTTGTAGGTCCAGAAGCCGATGCAGCGCAGGCCATGGCGCTCGAAGAGCTTCACGGTGTGGTCGCGGAAGCGGGCGTTGAGGGCGGGGAGCTTGCCGGGCATGGCCGTATACGTCCGCAGCTCATAGATCATGGTGTGCTCCTCCGTAACGGCTCAGGGCGGCGCCGTGCGCCCTCGATAGGCGCTGTTATAGTGCGCGGCGACCGCCGAGACAACGCGGGCGGAGCGGCGAGGAGCGTGGCGTGCAGCTGAACGAAATGGCGGAGGGCCTCGAACCGCTGGATCTGACCGGGACGGCGGAGTTCGCGAGCCTGCTGCAGAGCGCGACCGACCTCGGGATCCCGCACTCGCCGGGGGTGCGGTACGTGTCGAGGCAGACCGTTGTGGGCGGTCACCGGTTCCACTTCCTCGAGTGGGGGGAGCGCTCCGCGCCCGCGGTGCTGCTGCTGCACGGCGGGAACCAGACCGCCCATGCTTGGGACCTCGTCAGCCTGCACCTGTCGGACCGCTACCACGTGTACGCACTCGACCAGCGCGGGCATGGCGACAGCGAGTGGGTGCGGGACCAGGACTACTCCCCGCAGACGATGGCGAGCGACGCGCTGGGGTTCATCCGGCAGCAGGGGGTTGAGTCGCCCATCGTGATGGGTCACTCAATGGGCGGTGGCGTGACGATGGCGCTCGCTGTGCGCGAGCCGGAGCTGCCTCGAGCGCTGGTATTCGTCGACACGGGACCGGCGATCGACGCGATGAACGAGGGCGCGCAGGAGATCCGCAACTTCATCACGGCGAACGTGGAGTTCGACCACATCGAGGACTTCGTGCAGCGGGTGCAGGCGTACGACCCGTTCCGGCCTCGTGAGCACATGGAGCGGACGGCGCGCTACAACCTGTTCCGACGGGCGGACGGGAAGTACGTGAGCAAGTCGGACCGCGTGCTGCACAACCCGGACCGGCCAATGCCGCCGGAGGGTCAGCGGCCGACGCTGGCCTCGGTGGGGGTGATCGGGTGCCCGACGCTCATCCTGCGTGGCGAGCACTCGCGGGTGCTGACGCGGGAGCGGGCGCAGGAGTTCGCGGACGCGCTGCCTGGCGGGCGGTGGGTTGAGGTGGAACGCTGCGGGCACAACGTGCAGACGCAGAACACGCCGGGGTTCCTCGCCGCGGTCGCGCCATTCCTCGAGGAGCTGGGCTAGGGCGCGGGTCTGGGCTCGAAGAGGAGCGCCGGGAGGGCGTCGCAGAACCACTCGACGGTCTGTTCGTGGCTCCAGCCGCGCTCCGATCGAAGCAGGTGGTACGTGCTGTCGCCGTAGACGGTGAGCAGCACGTCCGTGGCTGAGTCCAGGTCGAGTCCACGGCGCAGCGTGCCCTTTGTGGCGACCACCTCGATGACCTCGCGGAAGCCGGCTTCGCGGAGTCCCTCGTGGAACTCGTGGGTCTGACGCACCTCGTCATCGGTGAGCGCGGCGGCGCGAAGGATCTCGGAGGTCTCGCTGGCGCGCTCGAACAGCGGGGCGGCCCCGCGGATGAAGTGGCGGAGGCTCTCTCGGGGATCGGGGTGCGAGCGCATCGCCGCCCACCACTCGGTGTCCTGCGGGATGACCGGCTGGTCCTCGCCCATGACCAGCATGTCGATCAGGGCGCTGATGAGCGCGGCCTTGGTGTGGAAGACAAAGTAGACGGTCTGGGTCGCGACGCCCGCGCGTTTCGCGATCGAGGCGATCGTGGCGCCGTGGTAGCCGCGCCGCGCGAACTCCTCATGAGCGGCGTGCAGGATGCGCGACCGCGTGGCGGCTGCGCGATCGCGAAGAGGGCGCTTGACATCCGTCATTCCGTTTCCAGTATAGTTACGCGCACTGTAGTTATCGTTTAGTGCATAACGTCATAAACGGAGCCAATGATGACCACTCCCATCTCCGTTTCGTCGGCGGGACGAAGGTTTGCGCGGCCGACGAACGTACGCTGGGCGGGATGGCTGTGCCTGTGGGCGGGTCTGCTTGGGTCGGCCTCAGGTGCGTTGCTCCTCGTCGTGCCGAAGTCCGTGCCGGACGACCGATTCAGCTATCCGCTCGAGGCGGGGCCGTTCATCGCGATCCAGGTGTGGTTTGGCGTCCACCATTTCGGGCTACTGGCGGGGCAGTACGGGCTGTGGCGTGCCGGGGCGCTGGGACGGGGGCGGTGGGCCGCGGCGGGGCATCAGCTGGCGTTCTGGGGCATGGTGCTCCTCGCCGTGACGGAGTTTGTCGCGATTGAAGCTGCTGAGTCGCTGTACCCGAGCGGACGGACGGACATCCTCGATGCGCTGTACGGGGTGGCCACGGTCGCGATCGGCGTGGGGTTCGTGGTGGCAGGGGCGATCGGCGTACGGCGAGGAACGTACGCGGACTGGCGGCGGTGGATCCCGCTGGCCATCGGCGTGTACGTGTTCGTCCCGATGTTCCCGGCGCTGGTTTCGGGGTTCGTCGGCGCGCGCCTCGGGATCATGGGGTGGATGTTGCTGTACGCGCTCGCGGGATGGGTGTTGATCCGCGATTCCCGTCCGGAGCCTGGGCATGACAGCGCGAGTATCGCCTGAATCCGCTACTCATCGACCCACGCAGGCCGAACTCCGAGGATGCCGCGGGCGGGGGAGCGCGCAGATGAGGATGGCGGCTGGTCTCGTGTCGATATTCCTCGGCGTCGGCTTCGGGCTCCCGGGTGTCGCTGGTGCCCGTCACTTCGCCCGTACGGGGGACGTGTGGACGTTTCTCGGGTTCCCGACCTACGGAGACGGTCCGTTCGAGCACCTCGGCATTCCCACCAGTACGGCGCTCCTCGTGGCGTTCGTCGCCGTGTGCGTCGCGGAGGTGGCTGTCGGCGTGCTTCTCGTGATGGGACGACCGCTCGCGCGCACGCTCGGGTTTGGCCTGCTGCCGATTGAGCTGGTCTTCTGGGTCGGCTTCGCGCTCCCAGTCGGCCCTCCACTCGGCCTGCTGCGCACCATCCTCCTGGTGATAAGCATGAGGGCCCGCTGACATTCCCCGACCTGCGCCCGCCATGAGCGGGCCAAGCCCCGAGGGGCCGCTTGCGAGCGCCGTCCAGCGTGGCGCCCGAGCCAGGAACCGTCAGCGGTCGATGAGCCAGGCTCCGAGGTCGGGGGCGGGGCGAGCGAAGGGCTCGTACGAAAGGGAGCGGCGGCCGAGGGCGATGCAGGCTTGCGGGCGCCACTCTTCGTCGAGTTCGAGGGCGGCGCGGACGGCCTCGGGGGCGTAGAGAGGGGCCGAGATCCAGTAGCCGGCGAGCTCTCGGTCGTGTGCGGCGAGCAGGAGGTTCTGGAGGGCGGCGCCGAAGGAGTGGGCGGCGAGCGTCCACTCGGCGCGGTCGCGGCGGTCGTCAGGCCAGGCGCGCAGGCCGTCGCCAACGAGGCAGCCGAGGAGCAGTGTGGGCGCCTCGACGAGCTGTCGGCGGGAGCGGGCGAGGGCCTTCTGCTGTTGCGCCTCCGGGACGCCGTCGGCCTGCATGTCGGCTCGCCAGGCCTCGCCCATGGCGGCGGCGAGCGGCTCACGGCGGGCGGCGGAGACGTGGACGAAGCGCCACGGGCGCGAGTGGTGCGGGGCGGGAGCGAGCACGGCGAGCTCGACGAGGCCCGCTACCTCCTCGGAGGTGAGGGGCGGGCCATCGAGGCCGCGGATGGACCGGCGGGTGCGGATGGCTCCTTCGAGGTCCACGGTTACTTCCGGGCGGCCAAGGTGTGGCTCGCGAGGAATTCGCGAGTCGCGGGGCCGAGCGAGGCGGGGTCGCTCTCGAGGTCGGAGGGCGTGTCGACGTCGAAGGCGAGAGAGGGGCAGTCGATCTCCTCGAAGCGTCGGGCGGCGGCGCGGGCCGCCTCGCGGTGTGCTGCAGCGGAGCCGGGGCCGAAGGCCGGGGCGATGGCGTCGGGTGGACGGAGGCCGAGTGCGGCCGTGCCGCCGTCGTGGGCGGGCACCAGGACGACCTCGGCGGTGCGCATGGCGTCGAGGACGCGCGCCACATCTTCGGGGGTCGCGCGGGGGAGGTCGGCGGGGAGCACGAGGGCGGCTCCAGCGTCGCGGACGGCCTCGGTGTGCAGGGCGGCCGCAACGGCGCCGTTGTAGTCGTGCCCTCGATCCTCGATGCGGCGGGCGTCGAAGCGGACGGCGAGGTCGCCGTACGCGGCATCGGCCGTCACGAGGAGCAGCGGGCCGTCGTGCGCGGCCCGGACGGCGGCGAAGACGTCGGTGAGCATGGCGCGAACGAGGGCGGCCCGTGTCTCGTCGTCGTAGGCGACTCGGAAGCGGGACTTCGCCTCGGCGAGTGGCTTCAGCGGGACGAGAACGGCAGTCACGATGCGGCGGCGTCGAGGACGGCGCGGGCGAGGGCGTCGCGGCGCTCCCCGGAGGTCATCATGGTGTCGGTCACACAGACGCGGAGGCCGAGCGCCTCGATGGCCGGAGCCTCGGCGGCATCGACGGCGTCGAGGACGAAGGTGTCGACGAGGCGGGAGTAGAGGCGGGCGACGGCGAGGGCGGAGACCGCGTGGCCGAGTGAGGCGAGCATCGAGGCCGCGGGGCCCTTGATGGCGGCGCCGCCGACGATGGGGGTGACCGCGATGCGGCGGGCGGCCGTGGCCGCGAGTGCTTCGCGGACGCCGGGCACCTCGAGGATGGGGGCGATGGAGACGAAGGGGTTGCTGGGAGCGAAGACGACGACATCCGCGGTCGTGAGGGCGTCGAGGACACCAGGCGCGGGCTGCGCGGCGTGCGCGCCGGGGAAGCGAAAGCCGCGGACGGCATCGGAGGCGCGGCGGCGGACGAAATAGTCCTGGAAGCCGAGCGGGCCGTCCTCGGTGAGGACGACGGTCGGGTGGGGGTCGTCCGTGACGGGGAGCAGCGAGCAGGCGAGGCCGCGGGCTGCGGCGAGGTCCCGGGTGACCTCGCTCAGGGGGTGGCCGGTGCGGAGGCGCTCGGTGCGCCAGACGTGCGTGGCCAGGTCGCGGTCGCCAATCAGGAACCAGGGGTCCTCGCCGAGTGCGGTCAGCTCGTCGAGGGCGGCGCGCGTGTCGCCTCGGACGCCCCATCCCTGGTCGCCCTCGAGGCCGGCGAGTGTGTAGACGACCGTGTCGATGTCAGGGCAGACGAACAGGCCGTGCCAGGCGAAGTCATCGCTGACGTTGCAGATGACGGTGACCTCGGCGGGGTCGGTCACGCGGATGAGGCCATCGAGGAAGCGGGCGGCCCCGACGCCGCCGGCGAGCACGGTGATACGCATGGCGGCGATCATAGCGGGCTTTGACCTCGGAACGGGAACGGCGGGGCGAGCGGCCTTTGGCCCCTCGTGACGGGACGAAGGGCCCTCGGCGGCCTCGATACAGTGGATCCAGAGGCCTGAAAGGGTGGAGGAGGTAGACGTGAGCACGTTGAGCGAGGACATCGAGCGGCGGTTGCGGGAACAGGCGGGGCTGTACGTGATCGTGGAGGAGCAGGACGGCGCGCTCGTGCTGAGCGGACTCGTCGACACGGAGGATGACCGTGCGGCTGCCCTCGATGTCGTGCGGGAGATGGCCCCGGGCTACGTGGTCGACGACGACATCGAGGTGAGCACCGGGATTCCGGAGCAGACGACCGCGGGGCGGCTGATGGAAGGCGGCGCCGGGATGTTCGCGGACGCCGAGGCCGACCTCGATATGGAGGCGGAGGCGATCGAGCCGGGCGACTTCACCGACCAACCGATCGAGGAGTACGGGGACTACGCGGCGGGCCCTTCGTCCTCGTTCGAGGAGGACGAGGCGTCGGAGGGCGACGAGGTGTTCGTGCCGCCCACGGACCCGGTGGGCACCGACCGCGAGGTCATCGGTGGGCTGTCGACGACCTCGATGGATGAGGTCGACGTCGAGCCGTCCTCGGACGGGTCGCTGGGCGACGAAGCGATCCGCGACGCGATCCTGCGCGAGCTGCGCGAGGACGCGATGACGACGGACCTGCAGATCGAAGTGACCGTGCTCGAAGGGCTGGTGACGCTCACAGGCACGGTGCCCTCGATCGACTCGGCGGAGAGCGCCGAGGAGGTTGCCGCGCGGGTGCCGGGCGTGGTGGAGGTGGACGAGGAGCTGGATGTCGAGGAGCTCTGACGGGCTGCGCCTCTGGACCGTCGGGCATTCGACGCGGAGCTTCGAGGAGCTCTGCGCGGTCCTCGAGAGCCCCGAGGTGGGGCCGATCGAAGTGCTGGCGGACATCCGGACGGCGCCGCGGTCGCGACGACATCCGCACTTCAACCTCGAGGCGCTGGCCGAGGAGCTGCCGCGACGCGGGCTGGAGTACGTGCACCTGAAGCGCCTCGG
>JAIBBD010000066.1 GCA_019694855.1 Dehalococcoidia bacterium
GCGTAGGCCTTGCCGGCCACCACCGCCGGCGGGAACGCCGCCGCGTCCTCGATGCCGCCGTCCTCGTCCTCGTCCGCCGGCCCGAAGTGCGCCAGGTCGTCCCGCCCGAGGTACGACACCGCCAGCTCCCGGAAGATGTAGTCGATGATCGAGGTCGCCATGTGGATCCGCTCGTGGCCCGTCACCAGACCGTTCGGCTCGAACTTCTGGAAGATGAACGAGTCCACGTACGCGTCCAGCGGCACTCCGTGCTGCAGCCCGATCGACACCGCGATCGCGAAGCAGTTCATCAGCGCCCCGAACGACGCCCCCTCCTTCGACATCGACACGAAGATCTCGCCCAGCCGCGGCGACCCGTCGCCGTTCGGCTCGCTGAAGTCCCCCGTATGCAGGTAAATCGCGTGCCCGCCTACCGTCGCCTTCTGCGCGTACCCGCGCCGCCGCGCCGGCAGCGACTCCCGGGCGCCGCGACGCAGCCCGCGCAGCACCTCCTCGGCGGCGATCACCGCCGGGTGCGAGGCCGCGGCCGCCGGGCCCAGTGGCTCCTCGTCCTCCTCATCGTCCTCGAACGCCGCGAACACCGAGGACGACAGCGGCTGCGACAGCTTCGAGCCGTCGCGGTACAGCGCCAGCGCCTTCACCATCGAGTCGGCGGCCGCCATGTACACGTCCGCCACATCCGCCACCGTCGCGTCCGCCGGCATGTTGATCGTCTTGCTGATCGCGCCGGAGATGAACGGCTGCGCCGCCGCCATGATCCGCACGTGCGCCATCGGCGCGATGTACCGCGTCCCGTACTTCCCGCAGCGGTTCGCGCAGTCGAACACCGCGTAGTGCTCCTCGCGCAGGTGCGGCGCGCCCTCGATCGTCATGCGCCCGACGATGAAGTCGTTCGCCTCCTCGATCTGCGCGCGCGTGAACCCCAGCCCTTCGAGGACGGAGAACATCGGGTCCGCCAGCTGCGCCTCGCTGAAGCCGAGCACGTCGCGGCAGAACTCGTCGCCGAGCGCATACCGGTTGAAGGCGAAGGTGATGTCGAACGCCGAGGGCAGCGCCGCGTCGATCTCGTCCAGCAGCGCCGACGAGAACCCGCGCGCCGCCAGCGACTCGCGGTTCACGTGCGGCGCCCCGGCGAGGCGGCCCGTCCCGGCGCAGTACGCCACGATCGCCTCGGCCTGCGCGGGCGTATAGCCCAGCCGCGCCAGCGCCCCCGGCACCGACTGGTTGATGATGCGGAAGTACCCGCCGCCCGCCAGCTTCTTGAACTTCACCAGCGCGAAGTCCGGCTCCACGCCCGTCGTATCGCAGTCCATCAGCAGGCCGATCGTCCCCGTCGGCGCGATCAGCGTCGTCTGCGCGTTCCGGTAGCCGTGCGCCTCGCCGAGGCGCAGCGCCTCGTCCCACGACCGCCGTGCCGCCGTCAGTAGCTCCGCCGGGCAGTGCGCGGCGTCGATGGCCATCGGCAGCACCGTCAGCCCCTCGTACTCCGACGCCGACGCCGAGTACGCCGCCCGCCGGTGGTTTCGCATCACCCGCAGCATCGCCTCGCGGTTCTCCTCGAAGCGCGGGAACGCGCCGAGGGCCGCCGCCATCTCCGCCGAGGTCGCGTACGACACGCCGGTGAGGATCGCGGTCAGCGCGCCCGTCTGCGCCAGCGCCTCCCGCGAGTCATAGGGGATCCCCTGCACCATCAGCAGCGCGCCGAGGTTCGCGTAACCCAGCCCCAGCGTCCGGTACTCGTACGAGAGCTCCGCGATGTCCCGGCTCGGGTACTGCGCCATCAGCACCGAGATCTCGAGCACGATCGTCCACAACCGCGAGGCGTGCTCGTACGCCTCGACGTCGAAGCGCGCCGTCGCCTGATCGTAGAACTCGAGCAGGTTCAGCGACGCGAGGTTGCACGCCGTGTCATCGAGGAACATGTACTCCGAGCACGGGTTCGAGCCGTTAATGCGGCCGCCGACCGGGCTCGTGTGCCACTCGTTGATCGTCGTGTCGTATTGCAGCCCGGGGTCCGCCGACTGCCACGCCGCGTTCGCGATGCGCTCCCACAGTGCCCGCGCCTGCACCGTCTTGTGCACCGCGCCGTCCGTCCGGCGCGTCAGCTGCCACTCGCGGTCGCCGCGCACCGCATCGAGGAACGACGCGTCCACTCGCACCGAGTTGTTCGAGTTCTGGCCCGAGACCGTGACGTACGCCTCGCCCTGCCAGTCCGTGTCGAACTCCGCGAAGTCCAGCTCCGTCGCGCCCTGGCCCGCCAGCTGCAGCACGCGCTGGATGTACGGCTCAGGCACCCCGTCGCGCCGCGCTCGCGTCACCGCCTTGCGCAGCCCGCGGTTCGCCAGCGGGTCGAGGCCGTCCGCGGCCGCATCGAGGATCGCCCGCAAGGCCCGCCGGATCACCCGTGACCCCGCCACCAGGGCCGCGACCTTCTGCTCCTCGTTCACCTTCCAGTCGATGAACGCCTCGATGTCCGGGTGGTCCGCGTCGACGATCACCATCTTCGCGGCCCGCCGCGTCGTCCCCCCCGACTTGATGGCGCCCGCCGCGCGGTCACCAATCTTGAGGAACGACATCAGCCCCGAGGACTTTCCTCCGCCCGACAGCCGCTCACCCTCGCCCCGCAGCCTCGAGAAGTTCGACCCCGTCCCGGACCCGTACTTGAAGATGCGCGCCTCGCGCGTCCACAGGTCCATGATCCCGCCCTCGTTCACGAGGTCGTCCGAGACTGACTGGATGAAGCACGCGTGCGGCTGCGGTCGCTCGTACGCGCTGCTCGAGCGGGTCAGCTGCCCGGTCGCCGGGTCGACGTACCAGTGGCCCTGGGCCGGCCCCGTGATGCCATACGCCCAGTGGAGGCCCGTGTTGAACCACTGCGGCGAGTTCGGCGCCGCCTTCTGCGTCGCCATCATCCAGCACAGCTCGTCGTAGAACGCCGAGGCGTCCGCCTCGCCGTCGAAGTACCCGTGCTTCCAGCCCCAGTACGTCCACGTCCCCGCCAGCCGCGCGAACACCTGCCGCGCGTCCGTCTCGCCGCCTTCCGAGGAGGCCTCGGCCCCCTCCGAGGACTCCGAGCGCCACAGCCACTCCGGCACGCCCTCCTCCGCCACCCGCCGCAGCGAGGACGGCACGCCCGCCTTCCGGAAGTACTTCTGCGCCATGATGTCGACGGCCACCTGCGACCACGAGGCGGGCATCGTGATACCCGCCGCCTCGAACACCGCCGACCCGTCCGGGTTCACGATCCGAGAGTCGCGCGGCGCGAACTCGATACCCTCGAACGGGCTGCGTCCAGCGGTGGTGAAGTGGCGAGCGATGCGCATAGGTGGGTCCTTCGTGCCGGTGCCCTGGCGGAGCCCTCATCCACGACCGCTTGTGGTCGTCCCGACGAGCAGCCCCAACATCTTGGGCTTAACTGCTTACCCGCATACGCCATTATGCCGAGCGGGATCGACACTATGTGCCCACCCCCGAAGGATGTCAAGCACCTGCTGACACACCTTAGCAGAACTGCCGTTCTGCCTTGGCCGTGCCTTCTTCCGAGCAGCTCCGACGGCCCCTAAACCCTGTTCGCGCCTCCTGAGGTCCGCTCGATCGATCGCGCATGAGCACGCAAGTGTTTGAGGTTCCGCCGCAGCGCCGCGACCGCCGCGGGCTCGTCGACCTGCCCGAGCGCCTGCTCGGTCCGCTCGTGCACTGCCTGCCACTCTGCCAGCACCTCGTCGACGGACGGCTCGCCCTCGTCGCGCGCACCGAGCTTCCTCGCCTCCCGCATCGTTGCCGGCGTGTACCCGAGCGGGCTCCAACCCAACCGCGCGGCATCGAGCCTTCCGAGGTGTGCCTGTTCGGCGAACAGCAGGTGCCGCAGCACCTCGAGCACGGACCACCCACCGCCACTCGGCCGCCGTGCCAGGTCGATGGCTCCCGCGGCGCCAATCACTGCTCGGAGATGCGCCTGCTCCGCACGGATCGCTGCCCACAGGGCGGCGACCGAGTCCTCGTCTTGCATCCCGCGATTCTAGCCGCGGCCCGCGCCCGCCACGGGCGACCGCCGCCCACAGGGGACCGGCATCACTGTCGATGCGCTACATTGGCACCCGAGGGCGCCGCCGATGGAGGTCGAAGTGAGCTACGAGAACCTGCAACTCGAGCGCGACGGACACGTCGCCATCGTCCGCATGAACCGGCCCGAACGCCTGAATGCCCTCAACCCCGGCCTCGTCCGCGAACTCAACGATGTCTTCGACGAGCTCGACGCCGCCTTCCCCGACGTGCGCGCCATCATCCTCACCGGCAACGGCCGCGGCTTCTGCTCCGGCGCCGACCTCGAGCGCGCGATCGCGGCGGCCAACGGGGCGCCGGCACGCCCCGCCTACGACCCCCGCGCGATCATCCAGCTGCTCGCCCCACGCGTGCGACGGCAGTCCCAGCCCGTCATCGCGGCCGTCAACGGCATCGCGGCGGGCGCCGGCTTCTCCCTCTCGCTTGCCGCCGACATTCGCATCGCCTCGGACCAGGCACGGTTTGCCAGCATCTTCGTGAAGCGCGGCATCGCCGTCGACACCGGCTCCTCCATCTCGCTCCCCGACCTCGTCGGCCTCGGCGTCGCCGCCGAAATGTCGTACACCGGCCGGCTCGTCGATGCGCAATGGGCGCTCGAGAAGCGCCTCGTCAACGCCGTCGTCCCCCACGAGCAGCTGATGGACGCCGCCCTCGACCTCGCACGCGAGATCGCCGCTAACCCGCCGCTCACCGTCCGCGCCAGCAAGGCGCTTCTCGTCCGCCGCTCCCGCCTCGAGGAAGCGATCCCCCACGAGGACGATGCGCAGACCGCCCTCGCCTCCACCGAAGACCGCATCGAGGCCATGCGCGCCTTCGCCGAGAAACGCGCTCCGTTGTTCCGCGGGCGCTGACCCGGTCCGGCCCGCGGTCTGAGCTCAGTCCCTCCTCGACCTCCGCTCCCCCGGGGCGCTATGAGGTCGCCCGATAGGACGTCCGCCTCCGACGCCCCCGCTCCGCGATCGCCACTCGCGCCACGGTCGCCAGGATGCGTACTCCCGCCCGTACCGACGCCCGCAGATCCCCGCTCACCTTCGAAGTGCCGCCCGCGCGCCGGCGGTACCCCACCTGCACCTCGACGACCCGCCCACCCGCGGCCAGCGACCGCGCCAGCAGCTCCACCGTCCAGCCGTAGGTCAGCTCATCGTGCCGCAGGCCATCGAAGAACTCGCGCCGCACGGCCTTCAGCGGCGAGAGGTCGTGCAGTCGCCGCCCGTACAGCGCGCCGAGGAGCACGCCGCACAGCCAGTTCCCGAACCGCGCCGCCCGCGTCATCGACCCCGGCTCTACGCCCGCGCCGCCACGCACCCCGATGGCGAGCTCCGCCCCCGCCTCGATCGCCGCCAGCAGCGCCCCGATGTCCCCCGGACGGTCGCTCCCGTCCCCGTCCATGAACACGAGCACGTCGGCCTCGCCCGCCGCCGCTGCCCCCGCCATGCACGCCCGCCCGTAGCCCGCCACCGGCTCCGAGGCCACCAGTGCCCCCGCCGCCCCTGCTGCCTCCGCGGTCCTGTCGTTGCTCCCGTTGTCGGCCACAACGATCTCGCCCGCGAAGTGCGCACGCGCCTCGCGCACGACCCCGCCAATCGTTGCCTCTTCGTTCAGCGCGGGGATGACCAGGACGGCACGCACCTACGGCTCGCCTCGTCGGTACACCTCGACGCCGTCGCGTTCGTAGACACGCGTCCACTCCGCGCGCACCCGCGCGAGCGCGGCGTCGAACCCGGCCCCGATCGACTGGCTCGAGCGTAACCCGTACGCGTCGACCACCACCCACGAGGTCGACGCCCACTCCCCCGGAAACTCGTACACCGTCTCGCGCTGGGACAGCCGCGGCGCCAGTCCGGACTGCCCCGCCACCGCCTCGCCTCGCGGCACCATCGCGAGCGCCTCCGCCACTGCGGCGCGATGCTCTGCCGTCGGCGGCGCCCCGCCCTTAGAGGTCAGGGGAGATGCCGGGCTGAGTGCGAGGAATCCCGCGAGTGCGGGCGCGAGCACCAGGGCCATCACGAAGCGGCTCGGCATCCGCTCCGCCAGCCGTCGCGCTCCGAGGACCGTCCCGGCCGCCGCGAGGGGCACCAGCTCCGCCGCGTAGTGCAGCTCGAGGGCCGACTGCGGCGGATGCGTCGACAGCACCGCAAGCAGCATCTCCGGGACGAGCAGCAGGAGGGTGAGTGGAGCGGCCAGCATGGCGATCCCCGAGGCGGCCACGAACGTCGCCGCCGTCCCGAGGTGGTCGAGCTGCAGCAACGCCCTCGTCACCTCGAGCGGATGTGAGAGCGCCCACGCCGCCGCTTCGACACCGTCATGTCCGCCGCTGACGTCGGCATACCGCACGCCGAGGTCACCCGGCGCCCCTTCCCGCCACGCCGGCATGAGCACGCCGAGGAGCACGACGGACCAGGCCAGCGCGATGCCTGCCGTCGCCACTCCCAGCCCTCGATATCCGCGCCAGGCGATCAGCGCCGCCAGTCCGACCACGACGAAGACGGCGTCTTCTTTGAACAGGAGCGCCCCCAGCGCGAGGCCGGCGGCCAGCCTGGGCCTTCGCGCCCCCAGTGCCCAGAGCGAACCGAAGGCGGGCGCCGCCACCATCGTCTCGGGGTGGAAGTCGAACTGCATGGCCCGGTGCAAGTACGGGCTGCCGAGGTACGCGATCGCGACCGCTGCGGCAACGCCCGCCCGCAGACCGAAGCTGCGGCCCGCCTCGAACAGGAGCAGCGCCGCGAGCCCGCACACCACCGCCTGAGTCGCGAGGAGAAACGTCGGTCCTGCCCCCAGGCGGTACGCCCCCGAGAACAGCAGCAACACCGGTTCGAAGTGCTGGCCCGCGAAGTTGTACGGCACGAACGTCGTTTCGAACCACCGCCCGTGCGCCGTGTTCCAGACGATCTGGTCGAAGAACCCGAGGTCGAACGCGTTCGTCTCGAAGTCATTCCAGCGCCGCATGCTGACCGCGACCCAGTACGCGATGAACCCCGCCGCGCCGAGGCCCGCAACGGCCCGTGCTACCGCCACCTCGGACGGCCGGACCCACACCCGTCCCACCGAGGCCGCGCGCGCCACCGGCCGCGCCACTCAGGCGGTCCCCGCTACCGCGCAGGCGTCAGCTCCCTCCGCCCGTACGAGTCGGAAGTCCGGGTGGAACTCCTCCGCCTCAAGCCGGACGAAGATGCGGTCGAGCTGCTTCACCATGCTCTGCCCCGGGTACCCTGGCACGATCAGGCGCACCGGGAAGCCATGATTCTCGCTGAGCGGCGCGCCGTTCGCGTGGGTGGCGAGCAGCGCCTCGTCCCCGTCGAGGCGGCCTCGGTGCCACGTCACGCCATAGTCGCTCAGGCTGTGAAAGGCCACCGAGCGGGCCTCCTCCCTCGCTTCGGCGAGCGCAAGCACGTCGCGTACGCGGGGGCCGCGCCAGACCACGCGCTGCGTCCAGCCGCTGACGCAGCTCAGCCGGATGCGATGCTCGTAGCTCGGCAGCGCGAGGAGTTCTTGGTAGCTCAACATGAGCGGACGGCCGACCTCGCCGGTCACCTCGAGGCGATACGCGCCGACGTCGGGCACCGCCTCCTTGCCGAACAGCGTTTCGACGGGGAAGTCGCCCGGCCCCCCGCGCTCCTCTTCGGGGATGCGCCCAATGAACAGGGTCGCGAACTCCACGGACCGCGCGCGGGTGTTCTGGAAGAGCAACGCCAGCCCGAGGCCCGTCCCCGCCATCCCGCCCAGCAGCGCCCGCCGCGTCAGCGTCCCGCTCGAGGTCTCTGCATACCTCGCGACCTCCGTCGCGGACGCGGGGCCGCGCCCACGCACCGACCGCATCGCACTCGCGGCGTGGTACACGAGGTGCACCGTCACGAGTGGCGCGCCGACGATCGCCGCCCATAGGTGCACCTGCACGGGTTTCGCGTCGAACGGCGGGATGTTCGTCACGGTGTAGTAGCGGTGGAACAGCATGTACAGCCCGCTGAAGTACAGCACGAAGAAGTCTGCCATCAGCAGCGGAGACAGCACTCGAGGGACGAGCGAGGGCGGCCCGGCCGCCTTGTAGCGTGGCACTCGCAAGTAGTACCCCCCGAACCGCACCAGCGTGCTGCCGTATTTCCCGACCAGGATTGGGATCGACGCGAGGCCCGTATAGAAGTGGAAGAACCGCACCCACGTGAACCATGGCGGCAGGTCGTAGTTGAAGATGAACAGGAAGAACAGCGCCCCGCTCGCGAACAGCAGCGCGAGCATCACCGTCAGGATCGACCCCAGCTGCGCCGTGAGCCGCGTGCTCGTGTACGGCGGTACCTCGTGGCTCACGCCCGCACCTCCGCGAACACCGCAGCCAGCGCCGCCCGCGTTCGAGGCGCGACCTCGGCCGCTTCCCCGTCGAGTCGCCGCGCCAGCCGCCCCAGCGACCCGATGTCGTCAACGTCCTCGCGCTCATCGAGCACCGCGACGCGCAGTCCGAGCCGCTCGAGGTTCGCCACCGTCTGCTCACAAACCGTCGAGGTGCTCCACTCGACACCGTCGAATATCGACGGGTCGAGGCTCAGGGTGTCCTGCACACCGATCAGCGTGAATCCACCGTCGCGCGCCGGCCCGATCACCACGTCGGCCTCCTCGAGCGCCTCGAACGCGCCGTCGAGGTACGCGCGCGCCACGTCAGGTGTGTCCGTCCCGATCAGCACCACCCGCTCGCCGCGCTTCAGTCCCGCCTCGAGGCCGGCCCGGATGCGCGTTCCGAGGTCACCGAGGGGTTGCGGCGTCGCCTCGATGGCCCGGCCCACGGGTGCGCGGCCCTCGTACAGAAGCAGGCTTCGCCAGCTTCCGCCGCGCTCGCCCGCGGCGGCGAGCCCGCATGTGTCATCGAAGAACGCGCGCGCCAGCTCGTACGTGGCCTGGTCGCCAAGTGTGGCCGCCAGCCGCGTCTTCCCTCGCCCCATCTCCGGCGTCCGCCCGAGCACGACGAGGCAGCGCCTCGGCTCAGAGTGCAGTACATCCAGAGCCGTCGCGAGCCGCTCGGGCGGCGTCAGCAGCCCGACGCGAAACGCACCGGCCCGCCCGAATGAGTCGGCGGGCAGCAAGAAGAAGCCATTCGCCCGCAGTCGCTCGAGCGCTGCGCCGTCCGCAGGCGCCGGCGGCGTGGCGCAAACCGTCAGCCCCAGCTCGGCGCGCTCGAAGCTCCAGCCCGCCGCGCGCAGCACCTCGTAGACTCGCGGCGCGTTCTCCCGCGCCTGATCGGTATGGCGGGCAACCTGCTCGTCGAACGTCTCGAGCGCCGCGCACGCCGCTGCCTCCGACAGCACCGACGGTCCCCCGGTCAGCAGCCGCAGCCAGCGCGCCGCCGCCGCGCGCACCGCAGCGTTTCGAGTCGCAATCCAGCCGATGCGCAGCCCCCCCAGCCCGAGCGTCTTCGACAGGTCGCCCACGCTGACGGCGGCCGGGTGCAGATCCGCGGCGGCGACGGGCGGCCGGCCGCTGAGCACGATGTGCCGGTACACCTCGTCCACCACGGGCACCGCGCCGGTCGCCAGTGCTCGCGCGATCAGCGCCTCGAGGGCGACGCGACGTCCCCCGGGCACCGTGGGGTTCGAGGCGAGCAACGCCGTCGCACCTCGTGCTTCTGCGGAATCGACGAGGCGTGCCCCCGCGAGCCGCGCCGTCTCCGTGAACGAGGGGTACGCCCCGTCTGTGACCGCGACCGGCTCTCCGGGGCGGGCGAGCGCAGCCGCCAGCGCCACCAGCGCCTCGCTTGCCCCGCTGGTCACGAGGATGTCGTCCGCTTCGAGCCGCTGGTACAGCCGCGCGATTCGCTCGCGTAGCTCAAACGAACCGCCCGGGATCGGAAATCCGGGGTCAACCGTGGTCGTGTCGACCGCGAAGTAGCCTTCGAAGTGTGGACTCGGGCAGGACAGATCGACGAGGTCAGCGCGGAAGTTGGCCGCGTACGCCTCGATAACGTCGTGCTGGGCTGCGGTGGGACGTGCCATGCCGCTAAGCTAGCCGTGATTCCTTACCAAACGCTGACGCGTCAGGATTCGAAGGCTGGCGATTCCATTGCGTGTGCTCGTCACCGGCGGCGCGGGCTTCATCGGCAGCCACCTCGTTGACCTCCTCGTTGGCGACGGCCACGAGGTCGCCGTCCTCGACAACGCGAGCCCGCACGCCCACGCCACCCGTCCCGAGGCCGGCCTCAATCCGCGCGCCCGCTACCACTGGGCGGACGTCCGCGACCCCGCCGCCTGGGACGCGGCCATCGAGGCGCTCGGCGGCATCGATGCCGTGTCGCATCAGGCCGCGATGGTTGGGTTGGGCGTCAATTTCGGTGACGTGTTGGATTATGTAACGACGAATGATGCCGGCACCGCAGCCGGCCTCCTCGCCCTTCACCGTCGTGACTTCCGAGGCCGCTTCGTCCTCGCGAGCAGCATGGTGGTCTACGGCGAGGGTGCGTACCGTTGCCCCGACCATGGCCCCGTCCGGCCCGCCCCTCGCGCCGAGGCTGACCTCGTCGCCGGCCACTTCGAGCCACCCTGCCCGCACTGTGGGCAGCCCCTGGTGGCTGAACCGGTCACCGAGGACACCCCGCCGGACCCGCGCAACGTCTACGCCGCCACCAAGCTCCATCAGGAGCATCTGAGCTTCACCTACGCTCGCGAGCACGACTCTGCGGCCGTCGCGCTGCGCTATCACAACGTCTACGGTCCGCGCATGCCACGCGACACGCCCTATGCCGGCGTCGCCAGCATTTTCCGCAGCGCCCTCGAAGCCGGCCGCGACCCCCGGGTGTTCGAGGACGGCCGCCAGCTCCGCGACTTCATCCATGTACGCGACGTCGCGCGCGCCAACCGCCTCGCGCTCACGGCGCCCCTCGAGGGCTCCATCGCCTGCAACGTCGCCACCGGCGTCCGCCACTCGATCGCCGACATGGCCTCCGAGTTATGTCGTGCCTTCGGACGGCCCGCCCCCGCGCCCGTGCAGCCCTGGCGCTACCGCCTTGGAGACGTGCGCCACGTCTTCGGCTCACCCGATCTCGCAAGGCAGACGCTCGGCTTCCGCGCTGAAGTCAGCTTCGAGGACGGCATGGCCGAGTTCGCGCACGCGCCCCTGCGCGCGGCCCCGCCCGCCACCGCCTGACCGCTCCCGAGGAGCGCCCGATGTCCGAACTCACCATCCGCGAAGCCACCCCCACCGACCTCGAGGCTATCGACGACATCTACAACCACTACGTACGCACCTCGACGGCCACCTACCAGCTGGAACCAGACCCCTTCGAGGTACGCGAGGCCTGGTTCGCCGCGCATGCCGGCCGCTACCCGCTCATCGTCGCGATCGAGTCGTCCGAGGTCGTCGGCTGGGCCAGCCTGTCGCCCTTCCACCCTCGCGCCGCCTACGCCGGCACCGTCGAGAACTCCGTGTACGTCCGCCAGGACCGCCACCGCCGTGGCATCGGCGCCGCGCTCCTCACCGCCCTCATGGGGCGCGGACGCGACGCCGGGTTCCACACCATCGTCGCCCTCGTCGACAGCGCCCAGACCCCGAGCCTCGCCCTCCACACCCGCCTCGGCTTCACCGAGGTAGGCCGCCTTTCCGAGGCCGGCCGCAAGTTCGACCGCTGGCTCGACGTCGTCTACATGCAGCTCATGCTCTGACTAATCACGCCGACCCCGCGCGCCCGGCGTCGATGGCGGTCGCCACCGTGTCCATCGGCCGCCTCTGTGCCGCGCCTTCACCCCCACTCGCCACTCGTCCACGCTCGTCGGTTCCTTTCCGCCTCTGATCGAGCACTCGGCGGCGTCACGAAGGCAGCGGGGGCAGAGCCCTTCCCCGGGGGCGGGAGGCCACCGTCCGAAGGACAACAGTCGGCGGTGCAGCAGCACGCTTTAGCCCGGATTCACCGCGCATCCGCGCGGCCGCCAATCGAGGACCTCCGCTGCCTCAGCGGGGGGTCAAGGGGGCGAAGCCCCCTTCCGTGGGTAGGAGGGTGGGCCCTCCCAAAGGAAGCAGCCGGCCGCGAAGCGGCCGTCCGCCTCGCGCCGCGCAGCGGCGCGCTCCGGCCCCGGGCGCTTACCCGCCGACCGGTACTCCGAGGATCCCGGCGGCTTGGCACCCGCTCGGGACTCGTGCCCGGCGCATCGCGGGGAGGGGGCAGCCACGGCACCGCCCTCCAGCGCCATCGTGGCCACCCAGGACGCCCGCCCGCACCAGCACCAACGGTCCGGCCCTCACCACGTGGAAGACGTCGTTCGAGCGAGGGAATCGAGGCACCCCTCACCGACGGTGCGTCAATACGCGAGTCATCGAGGCGTCCCTACGCCCGCAGCCGCCCCACCGCCCGCGCCGCCACCACCACCGGCCCGTCGACGCGCCCCTTCACCAGCCAGCACACCGCGAAGCACTCCCACGCGATGAACTCGAACCAGATGATCGAGACGTGCGCGAGCCCCGCGAGTGGCGTCGCCACCAGGCACCCGAGCATCACCAGACCGCACCCGAGGTAGATGTAGTTCCGCACGAGCTTCCACCCGTTGAGCCCTCGCGGGTTCGGCTTCCAGAACACAAACAGCTGCAGCCAGTCCACGACGCTCTCACGCCAGCTCGTCGCGCGCCCTGAGCCCGGCTGCGTCTGCGGAAACAAGAAGAGCGCGAACACCGTGAATGACACGAACATCGCCATCGCGCCGGCCCCGTGCAGCACCCCGAGCTGTAGGCTCCACCAGTCCGCGCCCGCCAGACCGTTCGGCGGGTCGGTAGGGAAGAACGCCACCACCACCGCACCCGCTGCGGCGATGCACGCCATCACGTAGTCAACCGTCCGGTACCGATTCCCGTACCCCCGGTACGTCACGAGGAACGCCGCGAGCGCCACGAGAAACCCGACGAACACCGCCACCGCGCCGGTGTAGTAGTACGCGCTCAGCGACCCCAGCAACCCCCACCGAGGCAGTCCATTCGTCGGCCGCCACCCGGCCACGA
>JAIBBD010000067.1 GCA_019694855.1 Dehalococcoidia bacterium
CGTTCTCGCTGTGCGGGTTCTTCAACGCCGCGCCCGCCGCGATCGCGTACGCGGCAGCTCACGCGTCGGTCGAGCGGCTGGTGCTCTGGGGCGGATTCGCGCGAGGCACGGACGTGTACCTGCTGCCGTTCGCAGCGCCTTCGGCGGCAACGGTCGCGGCGCTATGGGACCAGCTCACCGACACGGCAGCGAGGACATGGACCGCCTCCGGGGCCGAGGCGCGTGCGATGGCCGAGTTCTTTCGCGCCTGCGTAGCGCCGGAGGCGGCGCTACGCGCGTTCTCGGCGGCGCGGGAGTACGACGTCACCGCGCTGCTGACCGAAGTGCATGCTCGGACCCTCGTGCTGCACCGCCGCGACGCGCCCTCGCAGCGGTTCGAGCTTGCTCGTGACCTCGCCGCGCGCATTCCGGAGGCGACGCTCGTGGTGGTGCCGGGGGAGGCGGCTTCGCCGTTCTCCGGTGACATCGAAGAGCCGATCGCCGCGATCGAGCGCTTCCTCGGTTTGCGCCCGGACGTCGCCGAGCACCTGGAGCCAGCGGCCGCACGGGTTGAGGCGCTCACTCCTCGCGAAGTGGAGATCCTCGCGCTGCTGGCAGGCGGCAGCGCCAACAAGGAGATCGCGGCACGCCTCGGGCTCAGCGTGCACACGGTCGAGCGCCACCTGACCAACCTCTACGGCAAGATCGGGGTGCGCAGCCGCTCCGAGGCCACGGCCTACGCCCTCACCCACGACTACCGGTAGCCCCTCTCCCTACGAGATTTCCGCCGCTCCACGTACGAGGTTTCCACGACGCGCCGCCCTCAACGCGCTCCTACCGTCAGGAGCGCAGGGATCGGAGCGGGCGATGCGGGTCGCAATCACAGGCAGTTCAGGGCTCATCGGGACGGCGCTGCGGGCGCGCCTCGAACGCGGGGGCCACGAGGTGGTGTCCGTCCGGCGAGGAACCCCGACGCTCGGCGCCGTTGCCTGGCGGCCAGCCGAGGGCTGGATCGAGGACGGGGCGCTCGAAGGGTGCGACGCCGTCGTGCACCTCGCGGGGGAGTCCATCGGCGACGGACGCTGGACCGCGCGGCGGAAGCGGGCGATTCGAGACAGCCGGATCGAATCGACACGTCTGCTTGTCGACCACATGACGGCACTCGCGCGACCGCCGCGTGTGTTCGTCTGCGGATCGGCGGTCGGGTACTACGGCGACCGGGGCGGCGAGGAGCTGTGCGAGGAGTCCGGGGCGGGAGAGGGCTTCCTCGCGGGGGTGGTCCGCGACTGGGAGCACGAGGCGGCTCGCGCGTCCGAGGCCGAGATCCGCGTCCTGTCGATTCGGACGGCGGTCGTGCTCGCGCCTCGAGGCGGGGCGTTGCAGCGCATGCTGACGCCCTTCCGCTTTGGCGTGGGCGGTCGGCTGGGGAGCGGGCGGCAGTGGGTCCCGTGGATCACGCTCGAAGACGAAGTGCGCGCCATCGAGTGGGCGATCACGCACGAGGAAGTGCGCGGACCGGTGAACCTCGCGGCGCCGCATCCGGTGACCAACCGCGAACTCACGAAGGCACTCGCGCGGCAGCTGCACCGGCCGGCGCTGTTCCCGGTGCCGGCATTCGTGCTCCGCATCGCGCTCGGCGAAATGGCGAATGAGCTGTTGCTGCAGAGCCAGCGCGTGTTGCCCTCGAAACTCATGCGCTCGGGGTTCCGATTCGAGCACGAGACGGTCGAAGATGCGCTGGCGTCGGTGCTCAGGCCTCGGGCAGGCGGGCGGTCGGCGGCTGCCTCGAAGGCATGACCGTTAGCCAGCGAGCGAACTCGAGGCGGTGCGCTGAGCCCGCCGCCAGGCGGCCGGGGGCTGGCCCGTGAAGCGCTTGAAAGCGCGGTTGAACGCGGCTTCTGACTCGTAGCCGACCGCCAGCGCGACCTCGGCGACCGAGTCGTGGGTGTCGAGCAGGCGTTGACCGGCCACTTCGAGGCGCCACGATGTCAGGTAGCGGATCGGCGACTGGCCCACAGTCGCCGTGAAGCGGTCGGCCAGCACCGTCCTCGACACGCCGACTTCGGACGCCAGCTCTTCGACCGACCAGTGCCGGGCCGATGCGGCGTGGATGAGCGCCAGCGCGGGCCCGGCGACCGGGTCACGCAGGGCAGCAAACCAGCCCTCGCTGCCCTGGGCGCGGACGTAGCGCTGGATCACCTCAACGAACAACGACTCCGTGAGCCGGCTCACAAGGGCGGCTCCCCCGGGCCGGTGCTCGGCGAGCTCGTTGTAAGCACGCTGCAGCGAACTCGTCATCCAGCCGGCCTCGTCCTCCTCGTGCCGGACGACGAATACGTCCGGCAGCGCCTCGAGCAGCGGATTGAACAGGCGGCCATCGAGCTGGAAGAAGCCACAGAGCGCCTCGCAGAGGGTTCCCGCTCCGCCCCATGCGAGCGTCGGCGGCGTTCCCTCGATACGGCCGGAGATCGTCTCGAGGGCGATCGGCGGGCGTCCAGGTTCATCGGTGACGTGATGGCTCGCTCCCCTGGGCACGACGAGGATGTCGCCCGTCTCCAGGCAGAGGGGGTCTCGGACCCCGTCGACAACGAACCACATCGGCCCACTCGTCACGAGGTGGAAGGGCAGGAGGTAGACCGCACCGGGGGCGTAAGCGGCGATCAGTTCGCTCGTGGCAGGCGAGGACACTGCATAGGGCGCACTGAATCGCGCACGGAAGAACATGCCGCCGGCGACGCGAACCGCGCTCAGCACATCCGAGAGTGTGTCGTGTCGGACTTCGGACGGCGCGTCAAGAATCACGGTACCTCGGTCAAGTTGTGCCCTCAGGGCGCACAGCATAGTGCGACGCAACAAGTCCGGTGCAGAGGGCGTTGCCCGCTGGAGGTAGATCGTGGAACGAAGCGACTGGCTCGCAGTGATCGAGGAGCTTGGGCCGCAATTCGCGGCGGGAGCGGTGGAACGCGACACGCACGACACGTTCGTCGCGGATCACTATCCGCCGTTGAAAGAGCGCGGGGTGATCTCGGCGCTGGTGCCGGCGGAACTCGGGGGCGGCGGCGCGAGCCACTCGACGATGGCCGCCATGCTGCGCCAGCTTGCGAGGTACGACGGCTCGACGGCGCTGACGCTGTCGATGCATCAGCACCTGGTCGCGGCGCAGGTGGTCAATCACTTCCAGGGAAAGCCGGCGCCGATCCTCGAGCGGGTCGCGCGGGAGCGGATTGTGCTCGTGAGCACGGGCGCGCGCGATTGGCTGGAGTCGACCGGCGGAGCGCGGGCGGTCGACGGCGGCTACCGCGTGAGCGCTCGGAAGGCGTTCGCGAGCGGGGCGCCGGCGGGCGACGTGGCCGTGACCAGTGTCCCCTTCGAGGATCCCGAGGCAGGCTGGCAGGTGCTGCACTTCGGCGTGCCGCTGGCTGCACCCGGCGTCAGCATCGAACAGGACTGGGAGGCGCACGGCATGCGGGCGACCGGCTCGCACACGATCGTCTTCGACGACGTGTTCGTGCCCGAAAGCGCGATCACGCTCCGACGGCCGCGTGGTGAGTTCCACGGGATCTGGAACGTCATCGTCACCGCCGCGATGCCCCTGATCACCGGCGTCTACGTCGGCCTCGCCGAGGAAGCCGCGCGGATCGCATTGCCGCTGGCGCGGCGGCGTGCCGATGACGTAACGGTGCAGTGGGCAGTTGGCGAGATGCAGAGCGCCGTGAGTGTCGCCGGTGCGCTTCACGACCGTATGGTCGCGCTTGCGGATGACCTGCACTTCGTGCCGGACGTCGATCTCTCGAGCGAAGTGCTCGCGCTGAAGTCGCAGGCGATCGAGGAAGCGCAGCACGCGGTCGAAGCCGCGATCGAGGCGGCTGGCGGGCCGGGGTACTACCGCCGCACTGGCCTCGAGCGAATCCGGCGAGACATCCGCGCCGGCGACTTCCACCCGCTGCCTCGGAAGCAGCAGTTGAGCTTCACCGGCCGGCACGCACTCGGGCTGCCGCCGGTGGAGGTGCCGGTCTACGAACAGCGGCGAGAGCCGGCCGCCGCGAGCCGCTAGCCACGCCTGCCGGGGCGCACCTCGGCATGTTCGAGGTGCGCCCCGGGACCTCCTACTGCTCGCTTGCGATGCCATGACCGCCGCCCCGCGCTCTGCTACGATATTTGCGGTGCGCGAGCGCGCATTCAGGAGGCTCACGACGGTGAGTGACGCGCCGGACGACTCGACCGACCCACTTGCACTGATCTTCCCCGGCCAGGGGTCGCAGACTCCGGGCATGGGCAAGCTCGTCTATGCGCATTCCGAGGCAGCCCGCCGCACCTTCGAGGAGGCGAGCGACCTCACGAACATGGACATCGCCGCCGTCTGCTTCGAGGGCGACGTCGATGACCTGTCCGAAACGACCTACACGCAGCCGGCGGTGCTCACCACTTCGATCGCCATCGTCAACGCGATGCGAGAGAAGCTCTCCGATGTCGGACGGCTCGTCCGGCCGCGGCTGTTCGGAGGACATTCGCTCGGGCTGTTCAGCGCGGCCGTTGCCTCCGAGGCCCTGACGTTCCGCGACGCATTATTCGTCGTACTCGAGCGCTCGCGGTTGATGAGCAGCTTCAACCAGGAACGTCCCGTGGGGATGGCCTCGATCATCGGCCTCGACAGCGAGACGGTGCGCGAGATTTGCGAGGAGGCGACGCTCTCCCCGCTCGATCGCGTCGACGTGGCCAACCATAACCTCGACACCCAGACGGTCATCAGCGGCGACGTCACGGCCCTCGAGCGGGCCATGGAGCGCTCACGCGCCCTGCAGGCAAAGGTGATCCGGCTCAAGGTCCGCGTTTCCAGCCACACGCCCTTGCACCACGAGCAGGCGGAGCACTTCGCGCAGATCATCCGCGAGGTCCCGATCGCGGACCCGAAGCGGCCCATCGTCTCGAACCGCACGTCGGAGCTGCTGCGGACGGCAGCCGAGGTGCGCCAGGAGTTCGAGGAGCAGTTGCGCTCCCCCGTCTTCTGGTCTGAGAACGTGCGCCAGATGACGGCGCAGGGGGTCGACACGTTCGTCGAAGTCGGTCCAGGGCACGTGCTGGCCCGCATGATCAAGCGCATCTCCGACCGCGTGACGGCCGTCTCCCTCGATGACGCGGTCGCCGAGCCGATCCCGATTTCCGCACTACCGCCGGAACCTGCACACTGACGCAATGCGTCGCGTCGTCGTCACCGGCCTCGGGCTGATCACACCGCTTGGCAACGACACATCCTCGACCTGGGATGGGCTCCTCGCGGGCCGCTCGGGCATCGGCCGGATCACGAGCTTCGACGTCTCTGCATACGATTGCCCCATCGCCGGCGAGCTGAAGGACTTCTCCCCCGAAGCGCACGTCGATGCCAAGCTCCTCCGGCGCATCGACCGCTCCTCGGTGCTGGCGATGGCGGCATCGAAGCAGGCCGTTCAGGACGCCGGCCTCGATATCGCTTCCGAGGCGCCCGGCAGCGTTGGCGTCATCCTCGGCACCGGGATCGGCGGCGCACACCTGATCGTCGAGAACCAGGACGTGCTCAACGAGAAGGGGCCGCGGCGCGTGAGCCCGTTCCTGATCACGAGCATGCTGCCTGACACCGCGACCGGCCTCGTCGCGATCGCGCTCGGCGCCGACGGCGCAAACTTCGCGGTCACCGCCGCCTGTGGCACCGGCGGCGCGGCGACCGGCGAAGCCGCGGAAACGGTCGCGCGTGGGGACGCGGAGGTGGTGCTCGCGGGCGGCTTCGAGGCGCCCTTGCGCCCGATCTACTACGCCGGATTCCAAGCCATGCGCGCACTCGCCGAGCACGACGACCCCGCGCAGGCCTCGCGTCCCTTTGACCGCGACCGCAACGGCTTCGTGATTTCCGAGGGTGCGGGCGTGCTCGTCCTCGAGGAACTCGAGCACGCGCTCGCACGCGGTGCACGGATCTACGCGGAGTGGAAGGGCGCAGGCACCTCGAACGATGCCTTTGATATGGTGGCGGCGGCGGAGGACGGCCGTGGCATCGTGCGGGCTATGCAGCGCGCGCTCAAGCGCGGCGAGGTGCCGCTGGACGCGGTCGACTACATCAATGCCCACGGGACGGGCACGCCACTCAACGACCGCGTGGAGACCCGCGCGATCCGTGCGGTATTCGGGCCTCAGGCCGACCGGCTCATGGTGTCCTCGACGAAGTCGATGATCGGGCACCTGATGGGGGCGGCCGGCGCCGTCGAGGCTGCCGTCGCGGTGCTCGCGTGTGCGCGCGGGGTCGTCCCGCCGACGATCAACTACACCACGCCGGATCCGGACTGCGACCTCGATTACGTGCCCAACGAGGCACGGACGGCTACAGTCCGCTACGCGATGAGTACGTCGGTCGGGCTCGGGGGGCACAACTCCGCCGTGGTCTTCGGCCGCTGGGAGGGTGCGTGATGGTGACGCAGGGGCCGCGACGGGTGGTCGTGACGGGCATCGGCATGGTGACGTCCGTAGGTATCGGCCGCGAGACGACCTGGCAGGCGCTGCTCGCAGCGAAGAATGGCATCCGCTCGATCACGCTCTGTGACCCGACCGACCTCGAGTCCACCATCGCCGGCGAGGTTCCGGACTTCGACCCGCTGAACTACGTCGACCGCAAGGAAGCGCGGCGCATGGACCGCTTCGTGCACCTCGCGATCGCCGCGAGCGGCGAAGCGATCGCGCACTCGGGCCTCGACATCAAGGAGAACGCCGAGGAGATCGGGGTGATGATCGGCTCGGGCATTGGCGGCATCGCGACGCTCGAGGATCAGTTTCACGTCCTCTTCGAGAAGGGGCCGGGACGTGTTTCGCCCTTCCTCGTGCCGATGTTCATCCCCGACATGGCATCGGGCCAGGTCTCCATCGTGTTCGGAGCCCGCGGGCCGAACTACAACACGGTGTCGGCGTGCGCCTCGGGCGCCGATGCCCTGGGCGCAGCGCTCGAAACGATCAAACGAGGTGATGCAGTCGCGATGCTCGCGGGCGGCGCCGAGGCGACCGTGACACGCATGGGGATTGCCTCCTTCGCCGCGTCGCGCGCGTTGTCGACCAAGCGGAACCACGACCCCGAGCACGCCAGTCGGCCGTTCGACCTCGAGCGGGACGGCTTCGTCCTCGGCGAGGGCGCGGCGACGCTGGTGCTCGAGGAACTGGAGTACGCCAGGGCGCGCGGCGCGAATATCCTCGCGGAGTTCGTCTCATACGGGCAGTCGGCCGACGCCTTCCACGTGACGCAGCCATCCGAGAACGGCGAGGGCGCGGCGCGCGCAATGCGCATGGCGCTGCGCAAGGCCGGTGCGTCGGCCTCCGACATCGACTACATCAACCCCCACGGCACGAGCACGCCGATGAACGACCGGTTCGAAACGATGTCGATCAAGGCGGTGTTCGGCGAGGCGGCCGGGGCCATCCCCATCTCATCGACCAAGTCCATGGTCGGCCACACCCTCGGCGCCTGTGGCGGCATCGAGGCGGCCGTCACGGTGTTGTCGATCCGCGACCAGCGCATCCACCAGACGCGCAACCTCGAGATCCCGGATCCGGACTGCGACCTCGACTATGTGCCGGAGGGGCCGCGGAACCTCGAGATCGACTGGGCGATGTCGAACTCGCTGGGCTTCGGCGGGCACAACTCCTCGCTGGTGTTCAGGCGGTACCACGGATAGAGCGCGGAACCGCTCACTTCGCTGAGCGAACACCTGTACTGGACACGCCGTCCTCACCCCGACAGAATACGTAGCACTCCCCGCGCGCCCTGGAGTGCGATGTGACCACGCTTGCCCGACCCGAACCGCGCATCCTCGAGGGATCGGGGGGGCGGCGCTGGCGGATCCGGCAAACGCCCGGACTCGGACCGTTCGAGGGTGCGCCGTGGCCGGCGCTCGTGTCGGTACTGCTGCGGCATCGCGGTGTGCACGACCTCGGCCAGGCACACGAGTACCTGGGCGCGCCTGGTGAGCTGACGAACCCGAAGCTCATGCCAAACCTGGACGTCGCCGTCGAGCGGCTCGCGCGAGCCTGCCTCGCGCACGAGCGCGTTGCCATCCTGGGCGACTTCGACGTCGATGGCGTGACCTCGACGACGATCCTGACCGAGGGCCTCTCCGACCTCGGCGCGATTCCCCTGCCGTACATTCCCGACCGCTTCAGTGAGGGCTACGGCCCGAACGTCGACGCGGTCAAAGCACTGCGGGCGCGTGGCGCTTCGGTGCTCGTGACCGCCGACTGCGGCACCTCCGCGGTGCGGGAGGTGGCTGTCGCCAACGAGCTGGGGATGGACGTCATCGTCATCGACCACCACACGGTGCCGGAGGAGCTGCCGGACGCTCTCGCGCTCGTGAACCCGAAGCTCCAGTCCAGCGAGTACGGCAGTGAACCAGCCGCCGTTGGCGTCGCCTACAAGGTCGTGCACGACCTCTACGACCAGCTCGGACGCGCGTACGACCCCGACGAGCACCGCGCGCTCGTCGCGCTCGGAACGGTGTGCGACCTCGCCCCGATGCTCGCCGAGAACCGCGATCTCGTCCGGCTGGGCCTCGGGGCGCTGCGCGCCACCCGACGGCCGGGGCTGCTCGCGCTCGCCGAGGTGGCCGGCATCGACCTCGCCGACGTGGACCCGGACATGTGCGGCTGGGTGCTGGGTCCGCGCCTGAACGCAGCCGGGCGCATGGAACACGCGCGGATCTCGCTCGAGCTGCTTCTCAGCAGGAACGTCCGCGAGGCGAAGGACCTGGCGAAACGCCTCGAAACACTGAACGAACGACGTCGATCTGAGACCGCAACAGCCTGCGAGCTGGCCACCTCGCTGCTCACAGAGGCGGAGCGCACGGGGCCACTCGTGATGGTGGCCGCCCCGGAGCTGCATGCGGGTATCGTGGGGCTCGTCGCTGCACGCCTCGTGGAGCAGCTCCAGCGCCCCGCCATCGTCATGCAGGTCGAGGCGGGCGAAGCACGCGCCTCGTGCCGCTCGATCTCGGCCTTCGACATCACCGCGCTGCTGCGGCGGAACGCACACCTCTTCAAGCGCTTCGGCGGTCACCGCGCCGCGGCGGGCTTCACAATCGACGCGGCCCGCCTCGACGAGGTGCGCGCCACCCTCATCGAGGATGCCGGCCGTCACCTCGATCCCGCCGACCTGGTGCCGACCATCGATGTCGATGCCGAGCTGCCTCTGCGACACGTCAACGGCGACCTGCTCAAGTGGCTGTCACGGCTCGGGCCGCATGGAATCGGCAACGAGACCCCTACGTTTATGTCACCCAATGTTCGCGTCCTCGACAGCCGGGCCGTCGGCAAAGACGGCTCACACCTCCAGTTCAAGCTAAAGGAAGGCGCCGTCACCTGGCGCGCGATCGCATTCGGCAACGCGGCCAACGCGGTCCCGGATGGCGAGTGCGCCGACCTCGTCTATACGTTCCGCCGCGATGCGCTGCGGGGCACGCTCCAGCTCGAGGTGCTCGACCTGCGTCCCGCTGGCTAGGGCCAAACGGCCATTGCGCGAGCTTCCTACACTGGGTTGAGCCGCCCCTGCCCGGGTATGCGTCAGGCGTTTGTCGCGCCTATCACGACTGTGTACCATCGCGGCCATCGCGGCAGACGAGGGGAGTCGCCCACATGAAAGCGTACGCGTCGGACCAACTGCGGAACCTGGTGCTCATGGGGCACGGCGGTTCGGGGAAGACGACGCTCGCCGAGGCGATGCTCTTCGTATCGGGCGCCATTTCGCGGATGGGGAAGGTCGAGGACCGCAACACGGTTTCGGACTTCGACGAACAGGAACACCAGCACCACTACTCGATTTCGACGTCACTCATTCCCGTGGAGTGGGCAGGGACGAAGCTCAACATCCTCGACGCGCCGGGGTACCCCGACTTCGAGGGCGAGGCGATCGCCGCCGCTGCGGCCGCGGACGCGGCTGTGATCACCGTCGATGCCGTCGGTGGCATCCAAAGCGGCAGCGAGGTCGCGTGGGATCACGCGGACGAGGCGGGCATCCGGCCGCGCTTTATCATCGTGACCAGGCTCGACCGCGAGAACGCAGACTTCGACGCGGTGCTGGCGGCGCTGCGTGGCCGGTTCGGCACCGGCGTCGTGCCCCTCGCCATCCCCATCGGCGTCGCGGGCAGCTTCGCGGGCGTCGTCGACCTCGCCAGCGGCACGGCGATCCGTGGCGCGGACGGCGCCGCGGGCGAAGTGCCAGCCGATGTCGCGGGCGCGGTCGAATCCGCCCGCGACATGCTTGTTGAGTCGGTCGCGGAGACTGACGAGGAACTGCTCAACGACTACCTCGAAGGGAACGCCATCGACGACGCCCGCCTGCAGGCCGCGCTGCCCGAGGCGGTCCGCAGCGGCAGCGTGATCCCCGTGTTTCCCGTCTCGGGGACGAGCGCATTCGGCGTGAAGCTCGTCATGGATGCCGCGGCGACCCTGCTGCCGTCGCCCGTGGGCCGCGAGCGGCTGCTGGAGGGCGGCGCGACGGTGACCGTCGACCCCTCGGGGCCCCTCGTGGCGCACGTCTTCAAGACGACCGCGGACCCGTTCGTGGGCCGGCTGACCTACATGCGCGTGCTCTCCGGGACGTTGAAGCCGGACGCCAACCCGTACAACGTGCAGCACGCAACGCAGGAACGCCTCGGGCACCTCTTTGCGATGCGTGGCAAGGAACAGATCGGCATGCCCGAGCTCGTGGCGGGCGACATCGGCGTCGCGGCCAAGCTGACCGTGAGCACGACCGGCGACACCTTCGTCGCCAGCGAGGCCAGCAAGGGCACTCGCGTGCCTCCCCTGCCGTTCCCCGAGCCGACGTACCGCTCGGCGGTGCATCCGAGGACAAAGGCGGACGTGGACAAGCTGTCGCAGGCCCTCGCGCGCATCACCGAGCAGGACCCGACCATCCACGTCAGCCGTGACCCCGACACGGGCGAAACGATCATGACGACGATTGGCGACGCACAGGCGGCAATCGCGGCGGCGCGCCTCGAGAAGAACTTTGGCGTCGCGGTCGACATCGCCGAACCGCGCGTCCCCTACCGCGAGACGATCACGAGCGCGGCGAAGTCGGAATACAAGCACAAGAAGCAGACCGGCGGGCACGGGCAGTACGGCCACGTCGTCATCCAGATTGACCCGGCGCAGCGCGGGGCCGGCTTCACCTTCGCCGAGAAGGTCGTCGGCGGGAACGTCCCGAAGCAGTTCATCCCCGCGGTGGAGAAGGGGATCATGGAGACCTTGCCCACCGGCCCGCTCGCGCATTCACCAATCGTGGACGTGCAGGTGACGCTGCTCGACGGCTCCGCGCATGCGGTGGACTCGTCTGAGATGGCGTTCAAGCTGGCAGCAGGGCAGGCACTGAAGCAGGGCATGCTGCAGGCGCATCCGATCCTGCTCGAGCCCGTCGCGCGCGTCATCGTCCGGGTGCCGGCCGACCGTGTCGGCGACGTGATGAGCGACCTCAACGGGCGCCGGGGCCACGTCCATGGCGTCGAGCCCGCCGGCGCGTTCAGCGTCGTCGAGGCCGAGGCGCCCCTTGCGGAGGTGCAGCGCTACGCGGTGGACCTGCGCGCGCTCAGCCACGGACGGGGTCGCTGCAGCGTCACCTTCGACCACTACGCCGAGGTGCCCGCCCACGTGCAGGACCAGGTACTGAAGCAGCTGACCGTCGCCGAAGCGTAATCGGCACGTCCGCACCGCTGCCCCGCCGACGCGCGGCGGGGCAGCGGCGCGGCGCCACGCTCCGCGATTCCGGCAGCGTCCGGCTACGCGCGCCCTCGCCCGTTAGTGTCACCCCTCGGCGGCTTTTCGATGCCCTCGTAACAGCGTTCCCGCCTTCTTGCCATTTCCTCCACGAATCGAGTGGATAGTGGAACAGCGGCACGAGGGAGAGCGCTATGGCACGGGAGTCATTGACGGCGGGGGAGCTTCCTCGAGGCATTCTGCCGTTCCCGGGCGCCCGTCTCCGTGGCGGCGACGGTGCGCGCCGCTTGCCCGCCCCGGCGCGCACAACCGATGCCGAGGAGGACTGGGATGCCCTCTGCGAGCGGCTGCTCGACCGCTGGCCCCAACTGACCTCGGACGAACTCGAGGCCACCCACGGAAAGCCCGATCTCGTCGATGCCGTGCTCGAGGCGAAGCTCGGCTACGCGCGCCGGCTCGTCGAGGAGCTGTTCCTGCCGTGGCGGCTGCAACGCCTGCAGGCGAGCCGCGCCCGAGGTCGAGTCACACGCGGCCTCCTGCGGCTCGTGAGCCTGACGGCGCTCGCAAGCTGCGGGCTCCTGCTGCGCTGAGACGCGCGGGCCGGTCCGTGCTGGCGCGGGATGTGCGCCCTCGGACGCGCCCGCCCTCGGAAGCTCGACGCCTCGTCCTACCCCTTCGCGAAGATGAGCTGCAGCTCGAGCAGACCGTGGTTCTCGACTGAGAGCACCGTCACGGCGCGGGGCTGCGCGATGTTGAAATCGGCAAACACGATATCGAGCGTGCCCACCACCACCACCTGGTTATTCACGAGCTGCCCCTGCAGGGGGATCGATACGGACTTCGTGACGCCATGCAGCGTGAGGTCGCCGACGGCGGTCGCCTCGATCGTCTTACCAGCTTCCGGCGTCCCGCCGACCTGGATCGGCTGGGTGAGCTTGAACGCCGCCGTGGCGAAACGGTTGGTCTCGAGGGCCTGCTGACGCAGCGCGTTGTCTCGTTGCGACCGGTCGCTCTGCAGTTTCGACAGGTCCGCCTCGATCGTGACATCGGTGATCTTCGAGCCATCGAAGACGAGGCTGCCGGTGATGCCAGAGGTGCGGCCGACCGCGGTCGCGGCGCCGACGTTCGCGAGCTGTTCCTGCACCCGGTACCCCACGAAGGACTGGCTGTCCGGTGCGATCTTCCACGTGCCGCTCAGGCCGGAGGCGCCGCCGCCTGCCG